>JBDLRJ010000146.1:0-14610 GCA_039800145.1 Pseudomonadota bacterium | reverse complement strand
TCCCCCGCGCTGCCGTGCCGCCTCCCGCACCGGACGGCTACGAGGCGACGGGCATCCACAAGGCGCACGTGCCCGCGCCGAAGGTCGAAATCCAGAAGTCGGCCCCTGCGCCCCAGGCGGCGCCGGTTGCCGCCGCGGCACCGAAGACCGCGCCCGGCAAGCCCGTGGCGAAGCCCCCGGCCGCTCCGAACCGGGAGCGCAAGCGGGTCCGGATGGAGGCGTCCGTGGATCTCGAGAGCGAGACCAACTTCTTCACCGGCTTCTCGACGGACATCAGCGAGGGCGGGCTGTTCGTCGCCACGGTGGACCTGCTGCCCATCGGCTCGGAGATCGAGCTCCGCTTCACGCTCCCCTCCGGCCGGTCGGTGGACGTGCACGGCGTGGTGCGGTGGCGGCGCGAGGTGAACGACCGCCAGCCGGAGATCTTCCCCGGCATGGGCGTGCAGTTCCGCTCGCTCGAGCCCACGGCGGCCTCGGCCATCCAGCAGTTCGTGGGGACGCGCGAGCCGCTCTTCTTCCCGGACTGACGCGTCAGGTGAGCTCGAGCACGCGCTGCTCGAGCTTGCGGCCGCGGTGGACCTCGGACACCTGCCCGCCGGCGTCGATCACGGCGCGGAGGCAGGCGGTGATGACCTGCTCCGGCGGTGAGGCTCCGGGGCCGCCCTGGAGGCGGACCTGGACCTTGCCGTCCGGCGCGCGCGAGACGGCGGCGCACCCCGGGACGGCGCGGAGGGCGTCCTCGGGGATGGGTGCGGTGGGCACGAGCTGCAGCGTGAACTCCTCGCCCTGGCCGGTGAGCTCGGACATGGTCCCCGCGCGCACGAGCACGCCCCGGTCGAGGATGGCCGCGGCATCACAGAGTTCCTCCAGCTCCTGGAGGTTGTGGCTGGAGATGACGAGCGTGTGCTCGCCCTTCAGCGAGCGGATGAGCGTGCGCGCCTCGGCGGCCACGCGAGGATCCAGTCCCCCGGTGGGTTCGTCCAGGAGGATGACCGGCGGGGCGCCCATGATCGCCTGCGCAATGGCCACGCGGCGCGTCATCCCGTGCGAGAGCGCGTTGCACTTCACGTCCCAGGCCTCGGCGAGCCCCACGCGCTGGAGCGCCGTGCGCGCCTCCTGCTCGGGGGCATGCAGGTACGACAGCGCGGCCCAGTCCGTGAGCAGCCGTCCCACGCGTTCCCAGGGCGGGAGCAGCGCGTCCTGCGGCAGCACCCCCACGCGTCCCTTGAGCGCCCCCGAGGCCGAGGGCGACACGCCGAGCACGGAGATCCTCCCGGAGGTGGGCGCGAGGAAGCCGCACATCAGGCTGAAGGTGGTGGTCTTGCCGGCGCCGTTCGGGCCGATGAGTCCGTAGCAGCTCCCGCGGGGGATGCGGAGCGAGAGGCGGTCCACGGCCGTCTTCGGGCCGAAGCGCTTCACCACGTCCACGAGTTCGATGGCGGCGTCCATCAGATGTCCCTCGTGCGGAGGCTGGCGGCGCCCAGCGAGAGGAAGGCCGCCGCGAAGGCGGCGCAGGCCAGGGCGCTCAGGCCGAAGCGGGAGAGCGCGGGGTGGAGGAGATCCCCGGCGTAGTGCGTGGGGGAGAGGTAGCGCAGCGGGGCGAGCAGCCCGAGCGCGCCACCCGGCTCCGCGCGCGAGATGCCGGAGCCGACGGCGTCCGCGAGCCACAGGCCGAACATGGCCATGCCGTTGACGACCAGTCCCACCATGGAGACGCGGAACAGGCTGGAGCAGAGCGTGGTGAGCGCCAGCCACGCGAGCGCGTAGGTGAACGACGAGACGCTGAAGCGGGCCCATGACACGAAGGCGGACGCGGCGTGAAAGTCCTTGTCGCTGAGCGCGGCCCAGGCCACCGCGAGCCCCTGCGTCCCCGAGACCAGCGCGAGCAGCACCACGGAGAGCCCGAGGAACTTGCCCACGAGGATGGCGGCGCGGGGCGTCCGGATGGCGAGGTAGCGGACGGAGCGGCTGCCCAGCTCCGTGCTGACGCTGTCGAACCCGAGCAGCGCCACGTACAGCGGGAGGAAGACGAGGGAGAGCTTGAAGAGCACCAGGAGGGCGACGGGTACCTCCTTGACGGCCTCCAGCAACGCCGCGTCGTCCGAGAACCACAGCTTGAGGAACTCGCTGCGCCCCTCGCGGGCCTGCTGCTCGAACTGCGCTTTCAACTCCGCACGCTCGGAGGCGGAGGCGTCCGGGCGCGCCTGGGCGATCTGCTCGTCCACGGCCCGCGAGACGCCCTGCACCGCGAGCGACGTCAGCGCCGCCACCAGGCCGGAGAACATGACGAACAGCACGAGCAGGACGACGACGCGGGCAGACCGGAGCGTGCGGCGCGCTTCGACCGTGCCCAGCAGCGCGGCATCTTTCGCGAACGAGAACATGGGGCGGGGACCCTAGCAGGCAGGACGGCCGGCCGGGGGGGCGCTTCCCGGGCCGTTTTCTGGATCACGCCGGGGGAGCGGGGGACCATCCGGTACGTCCTCCAACACCCCTGTAGCCGCCCATGAACCCAACCTCTCGAATCACCTCCGTGGCGTGGATCCTGGCAGGCATTTCCGTGGTGGCTGCAGCCACCGCCGTCGCACTGGACCGTGGGACGGCCGAGGCCGCGCCGGTGGCGGAGGTCCTGCTCCTCCCGCCGAGGGCGGCGGCGGAGGTCGCCTGGGTGCCCCCGGTGGAGAGCCCTCCGCAGGCGGTCCAGCCTGCCCCCGCGCGCGAGGTGGCGGCGGAGGCCGAGCAGGCGCTCGCGGCGCTGGACGAGGCGCAGCCGGTGGTGCCGGACCGGGAGAAGGCGCCCCCCATCGCGACGGTGCGCGGACTTCCCCCCGAGGCGGATCTCCTCGGGCGCGCGAGCGTGGACGGACGCGGCCGCCTGGTGGTGGACCAGGGCTCGGGTGCCCGCGCGCTGACGGTGGACCCGGTGGTGCAGGGGGCGCTGGAGAAGATGTTGCGGGACGCGCACACGCCGTACGCGGCGGTGGTGGCGCTGGAGCCCGCGACCGGGCGTGTGCTGGCCATGGCCGAGCACGCGCAGGGGCGGCCGGGGCTGCGCGGGCTCGCGGTGAAGGCGGCCTACCCCGCGGCGTCCATCTTCAAGGTGGTGACCGCCGGCGCGCTGCTCGAGCGGGGGCTGAGGGCGGAGAGCGAGGAGTGCACGCACGGGGGGAAGCGGAGCGTGGCGCTGCACCACCTCAAGGACAGCCGGCGTGACGGACAGTGCATGTCCGTCTCCGACGCGCTGGCGCGCAGCACCAACGGCATCTTCGCCAAGCTGACCTTCAAGCACCTGTCTCCCGGCGGACTGCGGCAGGTGGCGGAGCGGCTGCGCTTCAACCGTACGTTGGAGTTCCCGGTGCCCACCGAGCCTTCTCTCGCCGCCTTCCCGGCCGATCCGCTCGCGCTGGCGCAGACGGGGGCGGGGTTCGGAGACGTGTACCTCTCGCCGCTCCACGGTGCGGCGCTCGCGGCGGCGGTGGCCAACCGCGGGGCGTGGAGGGACCCGGTCCTCTTCGAGGACGCGCCCGTGCGCCCGGCGGAGCGCGTGCTCAGCGAGGCGCACGCGGAGGCGCTCGCGGGGATGATGGAGCAGACGGTCACCGCGGGCACGGCGCGCAAGGTGTTCCGCGAGCGGGGGCACCAGGTGCCGGGGGCGGTGGGGAAGACGGGCAGCCTCGCGGACCGCGCTCCGTTCCGGGACTACTCGTGGTTCGTGGGGTTCGCGCCCCGCGACAACCCGCGCGTGGCCGTGGCCGCCGTGGTGGTCAACGGTGAGCTGTGGCACGTGCGGGCGCCCACCGTGGCCCGCGAGGCCATGCGCCTGGTGCTCGCCGGCCGCCCGGCCACCCAGGTGGCCAGCGCGCGGTGACGTCCGGCCTCCCGGCGCTCCTGCTGTACGTCACGCCGGGCTGTGGTCTGTGCGGCCCGTTCCGCGAGCGACTCGCGGCGTTCGCGGCTGCGCGCGGGGTTGCCGTCCAGGTCCGTGATCTGCTGGGCGAGGACGCGGCGACGCGGCTTCGCCACCGGTACGACGTCCCGGTGCTCCTCGCGGGCGGGGAGGTGCTCGCGCGCCACCGCTGGGACGCTGCCGCCGAGCAGGCCGTGGAGGCGTGGCTCACGGGGCACGGCCATTGCTGACTGACGGGGCGGCGGCTGGGGACGTGGCCGGTGGGCGGGCGGGCGGGTGGTCGTTGTTTCGGGCGAGGGCGGGGAGGGGGCGGGATGGGGCGGCAAATTCTGCTGTGGGGACTTCCGGGCGAGTGGGACGGGTGGGCCTCGGAGGCGCTGGCTGCGCGGGGGCTGGGCGCCTGCCGCGTGAACGACGCGGAGGAGGCAACGGCAGCGCTGCAGGCGGGGACGGTGGACGGGGTGCTGATGGGCCCGGGGCCCGCGGCGCTCCAAACACCACCCGCGGTGCCGGTGTACCGGCTGACGGCGGAGGGGGGGCGCAGCGAGCTGGACTCGGCGCTCGCGGCCATCTGCCCGTCCGGGGCCGTGGGGCAGGGGCCCGCCATGCGGCGCGCGCGGGCGCTCGTGGAGCGGGTGGCAGATGCCCCGGTGCCGGTGCTGCTGCTCGGCGAGTCCGGGGTGGGCAAGGAGGTGATCGCGCGGGAGATCCACGCGCGGAGCAGGCGCCGGGAGCGGCCGTTCATCAAGGTGAACTGCGCGGCGCTCCCCTCGGAGCTGCTCGAGAGCGAGCTGTTCGGCTACGAGCGCGGGGCGTTCACCGGGGCCCACGGAGAGAAGCCCGGCAAGTTCGAACTGGCGGACGGCGGGACGCTGTTCCTCGACGAGATCGGCGAGATGGCGGTGCGGCTCCAGGCGAAGCTGCTCCAGGTCCTGCAGGACGAGGAGTTCTTCCGCGTGGGCGGAAAGAAGAGCGTGCACGTGGACGCGCGGGTGGTGGCGGCCACGAACCGGGAACTCGAGCGGGAGATCGCCGCGGGGAACTTCCGCGAAGATCTCTTCTACCGGCTCAACGTGGTCTCCATCCGGTTGAGCCCCTTGCGGGAGCGCAAGGAGGACATCCTCCCGCTCGTGCGGCACTTCTCGGAGAAGTACGGCGTGCGCGCCGCGCTTCCGAGCGAGCTGCTCCAGGCGTTCCTCGCCTACGACTGGCCCGGCAACGTGCGCGAGCTGGAGAACGCCGTCCGGCGGCTCTCGGTGTTGAAGGATCCTGCAGCGCTGCTGGAGGAGATCACCGGCCACGCTGCGAAGCACCCGCGGCCCGAGGAGGCTCCACCGGCGGAGGGGCAGGTTGAGGAGGAGCTCTCGCTGAAGGACATCGGGAAGCGCGCGGCGGCGCTGGCCGAGCGGGAGGCGATCCTCGCCATGCTGGAGCGCACCGGTTGGAACAAGCGCAAGGCAGCGCGGCGGTTGCGGATCTCCTACAAGGCGCTCCTCTACAAGATCCGGGACGCGGGCATCCGGGACCCGCGCGCCCAGGCCGAGGGGTGATTCAGCGGGCCGGCGGAGGAGGACTGGAGGGTGAGTCGGGCGGATCCCCTGCCCAGCCGCGCAGGAACTTCTCCCGGCCTTCCTGCATCTTCGTGAACTTCGGCATCTGCTCGGGGGTGAGGACCTGGAGGATCTCGGCGTCGAGCGAGCGGTTGAGCTCCCGGTGTTCCGGGAGGGACTTCCGGTTGATGGCAAGGAAGGTCGCGGCGTGGCGCTCGAAGGCGGGCCGAAGGCTGGCTTTCTGTGCTTCCGTGAGATCGAGCGAGCGGTCGTAGAGCTTCAGGAACCCTTCCTGCGAGAAGGCGGAGCCCATGTTGGCCATGCGCTGCGACCGGCGGACGGAGGACCAACCCGCCCATGCGCCCGCACCCGCGGCGACCCCGGCGAGGAAGGTGCCGAGCAGCAGCAACACCGCGCGTGTGCGGACGCGGCGTGCCAGCGTTGAAGAATCAGGGAGCATCCACCTCTCCTCGCGCTCCAAGGCTCAACAGCGCCTGGTCCGGGAAGGGAGCATACGCCGGGACGGGACCCGGTGGCCGGGCTGGGAGCGGCTGCCGCGTTCCGAAGAACAGCCACGCGGCTGCCGCCAGCAACAGCCCGGCCGCGAGTGCGAACCTACCGGCCCAGGCCAGCGCCTCCCACAGGCTCGGTGGGGGTGGGAACGCCCGCGCGATGACCGCCTCGACGCAGGACTCCACGCGTGCGGGACTCGGGGCGAGTGCTTCGAGATCCACCTTCGGTTCAGTCTCCACCGGTGACCTCCTTCTTGACCGCTTGCAGCGACGTCCTCAACTTGCGACGGGCCTGGAACAGGAACTGGCGGGAGTTGCCCTCGGTCGTGTCCAGCACCTCGGCGATCTCCGCGTGCGTCCAACCCTCCAGGTCGTGGAGGAGGACCACCTCGCGCTCCCGCTCCGAGAGTTCCGACAGCGCATCCAGCAGGCGGCGGCGGAGCGCGAGATCTCCCGCGGCGGGGTGGATGCCGCTCGCGCGGTCGGAAGTCCTCACCGAGTCGGCATGGGCGCTGCGGATCTTCAGGTGCTCGAGCCGGTTGAGGGACCGGTTCCGCACGATCTGCAGCAGCCAGGTGTGGAAGCGGGCAGGCTCCCGGCACTCGTGGAGCCGCTGGTGGGCCACGAGGAAGGCGTCCTGGGCGAGGTCCTCCGCCTCGGCGGGCTCGCGCGTGACCGCCAGCGCCACCGCGTAGGCGGCGCGGAAGTGGCGGCGGACCAACTCACCGTACGCCTCCGCGTCCCCCTCGCGGGAGCGCGCGACGAGCGTCTCTGTGGGAGGAGGAGAAGACACGGGCGCCACGGGACAACCGAGGTCGCCCGGGCGTTAGTTCCGGCCGCGCGGCAGCCGGGTGGCCGCCCGCTTCAGCACCGCGTCGAAGTGCTCCCCGGTGACAGGGGCCACGGACAGCCGGGAGCGGGTGACGAGCGGGAACGTGGCGAACTCTCCTGCCGCCTTCACGTCCGCGAGCGTCACCTGCTTCTCGAGTGCGACGAGGGGCTCCATGTCGACGGAGACCCAGTCCTCGCCGGGCGCGGCGGTCTTGTCCGGGCGCGGGTGGCTGCACACCCGTGCGACCCCCACGAGCGCCTTGCCGTCTCCCGAGTGGTAGTAGAGGGCGAGATCCCCCGGCAGCATGGAGCGGAGGTTGTTTCGCGCCTCGAAGTTGCGGACTCCGTCCCACGAGGTCTTCCGGTCCTTCTCCAGCTGCGACCAGGGGTAGACGTGGGGTTCGCTCTTGATCAGCCAGTGCCGGGGGGCGCGTGGGGAGGCCATGGCGGGGTGGCTCAGGCGGCGGCAGTGGTCCGGCCCGACTCGTCGTCCCGGTGGATGGAGAGGGCGCAGCTGCCGAGCTGGAGCTCCGGGTGGAGCGTGGCCCGGTAGCCGGGCGGGAGGGCCGCGGCGATCCGCTGGCAGGAGACGACGGCCCCTTCTCCCTGGCCGAGCGGGCAGCGGACAACGCCCCCGTCGACCGTGAGCTCCGCGAAGCCCGCGAGGTCCTCCGAGCTGACGCCCTCGAGCCGGAAGGTGTTGTCGGAGAGCCGCCAGGCGCGGACGCGGGGATCGGTCAGGCGCAGCTCGACGTAGGGCACGCGGGCTGAAACCGGCGCGGCCTGGGGGAGGCGCGCGGGGGCAGAGCGGGGGAACGCGAGGATCTGTCCGGTCCGTGACGTCTGGAGCATGGGGCGGCCGTATACCGGGGGCCGCACCGCCCGTCACCCCAGCCGGTGCCAGTGCCGCATCAGCTCCGCGACACTCCATGCCTGCGCGAAGCAGCCGCGGTGACGGAACGGGGCAGTGGCGTCGAAGATCTCTCCGAGAGAGCCCACGCACCCGGTGTCCAGGCGGAGCGCGAGTTCCCGGAGGCGCGGGTCAATCTCCGCGGCGGGTCTCCCGGCACGTGCCGCGGCGTCCACGTAGTGGCCGAGCAGCCACGGCCAGGCTGTCCCCTGGTGGTAGGCGGCGTCGCGGGCGGTGAGATCCCCGTCGTAGGTGGCGCGGTAGTCGGGATGGCCAGGAGCGAGCGTCCGCAGCCCCACGGGGGTGAGGAGCGCGCGGTCCACGGCAGCGAGCACCGGCTGCCAGCGCTCCGGACGGCACACCGGGTGATCCAGCGAGATCGCGAGGAGCTGGTTGGGGCGGAGCGCGCCGTCGGTGGACGGGGACTCTCCGTCCACCACGTCGAGCAGGTGCTGCGCGGTGGGATCCCAGAACCTGCGGTCAAACGACGTGCACGCGAGCGCCGCGGCCTCCTCCCACTCTGCCGAGGGGCGCCCCAGCTGCCGCGCCCAGTGCGCTGCGTGCTGGAGCGCGTTGAACCACAGCGCGTTGATCTCCACGGCCTTCCCGCGGCGCGGCGTGACCACCCAGCCGTCCACGCGCGCATCCATCCAGGTGAGGGGGAGCTCGGCCGTCCCCTGCGTGAGGAGCCCATCGGACGGGTCCACGCGGATGCCGAAGCGCGTGCCGCGGAGGTGGTGACGGAGGATGTCCTCGAGCGTGGGCCAGGCGTGGTGGAGCAGCTCCGCGTCGCCGGTGACGCGGAGGTACCGCGCGAGCGCGTGGAAGAACCAGAGCGTGGCGTCCGCCGTGTGGTAGAGCCCCTCCTGTCCTCCCTCGGGGAAGAGGTTGGGGAGCAGGCCGTCCCGCACCGAGTGCTGGAAGGTGCGGAGGATGGCAGCGGCCTCGGCGTAACGGCCCGTGCTCAGCGTGAGCCCCTCGAGGGAGATCATGGTATCCCGTCCCCAGTCGGTGAACCAGGGATACCCCGCGATCACCGAGCGCAAGGTGTGGCCCTCGGCGCGGGCCCAGGCCTCCTCCTGCGGCCGGGTGATGGGGCGGACGAGGAACTGGTCCGCGGCGAGCGCGAGCCGGGCGCCGGTCCCGGTACGGAGAGCACGCGGCGCCGAGGCGAGCAGCCGGGCCTGCCGCGCCTGCTCCAACTCGAACGCCTCGTCCGCGCGCCGGTCCAGCGCCTCCCACGGCTCGAGCGTGAGGCCGAGCGAGACGCTGTCTCCCTGCCGGAGCGTGCAGGTGACGAGACCGGGCGAGTGTTGACGCTCGAGGTGATCCAGCCCGCGTGCCCTCTCCACGCGGTAGAAGAGCTCCGGGGACTCGAGCGGTTCCGGCGCGAAGGAGGCGCCGCCCGGCGCGCTCCACCGCAGGCGCAGCAGCGGCACGTGCTCGGCCAGCTTCAGCGAGATCCGGTCCGAGGCCACGTCGTGCTGCGCGCGGACGGGCTCGCGGGGGAGGGGCCGGTCGTGAAAGCGGAACGCGGTGAAGGGCCGCAGCTGGAGCTGCAACGGGGCCCCTCCGAGGTGACGCCAGCGCAGGAACACCGTGTTCTCCTCGTGGAGGAACACCAGCTCGCGCGACAGCCGCGTCCCCCCGAGCGACCACTCCCAGCGAGGCAGAGTGCCGGTGAGGGTGAAGCCCCGGAGCGAGGAGAGACCGGGCAGGTGGAGCGTCCCGCCCGCGAGCTCCTCTCCGTCCAGGCGGAAGGCGCGTCCTGCGCAGTGGACGTGCTCCTCGAGGCGCGGCACCACCACGACGCGGCCGAGCCCCGGCAGCGTGGGGACGAACAGCCCGTGGTACCGGCGCGTGTTGCAGCCCGCGAGCGTGCCGGAGGCGTAGCCCCCCAGCCCGTTGGTGACGAGCCACTCGCGGGAGAGCGCCTCCTCTGCCGGGGCGCCCTCCGGGAATTGGAAGCCGGCCTCGGGGAGGCTCACGGTGCGTGGGGGAGATCCGACAGCAGCAGGGTGGTCCTGCCGGGGAGTCGGATGGGTGTCGTGCCGTCTGGAAAGCATGCGCCGGGTCCTCCGAAGCGGGAGTCCGAGGAGGACAACAGCAGCGACCAGCTTCTTCCCGGCGACGGCGCGAGCAGTGGCTCCGGGGCGGGTTGCAGGGGCCGCTCCACGCCGAGGTTGAGCAGGAGCAGCCGGTCGCCCCGCGGCCCGCCGTCCCAGCGAAGCACGAGCGCGTCCTCGGCGAGCAGGGCCCCGTCGGGACGCACCGTGGGATCGCACAGCACGGGGTCCTCTCTCCGGAGCTTCAGGAGCTCCCGGTGCAGGTCGAGCGCGTGGGCATTGCGCACCCGTTCGGCGTGGTCCACGCGGGAGGCGGCGAAGGCGCGCTCGCCTTCCGGCAGGGGCCAGGCCTCGAGCTCGAGTGCGGCGCGGGCCGAGGCGAACTGCGAGAGGAACCCGCGGCGGCCGCGGGACACCGCCTCCTGCAGCGCAGGCGGGTGATCGGTGAAGTAGTAGAAGCCCGCCGAGGCGAAGAACTCCTGGCCCATGAACAGCAGGGGCGTCTGCGGGAGCAGGAGCCAGAAGGCCGTCAGCGCGCGCATGAGCGGCGCCCCGGCGTGGGCGTGCAGGCGAAGGCTCGGCAGCTGGTTGGACACCTGGTCGTGGTTCTCCAGGTAGAAGATGACCTGTGCCGGTGCGTGGTGACGGAGCGCGCCGCCGCGCGGACGGTCGTGCCAGGCGTAGTGCTGTCCCTGGTAGAGGCTGTTGCGCAGCGCGCACGCGAGCAGCTCTCGCGCGGTACCGGCGTAGTCCTGCAGGTACGCGTCCCGTTGGCCCGTGGCGGCGACGCGGACCGAGTGGTGGAAGTCGTCCACCCAGAGGGCGTCCATGCCCCAGCCGCCCTCCGAGACCGGAAGCAGCGCTTCGCGTGCCTGGGGCTCGCTCTCGGCCACGAGCAGCAGCCGTCGGTCCGGGGCGGCCGCGCGCGCCGCGGAGGAGAGCTCCGCGCAGAGGTGCCGGGGCGAGCGGTCGAACAGGCTCTGCGTGGCGTCCACGCGCAGCCCATCCAGGTGGTACTCGGAGATCCACTGCGCCGCGTTCTGCGTGAAGAAGGCGCGCACGCCCTCGGCGCCGGGGCCATCCAGGTTCGGCGCGTCTCCCCATTCCCTCGGCGCGTCGGGGTTGGTGAACTGCGCGGTGAACTCGGCGAGGTAGTTCCCGTCCGGGCCGAGGTGGTTGTAGACGACGTCGAGGATCACCGAGAGCCCGAGCCGGTGCGCGTGGTCCACCAGCGCGCGCAGGTCGTCCGGGCGTCCGTAGGTAGCGTTCGGCGCGAAGAGGTGAACGCCGTCGTAACCCCAGTTGAAGCGGCCGGGGAACCCGTTCACCGGCATCAACTCCACCGTGGTCACGCCGAGCTCACGGAGTTCCTCCAGCCGCTCCGCGAGCGCGCGGAACGTTCCCGCCGGCGTGAAGGCGCCGACGTGGAGTTCGTAGAAGACCTGCCTGTGAAGGGCCGCGGGGCCGCGCCACGCGCCGTCCGTCCAGGCGAACGAGGAAGGGTCGACGATCTCCGAGGCGCCGTGCGGTCCCTCGGGCTGGAAGCGCGAGGCGGGATCCGGGAAGTCCGGACCGCCGTCCAGGCGGAGCCGGTAGCGATCCCCCGGCGCGGCCTCGTGTATGCCCACGAACAATCCGCCCTCGGCAGGCTCCAGCGCGAGCGTCCGCGTGCGGCTGCGCGACGGTTGGAGGAGCACCTCCACGCTGCGGCGGCGCGGGGCCCAGGTGACGAACTGGACAAGGCCCCGCGACTGGACGTGGGCGCCGAGCGGCGGACGCAGGGGCGGCGGGCTCAGGGCCGGACCCCCGGTGCGCCGCTCGCATCGGCAGCATCCGGCTCAGGCCTCGCGGCGCGCCTGCGCGCGAAGGAGGCGGCGAGCATCCCTCCGCCCACGAGCGTCAGGGCCGCTCCCTCCGCGTGTGCCCCCAGCACCCCGGACAGCAGCCGCAGGGCCACGAGCCCCGCGACCATGAGTCCCCCCATCTCCCCCGCCGTTCGCGTCATGGACGCAATGCCTTTCAAGCGCGGTGCCGGGACGTCCGCACCGTGCGTGGAGGCGGCAGCTTGCCCCGGCTGGGAAGCCCCCTTCCCAGGGGTGAGAACCACGGGGCACTGGAGGAATTGCCGTCCCGCGTTCGCCGCGCAGCGGGCCTCGCTCCGGCAGCGCGTGGCACGGCGGCTGCTGAACCCGTCAGCCGCGGTGGAGGCGGACGGAGGTGGGCATGCGGGCGGCGTGGGTGTGGGGCGTGGTGGGGCTCTGCGGGATCTGGTCCGCGTGTGCGAGCGGGCCGAGGACCCTGCCCGGGACCGAGGACGGGCCGTACCGGATTGGCCGCGAGGACGTCCTGGACGTCGTGGTGTGGCGGAACGCGGAGCTCAGCCGCGTGGTGCCCGTTCGGCCCGACGGCTTCATCTCGCTGCCCATGGTGGGGGAGGTGAAGGCGGAGGGGCTCACCGCGGAGGGGCTCGCACAGGCGCTCGAGGGCAGGCTTGCGCCGTTCGTCCAGGGGCCGCGCGTCTCGGTGATCCTCCACGAGGTGAACGCCGCGCGGGTGTTCGTCACGGGCGAGGTGCTGCACCCCGGCGCCTACCCGCTCCGGGGACGCATGACGGTGGTGCAGGCGCTCGCGCTGGCCGGGGGCCTCAGCCCGTTCGCGGACGCGGAGTCGCTGCTGGTGATCCGCACCGGGGCCTCCGCGGGGCGCTACGTGCTGCGCTACTCGGAACTCGTGGGCTCCGCGGAGGACGGGCGCGCTGCACCGGAGGCCTGGCTGCAGCCGGGTGACACGCTGGTGGTCCCGTGAGGCGCGTGCGCGCGGGCGTGGCGGCGCTGCTGCTCGCCTCGGCCGGCGCCCGCGCGGACGTCACCGCCCCGCTGCTCCGGCTCACCGCGGAACAGAGGTACGACGACGATCTCCTCCTGCGCACGGACGCAGCCGGGCTCCAGGGCCAGGTCCTCACCAAGCTCACTCCCCAGGTCGGACTCTCGAGCAAGGGCACGGCGGGGACGTTCGAGGCTTGGTACGCGGCCGACCTCATGTACCGGGAGACCACCGGCGTGGCGCGGCTGGATCACCGCGCGGCGCTGGAGTGGAAGCGGCGGCTGTCGCACCGCACCGACGTGCTCGTGGACCTGCGGCTGTACCGCGTGTCGGATCCCACGAGCCTGCCGCGCGTGGGGATCGCCCGCTCGCTCGCACCCGTCTCCTACGGGAGGGTTGCAGCGACGCTCGGGACGCGCCTCTCGCAGCGGTGGTCGCTCCGGTTCGGGCTTGCCGCGGAGGGGGCGCAGGTGGACGAGCCGGGTCGCCCGCCCGGCGCGGTGGTTGCGCCCTCCGTGGAGGCGTGGTGGCGCGCGAGCCGGCGCGACGCCGTGGGCGCCGAGACCCGGCTCCAGGCGTTCGCGTACGGCGAGTCCACCAGCACCGCGCCGGGCCTGTTCGCCGGCTACCGGAGGGATCTGTCCCGCGGGCTCTCGCTGACGTTGAAGGGGGGCCCCATCTTCTTCCGCGCGCAGGACGGGCAGACGCGGGGCGTTCCGCGGCTCACCGCGGAGCTCGCGCAGGAGTTGGGGCAGGTGGACCTGGGGCTGGTGGCGGGCAACGATCTCGTGGGGGCCTCGGGCTTCACCGACGCGCTGTGGGCGCAGTTCGGCTCGGGCTTCGTCAATTGGCGGCCCACGCGAGTGCTCCGCTTCTACGGCGTGGCGAGCGTGTACCGGAACGGGCCCGCGCTCGCGCCGCTGGAGGGCGGGGCCGCGGAGGGCGTGGGGACGGGGTACGCGGTGGAGGCGGGTGCGGACTGGAGCTGGACCCGGTACGCCAACGTGCAGGGTGCCTTCACGCGCATCTCGCAGGTGGGGACCGGCGCGGCGGACCTCGCGCGAAACATCCTGGCGGTGCGGCTCGTGCTGCACCCGGCGAACTGAGGGGGGCGTGATGGAGCACGGGATGTCCGTGGACCAGGTCCTGGCTGCGCTGTGGCGGCGGCGGCTGCTCGTGGGGGCCGTCTTCGCCGCGGTGGCCGCGGTGGGCGCTGGCTGGGTGATGGCGCTCCCGGACGTGTACGAGGCCACGTCCGTCGTGCGGTACGACGCGCAGCGCCCCGAGCCCGAGATGATCCACCGCACGGTGGGGGAGCTGATCGAGGGGCGCCTGCTCAGCGTCCGCCAGGAGCTGCTTGCGCGTCCCGTGCTGGAGCGCGCCATCTCCGAGTTCGAGCTCTACCCGGAGCTCCGCGAGGAGAAGGGCATGGACGCGGCGGTGGCGGCGCTGCGCAAGGATCTCTCGGTCAAGGTGGAGGGGGAGCTCGCCTTCGAGCTCACCGCGCGCGCACCCACCTCCGAGCTGGCGGTGGCCATTGCCAACCGGCTCCCGGCGCTCTTCGCCGAGGCGAACCTCGAGGTGCGGCGGCAGCAGGCGGCGCGTGCCTCCCAGGTGTTCGACGGGGAGCTCGCCCGGCTCCGCGCCGAGAGCGGCGCGTGGGAGCGGCGCATGGCCCAGTACAAGGTCGAGCACGCCGGCGAACTCCCGGAGCAGCTCGAGGCGAACATGCGCGGGATGGAGCGGCTTGCCGCGGCCATGGCGGCGCGCACCGAGGCGCTGCACGCAGCCGAGGTGCGCCGCAGCGACATGTCCCGCGCGGGCTGGGCGCACGACTCCGAGGCGGGCCGCATGGCACAGGCCGAGCAGCAGGCCGTGCAGCAGCTCGCGGTGGCCCGCCAGGCCTGGACCGGTGAGCACCCGGAGATCCGCCGCATGGAGCGGGAGTTGGAGGCCCTCCGCCAGGCGCGCGAGCAGGCCGAGGGGAGGATGACGGCCGAGCTCCGGGAGC
>JBDLRJ010000145.1:0-11380 GCA_039800145.1 Pseudomonadota bacterium | reverse complement strand
GCGGTGGAGCAGATCCGCCAGGCCAAGGAGTTCCTCGAGCGGCTCATCGACTCGTCCGTGGACGCCATCCTCGCGGCGGACCTGCGCGGCCGCATCATCCTCTTCAACAAGGGGGCGGAGGACATCTGCGGCTACACCGCGGAGGAGGCGCGCGGCCTCAACGTCCAGCAGCTCTACCCGCCGGGCCACGCGAAGGAGCTCATGGCGGCGCTGCGCGCGGGACAGGGGCGCCTGGGGCCGCGGCGGCAGGACATCCTCACCCGCACCGGTGAGCGCGTGCCGGTCAACATGACCGCGTCCATCGTCTACGAGAACGGGCGCGAGGTGGCCACGCTCGGCATCTTCTCGGACCTGCGCGCGCTCATGCGGCTCGAGCAGAAGCTGACCGAGACGGAGGGCAGGCTGCAGCAGAGCGAGAAGCAGGCGGTGCTGGTGGCGCTCGCGGGCACCACCGCGCACGAGCTCAACCAGCCGCTCACGTGCGTGCTCGGCTACGCGGAGCTGCTCAAGCGGCGCGCCGCCCCCTCCTCCCCGGACTTCAAGGCGCTGGACGCCATCCACCGCGAGGCGGAGCGGATGGCGGACATCGTCCGCAAGATTGGGAAAATCACCCGGTACGAGACCATGGCGTACGTGGGTGACCAGGTCATCGTGGATCTCGACAAGGCGTCCTCGAATGAAGACTGAGACGGTGACGGCGTTGCAGCAGGCGGAGGCGCTGCTCGCGCTCGGGCGCGAGGTGGCCGGCGCGGGGTCCGAGGAGGCCCTCGTCTCCGTGGTGGCCCGCGCGCTCCGGGGGCTGCTGCCGGGGCGCTTCGTGGCGGTGCAGGTGTTGGATCCCCGCAGCTACGCCCCCACCTCCCTCTACGCGGACGGCCCGCTCGCCTCCTCCGCGCCCGCCCCCCTGCGCCTCAAGCGCAGCGCGGTGGAGCGCACCGGGGTGCGGCTGGATGCCTCCGCCGGGGGGCGCGTGGAGGTGGTGGAGGGGCCGGTGCCGCTGCTCTTCCTTGGGGCGGTGCGCGGGGTGTCCGCCCCGCTCGTCGCCTCCGGTCAGCTCTTCGGCCTGCTCACCGCGGAGGTGGGGCCGGAGGCGGAGGTGGACCTCGAGGCGGACGGCCGCGTGCTCATGCAGGTGGCCAACCTGGTGGCGGTGGGTATGCGCACCGCCAAGCTCATCGACGAGCTCAGCTTCGTGCGCAGCTCGCTCGAGGACCTGCTCGAGCACGCCAACGCCCTCATCCTGGCGACGCGGCTGGACGGCGCGGTGCTCATCTTCAACGGCGCCCTGTGCCGGCTCACGGGGCTGTCCCGCGAAGAGGTGATCGGCCGCCCGCTCACGGACCTGGTGCCGGAGGAGGAGCGGGCCGCGCTCTCGACGGCGCTTGCGCGGGTGCTCGCGGGGGCGGACCTCTCCAACGTGGAGACGCGGCTGCGCGGGCCCGGCGGGCGCGAGGCGCGCGTGGCCTTCTCCTTCTCGGCGCTGCCCAACGGGGAGCAGGCGGACGGCGTCATCGCCATTGGACAGGACCTGACGGCGCTGCGCGCGCTCGAGCGGGCGGTGGTGCACTCGGAGCGGCTCGCGTCGCTCGGGCAGCTCGCCGCCTCCGTGGTGCATGAAATCAACAACCCCCTCACCGCCATCCACACCTACGCGGACGCGCTCTACGCCCGCCGCGTGGGACAGCCGGACGCGGACCCGCTGGAGATGGAGAAGCTGCGGCGCATCCTCGAGAACACGGACCGGGTGCTGCGCTTCACCCAGGACCTGGTCATGTACGCGCGCCCGCCCTCGGAGAAGAAGACGGACGGGGTGGACGTGCACCGGCTGCTGGAGCTCTCCATCAGCTTCAGCGAGCACACGCTGCAGAAGCACGGCGTGACGGTGGAGCGGGACTTCCGCCCCGTGCCCCCCGTCCACGGCAGCCGCGGCAACCTGGTGCAGGTGTTCGTGAACCTGCTCACCAACGCCTGCCACGCGCTCTCCCCCGGTGGCCGCATCACCCTGTCCACGGACACCGAGCCGGAGGGCGTGGTCATCCGGGTGCGGGACACGGGATGTGGGATTCCGGCGGACGTTCTCCCACGCATCTTCGAGCCCTTCTTCTCCACCAAGGCGGAGGGGCAGGGGACGGGGCTGGGGCTGTCCATCGTGCAGTCCATCGTGGAGGGGCACGGGGGACGCATCCGCGTGGAGAGCCAACCGGGCGAGGGGACGACGTTCCGGATCCACCTCCCGGTCTGATCCATTGGCATTGACACCTTTCGCGGGCTGCGGGTAGGGTCCGCGCCCTCTTTACAAGCCGTGCCCAGCGGGCACGCGGAGGCCCGAGTCCATGAACGTGTCGTCTCTGAGCAACTTCGCCGTGTTCGCCAACGCCGGTGGTGGTGACAAAGGCATCTTCGGCTCCCTGGCCGCGCGGTACGTCGAGGGTGGCTGGGGCATGTGGCCCATCACGCTGTGCCTGGTGATTGCGCTCGCCATCATCCTCGAGCGGTCCGCGGTGCTGTTCTTCTCCGCGTCCATCGACAAGGACGGCTTCATCAACGGCCTGAAGCGGCACATCTTCGAGGGCAACCTGGACCAGGCCATCAACTACGTGGCCGGCCAGAAGCGCACCCCGCTCACCAACGTCATCAAGGCGGGCCTGATGAACGTCCCGAAGGGCGAGGACGAGGTGCAGGCGGCGCTGGACGAGGCCACGCTGCGCGAGACCCCGACCCTGGACGCCCGCACCGGCTACCTCGCCATGCTCGGCAACGCGGCCATGCTCTCCGGCCTCCTCGGCACGGTGTCCGGTCTCATCAGCTGCTTCGAGGCGGTGGCCAACGTGAACCCGGCCGACAAGGCGACCATCCTGGCGAACGGCATCTCCGAAGCCATGAACTGCACCGCCTTCGGTCTCATCACCGCCATCCCGGCGCTGGTGGCCTTCTCCATCCTGATGGGCCGCACCCAGCACCTCATCAACGACATCAACGAGACCTCCGTGTCCGTGCTGAACCTCATCGTGGCGAACAAGGACAAGTTCAAGGGCATGTCCAACTCGTAGTCCGCGGTGGGCAGGGCCGGTCCGGCGCCGTCGTACCGCGCTGGACCGGTGCAGGGAAGAAGGCAGCACGCGCAGGGCCGAGGCACCGAGGCACGCAGGACGAAACACCCGCGGTACGCAGTTGAAAGGAGTGGTCGATGGCCGGCGGAATGGACCTTGGGGACTCTGGTGGCAAGGGCAAGAAGAAGCCCCTGGACACGGCCATCAACCTCGTTCCCTTCATCGACCTGATGGCGGTGACCATCAGCTTCCTCATCATGACGGCGGTGTGGACGCAGATTGGCCGCCTCCAGGTGCAGCAGGCTGGTGGCCCGTCGGATCCCAACCAGGAGCAGACGGAGCAGAAGACCGTCCCCCTGACGCTGCTCATCACGGAGAAGGAACTGAAGCTCACCGCCGGCGGCTCCGCGGTGGACCCCATGCCGCTCGTCTCCGTGGACAAGGGCGGCAAGAAGAAGTTGGACCTCATCAAGCTGACGGCCAAGCTCAAGGAGCTGAAGGCGCAGCTGGCGGACCAGTGGCCCTCGCAGATCACCCTCCAGACGGAGGACGGGGTCAACTACGAGGTCCTGGTGCAGGTCATCGACGAGTGCATGGGCGCAGGGCTGCCCAACGTCACCGTCTCCCCGGCCATGGGCTGAGCCCGGCCGTCACCCTTTTTTCCGGAACCCAGCGCCATGCCCATCGTCACTCCCGGATTCCGCTACGGTAAGCGGCTCAGCAAGTCCCGCATCTTCGGCGGCCACGGCCCCGGCAAGAAGGGCACCTACGCGGACCTGCTCATCACGCCGCTCGTGGACATGTTCGTCATCATCGTGCTCTTCCTCATCGCCAACTTCTCGGCGACGGGCGAGGTGCTCAGCATGTCCAAGGACGTCGTCCTCCCGGAGGCCTCCAACGTGAAGGAGGTGGACATGGTGCCGGTGGTGATGGTCACCATGCCCAACAAGGATGATCCCACCTCGGGGCAGGTCGTCCTCTCCGGCAGCGTCATCGGGAACGTGGCGGACCTCTCCAAGGAGGACGTGCTCAACATCCCCGCGCTCGAGGAGAAGCTGCGCGAGATGAAGAAGCAGTACGAAGACCTGCGCGCGCTCGCCAACAGCGCGGACGGTTTCAAGGGGGACGTGAACATCCAGGCCGACAAGGGCGTGAAGTTCCGCATCCTCAAGCGCGTGATGTTCAGCTGCGCCACCGCGGGCTACAACAACATCAACTTCGCCACGCTGCAGGTGGCCGGCGCCTCCGAGCCTCCCAAGGCTGCTGCGGCCCCCGCGGCCCCCTGAGCGCTGCGCACGCCAACCGCTGAGCCCCGCTCGCCCCGGTTGCCTCCTCGCGGAGGGCCGGGGCGACGGCTTCTGGGACGGCTCAGCGGTTGAACCAGCGCTTCGCCTGCGCACCGCCGAAGCGGCACACCAGCCCCACCGCCAGGAACCGCGCCGAGCGCCCGATGAGGGCCGCCACCAGGAAGCGCGCGATCGGCACCTTCAGCGCCCCGCTGCCAATGGCCACCAGCTTAAACGGCGTGGGCAGCACGGAGGCCATGAGGATGAGCACCCAGAGGTTGGTGCCGAGCAGCTGGCCCGGCGTCTGCCCCGCGAAGCCGAGCTTCACGGCCGCCGCGCCCGCGAGCGGCTTGTCGAGGTCCATGTGCAGCACCTCGAGGACGCCGTGGACGCCGAACCCCAGCGCGTAGCCGGCCAGCCCCCCCAGCACCGAGGCCCCGATGCCCAGCAGCGCCAGCTTGAGCCAGCTCTTCGGCTGGGCGAACACCATGGGCACCATGAGCGCGAACGGCGGCACGGGGAAGATGAACGCGTCCAGGAACGCCACCACCACGAAGGCGGCCAGGGCGTAACGCGTCCCCGCGTAGCCCTCCACGCGGGCGTACAGGCGGCGGTACCAGCTCTGGGGGACGGCGGCGGCAGGGGGGGGCGAGGGGCTGTCCATGGGGGCGCGCACCATAACCCCGCGGCAGCCGGACGCACTCCCCGTTACAGCCTCTGCGTGTCCACCCTGACTTCCGCCGAGCGCGTGCGCGCCGCCCTGCCGCGCTTGAAGGTGTTCCCGCTGCCTTCCGCGGTGCTCTTCCCCGGCGTGGCCATGCCGCTGCACATCTTCGAGCCTCGCTACCGGGCCCTCGTCCGGGACGCGCTCGCCTCCGACGGCGTGTTCGCGCTCGCCGGGCTCGAGCCGGGGTGGGAGGGGGACTACGCCGGGAGGCCCCCCCTGGCCTCCGTGGCATGTGCCGGCGTCATCACCTGGCACGAGAAGGTGGAGGGCGGCCGGTACAACCTGCTGCTCGAGGGGGCCGCGCGCGTCCACGTCCTGCGCGAACACCCGGCCGGCCCGCCGTACCGGGAAGTGGAGGCCCGGGCCATGGAGGAGCTCCAGGACGCGGGGGCCGAAGAGGGGCCCGTGCGGCAGGGGCTGCTGGAGCTGGCCACCCAGCTGCCGCAGGAGGCCGCGCAGGTGCTGGTGCAGGAGGCGGCGCGCGCCCGCGGCGGGGCGCTCGCGGACGTGGTGGCCGCTGCCGTGGTGGCGGATGTTGATCGCCGCCGGCGCCTGCTCGAGGAGCCCTCCGCGGCGGCCCGGCTCCGGGCGGTGATGGACGATCTCTCCGACGTGCTCGCCCGGATGCGTCCGGCGCGCCCCCGGGGGCCCCTCAACTGACCGGAATTGCAGCCTGACGCAGGGCGCCATGGGGCGGGTTCTGGACAGCCACCCGTCGGAGGGGGTCCAATCAAGGGCAACCATGCGTGCCGCGCCGTCCCTGCTGGTGCTGCTGGCCCTGTGCGGCAGCGCGGCGGCATGGGCGGGAGAAGCGGCAGCGGGGAAGCCCGGCGCGGAGGCCACGCTCTCGCCGCAGCGGCCCGAGGCGGAGGGGTGGGAGGTGATCGGCAACGAGCCGCTCCTCATCCGCTCCCGCCAGCGTCCCAACTCCAGCATCCGGGACCTGTGGGCGGAAGGGGAATTGAACGTTCCTGCACAGGACGTCCAGGCGGCGCTCCTCGACAACGAGCGCTACCCGGCCTTCATGCCCTACTGCTCCGAGAGCCGCTTCGTGGGAGACCCGGCCCCGGACGGCGCCCGCCACGTCTACACCCGGCTGGAGCTCCCCTTCGTCGCGCCGCGGGACTACGTGGTCCGCACGCAGGTGCTGCGCACCGTGGGGCCGGCCGGGGAGGGCGTCTTCTCCAGCCGCTGGTCCGCCGTGCCGGACCTGCTCCCCGAGCGGCCCAACACGGTGCGGCTGAGGACGAACGACGGCAGCTGGCACGTCACGTCCCAGGGGCCCCAGAAGAGCTACGTCGTCTACCGCTTCTCGGTGGACCCCGGCGGGATGGTGCCGGGCTTCGCCGCCAACATGGCCAACCGGACCGGCGTCCGGGACACCGTGAAGGCGGTGCAGAAGGAGGCCCTGCGCCGCAAGGAGCTGCGCGAGGCAGAGGCCCGGCGCCGGGCCCCGAGGTAAACAGCGGCCTCCCATGCGCCTCGTCCAGCTCGCCCTCGTCTCCGTCAACGCCAAGGTGGGGGCTGTCCACGCCAACACCGCCCGCGCCGTCTCGCTCGCGCGCGCCGCCGCCTCGGGAGGGGCCACGGTGGCCGTCTTCCCCGAGCAGGTGCTCGGCGGGTACGCGCCGGAAGACCTCGTGCAGTGGCAGCGCTTCGTGGACGCGCAGTGGACGGCGCTCGAGCGCTTCGCCGCCGAGACCGCGGACACGCGCACCGTCCACGTGCTCGGCGTGACGGTGGCGCACGAGGGGCTGCGCTTCAACTGCGCCGCGGTGGTGGCAGGCGGGCGCATCCGCGGGCTCGTTCCCAAGGAGAAGCTGCCCACCTACAACGTCTTCTACGAGGGGCGGACGTTCGCCCCCGGCGCGCCGGGGATGGCCGTGCAGCACCGCGGCGTCCCGCTCGGGGACCTGGTGTTCGAGTTCGACTTCGGCGTGCTCGGGGCGGAGGTGTGCGAGGACCTCTGGAGCCCGGAGGGGCCGCTGCGGCGCCGCACCTTCGCCGGCGCGGAGTTGGTGGTGAACCTCTCCGCCTCGCCGTTCCGCGTGGGCATCCACGGCAGCCGCCGGGAGCTCGTGTCCCAGCGCGCCGCGGACTGCCAGGCCACCCTGGCCTACGCCAACCTCGTGGGCGCCAACGACGGGCTCATCTTCGACGGCGGCGGCTTCGTGAACCAGGGTGGGAAGATGGTGCTGGAGGCGCCGCGCTTCCGCGAGGGCTGCGCCACCGCCGTCGTGGACCTGGACCGCACCCTGCGGCTGCGGGGAGAGGCCACCACCTGGCGCAACGACCGCGTGGAGGCGCTCTCGCGCGGCTCGCCCGTGACGCGCGTGCCGGTGGCGGACTTCCACACCGAGCGCTCGGGCCTGCGCTACCCCGTGCCCGCGCACCGCAGCTTCTTCCTGCCGCCGCCCGAACCGCGCGTGCCGGGCGGGGCGCGCGGTGCCTTCTGCGAGGAGATATTGGACGCCCTTGCGCTGGGCGTGGGGGACTACTTCGAGAAGACCGGCGGTTTCCGCTGCATCGGGGTGGCGCTGTCCGGCGGGCGAGACAGCCTGCTCACGCTGCTCGTGGCGCACCGGTACGCGCAGCGCGCGCGGCCGGACGCACCGGGCAGCTTGCTGCGCGCCTTCTACATGCCCTCGCGGTACAGCTCGGTGCAGACGCGCGCCGCGTCCGAGACGCTGTGCCGCGAGCTCGGCGTGCCACTCGAGGTGGTGGACATCGACGACGCGTTCCAGCGCGAGCTCGCGGCCACCCGGCAGATGCTCGCCGGCGGCGAGGTGACGGCGCTCACCGAGCAGAACATCCAGGCGCGGCTGCGCGGACAGCGGATGTGGAACTGGAGCAACTCGGCCGGCGGGCTGTTCCTGCAGACCGGCAACATGAGCGAGCGGGCGGTGGGCTACACCACCGTGGGCGGCGACCTGGAGGGGGCGCTCTCCGTCATCGCCAACCTGCCCAAGACGGTGGTGAACCACCTGCTCGGCTACCTCCAGGAGCAGACGGGCCTGGAGGGCATCCGCCGCGTGCTCGAGCGCCCCGCGGGGCCGGAGCTTGCCCCGGACCAGTCCGGCGAGGCGGAGCTGATGCCGTTCCCGGTGCTGGACGCCTGCTTCTTCCTCTTCGCCGCGGAGAAGCTCTCCCCGGACGAGGTGAAGGCGGTCATCACGCAGATGTTCCCGGAGCTCGGTCGCGAGACGGCCGAGGCGCACGTGGAGAAGTTCACGCGGCTGTTCACCCGCAGCATTTTCAAGTGGGTGCAGGCCCCGCTGACGCTGCACGTGGGCAACCTGGACCTGGATCGCGAGCGCGCGCTCCAGCTGCCCGTGGTGATGGGCAACGAGTGGATGGGCGGGTAGGGGGTAGGCGCGGCCTCTTTCTTGCCGCCGGGCCGGGCCGTGCTTGGGATGACGGGCATGCCCCGCCCCTGGTTGATCGCACTCCTGTCCTCGACGGTCGCCGTCGCCGCGCCGAGGACCTCGCCGTTCCGGTTCGACGGGATGTCGGTCTCGTTCCAGCCGATCTCCTTCGGAGAGCACCGCGGGCGTTGGTACCTGGCGGTCGCGGCGGACATCACCCCCGCAGAGCCGCTGGATGCCGGGACCGACGTCGGGCTCAAGGCGGCGTGCCTGGACGGGGAGAGGACTTACCTAGACACCACCACCTTCCTCACCTCGTGGTCGGAGGTGGAGCCGGGGGAGACGCGCCGGCTGGAGATGCCGCTGTACATGCGGGCCCCGTTCGCCGGGCCTCCACAGCGCTGCGAGTTCACCGTCTCCTGGCGAGCAGGCATCGGCGGCACGCAGTCCGAGCACTCGCGGCTGTGCATGACGGGGCCGGAGATCCGCGCGGGCAAGTGCTACTCAGCAGACGAATCCGAGGAGGTGAGCCTCGACCGCCGGTCCTGCGACGTGGGAGAGCCGGGTGGGTGCGTTCGAATCGGCGCAAGGTATGCGGCGGGCGACGGGGTGGAACCGGACCCTGCCTACGGGGTGAGCCTCCTCTTCCAGGAGTGCGAGGGAGGCCAGGTCGAGGCGTGTTACCTGGTGGGCTGGATGCTCCGGGACGGGCTGGGCGTCGAGCCCAACCCGCAGCAGGCACAGGCGTTCTTCGCCCATGCCTGCGAGCAGGGCAGCCAGGACGGCTGTGCCGGGGTGGCGGGACTGGCGCTCGAAGGTCGGCTGGGAAAGCCGGACCCGAAGGCGGCTGCAAGAATCTACAAGCCACTGTGTGACAACGGGCATGCCCTGTCCTGCCACGTGCTCGGGCTGCTGACGTTGGAGGGGCGCGGGGTTCGCAAGAACGTTCGGGGCGCGGAGACCTTGCTTGACCGCGCCTGCACGCTGGGCAGCGGGGGCGCCTGCCTCGCGCTCGGGGACCGCCAGTCGGCCGGGCCGAGGCAGGGACGGGCCCTGGCAGCGGTAAGCTGGAAAAAGGGGTGCGCGGCCGGGGAGCACGCCTCCTGCGAAAAATCCTGCGCGGCAGGCGACGAGAGCTCCTGTCCGCAGGCCCCGGAAGAACCTGAAACGGTCCTGCCTTCCGAGCCCGAGACGGCGCCGTAGGGCCCATGCTGCAGGGCGCGCTGCTTGCCACGTGGGCTGCCTGGATCTCGGCGCTCGTGGGGCTGGGACACTGGGTGCTGTATCGGCTGCGGCCCCGCGCAGGCATGGCAGAGACGTTCCTCGCCGGCCTCGCGGCGTCGCTGGTCCTCGCCACGGCGGTGAACCTCGCCGGGGCGGTGGATGGGCCGGTGTCGGCCGGGGCGTGGGCGCTGGGCGCGGCCGGGGCATGGCAGAGGCGGCACCGGCTGCTGCGCTGGGCGCGGTCACGGGGCGCGCTCACCTGGTCGGCCTGGGCCCTGCTGGGCTGGGTGACGGCCGGGGCGGGGCTGCGGCCCGTCTCTCACCCGGACGCAGGGCTCTATTACCTCTCGTCCATCCGGCTCGCGGAGTCCGGGGCCGCCGTGCCGGGGCTGGCGCTGGTGAACCCGTACGCCGCGCTCAACCAGGCCTTCGCGCCGTGGAGCGCGCTGCTCGCCGTGGGTCCGTTCGACGGCCGCGGGTGGCACGTGGGCGGCGGGTTGCTCGCCTGGGTGGCCGCGTGCACCGGCGTGGGGCTGCTGCTGCGCGGGCGGTTCGTGGGCCTGGCCGCGGCGCCGGTGGTGGATGCCATGGCCTGGCGGGGGCTCTCGAGCGGTTCCGCCGACGAGGCGGTGACGGCCGCGGGGAGCCTCTGCGCCATGGTGGCCTTCTCCGCGAGGGGACAGGACGGCCGGGGGGCCTTCGCCGCGCGCGCAGCCGTTGCCGCGGGCCTTTTGACGCTCAAGCAGACGCTGGTGCTGGTGCTGCCGCTGCTGCTCGTGGAGCCGCTTTGGCAGACACTGCGGGCGCGCTCCGTGCGGGGGCTCGCACTGGGGGCCGGCGCGGCGGTGGCGGCGGTGACGCCGTGGCTCGGCCGCTCGGTGGTCCTGTCCGGGATGCCGCTGTATCCGCTCGGGTGGCTTCGCCTCCCGGTGGACTGGGCCGCGCCTGCCTCGCTCGCCCGCGTCATCCACGGCTGGGCCTGGGTCTACGCGCGGCGGCCGGTGGGCCGGTACGTCTCGGCGGAAGCGCTCGGGCCCTGGGTGGCGGACTGGTTTACGCGCGAGTCCACCTCCAACCGGATGTTTCTGCTGCCGCTCGCGCTGGCCGGGGCGGGCGTCATGCTCGGGCTCGTTCGCGCGCGGGTGCAGCGCCCGGACGGCCGAGCCGCCCGCCTCTGTGTGGCCGCGGCCGTGGGCGTCCTGGGCTGGTGGCTGCTCGCCCCCGACACGCGCTTCGGCCAGGCGCCCTTGTGGGCCCTCGGCGCGGTGGGGCTCGCGGTCTCGCTCCGCGGCGCCCTGCGCGGGGCCGAGCGCCGGTGGGTGGGGGTGCTCGCGCTGTCCGTGTTCCTGGGATCGTGGGTGGGGGAGCCGCTGCCCGCCCTCCAGCCCGTCCGGGCGTTCCCGGCGCTTCCAGATGTCGGACCGCGGCGCACCGTCCGGCTCGGCACCGGCGAGGAGGTGCCCACCGGCGACTGCTTCGAGGCCTTCTGCCACCGCACCACGGACACAGCCTGCGTTGCCGCGCGGACGCCGGGGCGGCTCGAGGGGGGATTCCGGGTGTCCGGGTGCAACCCGCTGCCGCCGAGGTGATGTGACGCTCGGGACGCTCGGGACGCTCGGGACGCTCGGGACGCTCGGGACGCTCGGGACGCTCGGGACGCTCGGGACGCTCGGGTCGCTCGGGTCGCTCGGGTCGCTCGGGACGCTCGGGACGCTCGGGTCGCTCGGG
>JBDLRJ010000144.1:0-4403 GCA_039800145.1 Pseudomonadota bacterium | reverse complement strand
ACACAAGCTCCGCGACACCGACGAGGGGCGCAAGGCGCTCGCCGTGAAGGAGATGCTGGACGGGCTCAAGGAGGAGCTGCGCGGCGGCGAGATGAAGCCGCGCGCCGTGTTCCAGTTCTTCCGCGCCGGCAGCGAGGGCAATTCCGTTCAACTCTTCGACGGGGGCTCCGGTCAGCAGGTGGTCCGGTTCGACTTCCCCCGCCAGCCGCGCGACGGTGGCCTCTGCCTCGCGGACCTCGTGGCGCCGCTCGTGGGGGGAGCGCCGCGGGACAACCTCGCCCTGTTCGTGGTCACCGCGGGCGAGGGCATCCGCGAGCGCGCCGAGCGCTACAAGGCGAAGGGCGAGTTCCTGAAGATGCACGCCGTCCAGGCGCTCGCGCTGGAGACGGCCGAGGGCTACGCCGAGCTGCTCCACTCGCAGCTGCGCAGCATGTGGGGCCAGCCGGACCGCCCGGACATGACGATGCTGGAGCGCTTCCGCGCCGAGTACCCCGGCAAGCGCTACTCGTTTGGCTACCCGGCCTGCCCGCGGCTCGAGGACCAGGCGCTGCTCTTCGAGGCGCTCCGGCCCGGGGAGATCGGCGTGCAGCTGACGGACGGCTGCATGATGGAGCCCGAGGCCTCCGTCTCCGCCGTCGTCTTCCACCACCCGCAGGCTTCCTACTTCTCCGTGAGCTGAGGACTTTGCACCATGGGCTCTGCGCGCCGCCACGCCGCCGTTGGACTGCTGCCCGCCTGTGGCATCACGGGCATCGGGAGCCTTCCCCACTCCCAGCTGGAGCTCGCGCTCCAGTGCTCGCTCCAGGTGGACATCCCCTGGCTTCCGCAGCTGCCCCGCAGCGCGCGCGAGGAGTACATGGTCCCGGCGGCGCTGGACGGCCTGCCGGGGCTGCGCACGGACGAGGAGGGGCTGTGCACCGTGGACCTCTCCGAGTGGGAGGCGGGCCGCGGGGCCTTCACCGCGAGGCTCGAGGAGGCGCTCCGCAGCGGGGACGTCTCCGCGTACGAGCCGTCGCCCCAGGCGTGCCGCGCGTGGAACCCGTTCCTCTACGAGCTGCAGGCGCGGGGGCTCAAGCTGGCCAAGGCGCAGCTGGCCGGCCCCGTGACGCTGCGCTGGGTGACGAAGCTGTCGGACGGGCGGACGCTCGCGGAGGAGCCGGCCCTGGACCGCGCCGTGTTCCGGCTGTCACTCGCCCGCGCGCTCGCCATGACGCGCGCCGTCCGCCGCGCCGGCGCCACGCCCGTGTTCTTCCTGGACGAGCCCGGCCTCTACGCGTTCGATGGGCGCAACGCCGCGCACGTGGTGGTGCTGCAGGAGCTGCGCGTGCTCGCCTCCGCGCTGCAACACGAGGGGGCGCTGGTGGGGCTGCACTGCTGCAGCAACACCGACTGGACGCGGCTGCTGCGGCTGGGGTTGGACCTGCTCGCGGTGGACGCGCGGCTCTCCCTGGACGCCCTGGTGGACGACCGCGCCGCGTTCCTCGAGTTCCTCGACGGCGGCGGCACGCTCGCGCTCGGCATCGTCCCCACGGACGTCGCCACCGGGTACCGGGTGGACGAGCTGGTGGACGCGGTGGAGGCCACCTTCCGCGCGGTGCTGCCGGCGTCCCGCCCGCTCGCTTCGGTGCTCGCGCACCTGGTGCTCACCCCCGCGTGCGGCCTCGGGCTGCGCTCGGTCCAGGACACCGAGCGGATCCTCGGGGAGGTGCGGGATGCCCAGCGCCAACTCCGTGGACTGCTCAGCGACGACGCAGCGCGTCCCTGAGGCGCAGCTCGCGCTCGGCCTGCAGCCAGTCCTCCTCGGGACTGCCCGGGCCGTCGCCGCGCTGCTGCGAGAGCTGGAAGGCGCGCAGGGCAATCTCTTCGCGGGTGGGCCCTGCGTTCGAGGGGCGCGGGGCGGGGTCCCTGTTCTCCGGCGTGGGCATGGCGGGGTGCACGGGCCCTGCAGTAACGCGCGGGGCCCGCGCGCGGGAGCCCGCGCCCGCTTCGTGCTGCCCGTCAGCTCACAGGGGCGGGGGGCCGGCGTCCGCTGGTCCACGCCTGCTCGAGCACCTTCGCCATGGCGGTGCTCAGCCCGAGCGACGTCACCTGCGCGGGCGTCACCCAGCGGAAAGCGGTGTAGGCCCCGGAGGCGCCCGTGGGGGCCGCGCGGCCCTTCACCCGGAAGAGGTGCAGCTCGAGATCCCGGTGCGTGAGCGTGCGCCGCACCACGCCCAGGTTCTCGCCGAGCGTCACCTTCCGCCCGAGCGACTCGGACAGCCGTTCGCCGATGTCTGCGTCGCGCGCGGGGTACTCGGCGGTGGGGAGTTCCCAGAGGCCACCGAAGAGCCCCGCTTTCTCGCGCTGGCCCATCAGCAGGGCGCCGTCCCGCTCCCACGCCGCCACCACGAGGTTGAGCAGCTTGCGCGGGGGCCTCGCGCGCGGCGGGGGCAGGGTGTCCACGCGGCCTGATGCGAGCGCACCGCAGTGCGCGCGCACCGGGCAGAGCAGGCACGTGGGCCTCTCCACGCGGCACACCGTGGCCCCCAGCTCCATGAGCGCCTGGTTGAAGTCACCGGGCCGCGGCCCTTTCACCTGTTCGGCGGCGAGCGCCCACAGCCGCTTCTCGCGCGCGCGGTCCCCCGGTGCACCCTCCACCACGAAGAGTCGGCTGAACACGCGCGCCACGTTGCCGTCCACGATGGGGGCCTCGAGGTCGAACGCGATGGAGGCCACCGCCCCGGCCGTGTAGGGCCCGAAGCCCGGCAGCCCGCGCAGCGCCTCCGCGTCCGCGGGCAGCCTTCCCCCGTGCTCCGCCACGATGGCCTGCGCGGCGCTGTGGAGGTTGCGGCACCGCGAGTAGTACCCGAGCCCGCTCCAGTACGGCAGCACCTCTTCGAGCTGTGCCCTCGCCAGCGACTCCACGGTGGGAAAGCGCGCGAGGAATTTCTCCCAGTACGGGATGACGGTCACCACCTGCGTCTGCTGCAGCATCACCTCCGAGAGCCAGATGGCGTACGCGTCCTTCGTGCGCCGCCACGGCAGGTCGCGCTTCCCGTGGTCGAACCAGGCGAGGAGGGCGGAGCGGAGGGACGGGGGCCGGTGACGGGAGGCGGCGGGCATGGGATGGTCCAGGGCGTCAGGGGACACGCAAGATGGGACGCCAGATCAGCAACGACTTCTCCTGGAGCAAGAGCCGGCACGAGAAGCTGAACGAGTGCCTCCGGGCGTACTACCTCTACTACTACCGGAGCTGGGGCGGGTGGGAGCGCACGGCGGCCGAGGACGTGAAGACGCTGTATGGCCTGAAGAAGCTGCACAACCGCTTCACCTGGGCGGGCAGCACGGTGCACGAGGCCATCCGCGAGGCGCTCCTCCACTACCGCGCACGGCGGCCGGTGGATCCCAACGCCGTCATCGACCGCGTCCACCGCCGCATGCAGGACGAGTGGAAGCACTCGAACGGCGGCCAGCACTGGCGGGACCGCAAGACGTTCGTGGGACTGGTGGAGCACGAGTACCGGGACGTGCTCGAGCCGGACGCGTGGAAGAAGAACTGGGAACTCACCCGCGAAGCGCTCACCTGGTTCTTCCAGTCACGCTGGCCCACGCTCGCGCAGGGGCTTCCGCGCGACCGGTGGATCGAAGTGGACGAGACCGACTTCGACCGCTCCGTCTTCTACCTGGACGGGGTGAAGGTCTTCGCCGTCCCGGACTTCGCCTACTTCGACGAGGACGGCTCGCCGCGCGTCGTGGACTGGAAGACCGGCGGACCGAGGGACGGCTACGACGACCAGGTGCTCGGCTACGCGCTGTACCTGGCGGACCGGTACAAGATGGACCTCGGCGCCATCCGCACCTCGCTCGTGTACCTGAACGCGGGGACCGAGAAGGAGGTCGCCTGCACGGCCGAGGCGGTGGAGCGCTTCAAGGCCAGCTTCCGGGGCAGCGTGGCCCGCATGCGGGCGCTGCTGGTGGACCCTTCCGGGAACGAGGCCAGGGGAGAGGAGGCGTTCCCCCTGAAGGAGAACGCCGCGGACTGCGCGGGCTGCGTGTTCCGCCGCCCCTGCGGGCGCGAGTCCTCCGGCATCGCGAAGGTGGGTTGACGGGTCAACTCAGCGGTTGCGCGATGCCAACCTCCGCACCACCACGCCGGCCATGTTCATCCCGAACACGCTGGTCACGAACGCCACCGAGCCGTTGATCTGCGTCCGGTGGTCACACGTGTGGAAGTCGTTCTCGCGCGGGCAGACGCAGAGGAACCCGTCGTGGGCCGCGTCGTAGTTGAGCGGAACCGGGTCGCGCAGTGGCTCCACGGAGTACACCGCCGTGATGCCGGTGAAGCGGTCCGTGTCCAGCCCCTGCTTGCGCTTGAGCAGCTTGCGGATGTCCTTGGCGAACGGATCGGTGTGCGTCTCGGAGAG
>JBDLRJ010000143.1:0-7156 GCA_039800145.1 Pseudomonadota bacterium | reverse complement strand
CGCGGGAGAGGCTGCCGTCCCGCAGGCAGAGACTTCGTCCCTCCGCCAGAGCCTCCTCCACCACCGCGTCCGTTGCCGGGACAGCCCGCAGGAGGGTCCGCGTCCCGTCACGACGGCTCTCCAACAGCCCCGCCTGGCGCAGCGCCGCCACCTTCCGGCTCACCTGGGGCTGGCCTTCTCGCAGCAGCGAGGCCAGCTCCCCCACCGCCAGCTCCTCCTCGGCGCACAGTGCGAGCAGCTGCAGCCGCCCCTCATCCGACAGCAGCCGGAACAGCCCCACCCGCGACAGGGCGCGGGCAGCGGGGCGGGCAGCGGTGGAGCGGGCAGACACGGCCTTGGGTATATGCATCCATGCGCATGAATGCAACCGTCGCTCGGGGCGCACCGCGACCGGCGGGAGTCAGAGGGGGGAGGCTAGAGCCGCCGCTCGAAGCGGGTGGCCTTCATGAGGGACTCGATCCGCTCGAGCACCTCGGGCTTGTAGACGCGGCTGCCGCAGGTGGGGCAGTTGCCCTGGGGGACGTCGACGAGGACCACGACCTTCCCGGACACGGTCATCCGCACCTCCACGGCACGGTGCTGGTACACCCCGGAGCAGGGGCATCTTCCGTAGTCGAGTGCGGCCGCCACGTCCGCTAACATAGCGCGGAACGTGACCCGCGTACCTCCGAACAATTCCGGCCGTCCGCCTCCCCCCATGCGCCCGGCCCAGGGCGCCAGCGGCCCCGCGCGTCCGCGCACGCGCACCGCGCAGATGAGTGCGGCTCAGCGGGCGAAGGAGGCTTCCGCGGACGAAGGCACCCAGCCCATGGAGGCGTTCGGCCAGGGGCAGCAGGGCATGTCGGCGGACGAGGCGGCGCGCCACGTCACGAGCGAGTTCGTGCTGGGCAACGCGGATCCCTCGCTCGAGGAGGGGCACGTCGAGAACGAGGAGTCGCAGCGCGCGGAGGAGGAGGCGCAGGAGCCCGGCAGCCCCTCGCAGCGGCCCGGTTCTCAGCGCGCCGGGGGGCAACGGCCCGGCCAGAAGCCGGACGCGGGGGCGCAGCAGCAGCTGGCGCGCGCGCTCCGGAATCCCGGCCGCGGAGACGGCTTCGAGGGGACCCAGCGCACCGGGGCCAACGCCGTGTACGGCGCCCAGCCGGCGACGGGCCCCCTGTCCGCGTTCCCGGCGCCCCGGCCCCCGGCCTTCGGCGAGGCCATGGCGGCGCTCCACCAGGCGCAGAGGCGCGGCGTCTTCTTCCGCGAGGAGCCGCGGGACGGTCGCCCGGACGAGGGGCGGGAAGATCCCGAGCTCGCCGCCGCGGTGGAGGAGTGCATCCGCCTGCTGTTCGGCGTCCCCGGCATCCTCCGCGTGGGCCCCGGGCTGAACGACGCCGGCAAGCCCGTCATCCTGGTGGTGGCGAGCCGAGGTTTCACCGCCGCGTCCATGTCCGCCGTCCCCCCGCGCGTGCACCGCTTCGACACGCTGCTCGCGCTCCCCTTCGAACTGTTGCCCCTGCGCCGCGAGCGCGGGGCCTGAGCCCCCCACAGGACACACCCCCATGGATACGCAGCTCCGAGAGCAGGCCGAGAAGGCCACGGGCCGGACCTTTGCCGGTGCGCCGGTCCTCAAGTTGAAGGGCGAGGCGAGCAGCCGCTCGTACCACCGCGTGGGCACCCCGCCCGACAGCGTGGTGGTGATGGTGATGCCCCAGGACGCGAAGAAGAGCGAGGAGGGCGGGGCGGCCGAGGCGCCCACCGAGCTCCCGTTCGTCAACGTGCACCGCTACCTCTCGAAGCTCGGGGTCCGCGTGCCGCGCATCCACCGGTACGACGAGCCGGCGGGGATGATGGTGCTCGAGGATCTCTCGGACCTCACGTTCGAGCAGGCGCTGGAAGGGGGCAAGCACGCGGAGGCGCTCTATGGCCGGGCCGTGGAGCTGCTCGCCCTGCTCCGTGCGCGCGCCGAGCAGCAGCCGGACACGGGCTGCATCGCCTACGGCCGCGCGTTCGACGAGGCGCTCTACGACTGGGAGCTCCACCACTTCCGAGAGTGGGGCATGGAGGCCTGGAGCGGCCGGACCGTGACGGGGGCAGAGCGTACCGAGCTGGACCAGCACTTCCGTACGCTCGCAGCGGAGCTCGCCGCAGCACCGCGCGGCTTCACGCACCGCGACTACCAGTCCCGCAACATCATGGTCACCGGCGGAGAGCTGGTGGTGATCGACTTCCAGGACGCGCTGCTCGGGCCGCGCCAGTACGATCTCGTCGCGCTGCTGCGGGACAGCTACGTGGAGCTTCCCTACGCGTTCGTGGACCGGATGCTGGACCGCTACCTGGACGCGTTCGAGCCGCTGCGGGGCGTGAGGGTGGACCGGCCGGCGTTCAAGGCGTTCTTCGATCTCCTCACCATCCAGCGGAAGCTCAAGGACGCGGGGCGCTTCGAGTTCATCCACCGCGTGAAGGGCAACTCGGGCTTCCTGGTCTCCATCCCCGCGTCCCTCCGCTACGTGAAGGCGGCGTTCGCGCGCAGGCCCGAGCTGCGGCCCCTGCAGACGCTCATCGCGGGGTACGTGCCCGAGCTCCAGCCGTGAAGGGGATGGTGCTCGCCGCGGGGTTGGGGACCCGGCTGCGGCCGCTGACGAACCGCTGGCCGAAGCCCGCGCTCCCGCTGCTCGGGCAGCCGCTGCTGCGCTACGACTTCGCGCTGCTGAAGGCGGCCGGCGTCACCGCGGTCGGCATGAACACCCACCACCTCCCGGAGGTGATGCGCGCGTGCGGCGAAGAGGAGGCGGCGCGCGCGGGGCTGTCCCTCGCGTGCGTGCACGAGCCCGTCATCCAGGGCACGGGCGGCGGTATCCGGGGGCTGCGGGCGCTGCTGTCCGACGGGGACTTCCTGGTGCTCAACGGGGACATCCTGTTCGCGGTGGACCTGCGCCCGGTGGTGGAGGCCCACCGGCAGAGCGGGGCAGCGGCCACCCTGGTGCTGCTCCCCATGCCCGCGAACGAGACGTTCGCCGCGGTGGAGGTGGACCCGGGGTGGAACGTGCGGCGCATCGCCGGGCATGGGCCGGGGGGGGCGCGGCTCTCGCCGTGGCACTTCACCGGCGTCCACGTGATGTCCCCCGCTGTGTTCGACTTCATGCGCCCAGAGGGCCCCGAGGACATCAACCGCGAGGTGTACGTGCGGATGCTGGAGGCGGGCCTGCGGGTGTACGGCCACGTGGCCACCGGCTACTGGTCGGATCTCGGCACGCCGTCCCGCTACCTCGCCACCCAAAAAGATCTCCTCTTCGGCCAGGTGCCGCTGCAGGCGTTCGGGGAGTCGGATCCCTTCCTGGGGCGTACGCGCACGCAGGCCGGGTGGATTGCGCCGGGCGTCGAGGCCCGCATCGCTGGGCCGGCCTTCGTCGAGCCCGGGGCGCACGTACACGCCGGTGCTCGGCTCGGCTCCGCGGTCTACGTGGCGTCGGACGCAGTGGTGGAAGACGGCGCCCGGCTCAACCGCGTCACCGTGTTCCCCGGCACGCGCGTGCGCGCCGGAGAGGAACTGGTGGACTGCCTCGCATGGGGAGACGAGCGGGTGCCCGCGGCCTAGTTGTTGAAGTACCGCACCAGCACGCACGTCACGTTGTCCAGCCCGCCATTCGCGTTGGCCAGCGCGATGAGCTGCTTGGACGCGGCGTCCAGGTCCGGCGTCTTGGTCAGGGTGTCCCGGATGAGCGGATCGGGGACCATGCCGGAGAGGCCGTCCGAGCAGAGCAGGAAGATGTCCCCCTCCTGCGGCTCCACGCGGACCACGTCCACCTGCACGCTGTCCTTCATGCCGAGCGCGCGGACGATGACGTTCTTGTGCGGGAACGCTTCGATCTCCTCGGGGGTCAGCTTCTTGGACTTCAGGTAGTCGTTCAGCAGGGAGTGATCTTCCGTCACCTGCTTCAGCTCGCCGCGGCTGAACCGGTACACGCGGCTGTCGCCCACGTGGCCCACGTAGGCGGTGGTGCCCGCGAAGTAGACGGAGACGATGGTGGTCCCCATCCCGCGCAGCTTGGGGTCCGCCGAGGACTGCTCGTGGATCCGCATGTTCGCCAGCTTGATGCCGGTGGCGAGCCGGTTCTCGTCGTAGTTGCGGGCCCGGTCCATCTTGTACGGCCACGTGGCGTCCTGGTCGCGCGAGGTCATCCGGAAGAACTCCGCGAGCTCCTCCACGGCGATCTTGGACGCGACCTCGCCGGAGGAATGTCCTCCCATCCCGTCGGCCACCACGTAGAGGTTCTCCTCGGGCACCACGCCGAAGTTGTCTTCGTTGTGGTTCCGCTTCATCCCCACGTCGGTGATGCTGGCCACCTCGATGCGCATGCCCTGGTCGCGTCCTGTCCGGTTCCGGTGAAGGGTGGGGGACGCTAACAAAGCGGCCCGAGGGGGGTCAAAAGCTACCTGTCTCCCGCGTCCACCCGGAGGAGATCTCCCGGACGCGTGCCGGTCGCCGCCACGGTCCCGGCCGGGAGCTCCAACACCGAGTGGGCGCCCCGGATGACCGCGGTGGCGCGCCACGGCACCATGGCCTCCACGCAGTGGACCACGCGCAGTTCGCGGTCCAGGAACACCGCGTCGAAGGGGAAGCGCATGAAGAACGAGTGGATGCCGTTGCAGGGGACGATGTGCAGCCCCCCTCCGTCCGGCAGGCCCCGCTTGCCCATGAGCCCCACCAGGCGCTCCCAGAAGGAGTGCGCCTGCTCGGCCCGGAGCGCCAGGGGACGTTCCCGGGTCACATTGGTGACGCGAACTGGCATGGTGCACCCCCCCTAGCCCATGTTCCGCCCGCTGTCCTCACCGCTCCACGTGGTGCTCGTCTCGCCGCAGATCCCGCCCAACACCGGGAACGTGGCCCGGCTGTGTGCCTGCACCGGGGCGCGGCTCATCCTCGTGGAGCCGCTCGGCTTCCGCATCACCGACCGCGAGCTGCGCCGTGCGGGGCTGGACTACTGGGACAAGGTCTTCGTGGCGCTGTACCCGGATTACGAGGCCTACGTTGCCGCGTGGCCGAACGCGCGCCGCTTCCTCTTCGAGGTGGGCACGGGGCGGTCCAGCTACGAGGTGCGCCACGCCCCCGGGGACCACCTCGTCTTCGGCCCCGAACCCACGGGCCTGCCCGCGTCCCTGCTCGCCGGTGGCACGGGCGTGCCCGTGACGCTCCCCATGCTGGAGGGCAGGCGCAGCCTCAACCTCTCCACCTCGGTGGGGATCGCCACCTACGAGGCACTGAGACAGCTGCACTTCGGGCTGGAATCTCCTTAGAATCGGCGGGTCTTTTCACCCGGAGGCCGCTCCAGATGTCGGACCCGCAGGACCCCGCCGAGGCCGCACGACTCCGCCGTCAACGCCTCTTGAGGCGCGCGGTGGAGAACATGGGCGTTCTTCCCACCCAGCGCGGCCCGGAGGGCGCCGTGGCCGTCGCGCCCGCGGCCGCCGTGCCGCAGGCCCCGCCGCCTCCTCCCTCGTCGCTCACCCCCGAGGAGCGCGCGTTCGCCGAGCAGCTGGAGGGGCGTGCCACGTCGCTCGCGGGGAAGGATCACTTCACCGTGCTGGGCGTGACGCAGACCGCCACGAAGGACCAGGTGAAGGCGGCTTTCCTGCAGCTTGCAAAGACGTTCCACCCGGACCGGCTCCCGCTGCCCCTGCAGCCTTCCCACGGTGCGCGGATCAACTCGGTGTTCGACGCGATCCGTGCCGCCTACGACGCGCTCCAGGACGACGCCGCGCGGGCCCGGTACGTGGAGGAGCTCAAGGCCGGCCCCCCGAAACCCGGGTTCAAGCCCGGGGTGAAGGGCGAGCCGGAGCCGGTGGAGCAGCAGGTGCGGGAGCTCATGCGCACCGGGGAACTCCAGCTGAAGAAGAAGGAGTTCGCCGCGGCCGAGCGAACGTTCGCGCGCGCGCACGAGCTGGACGGCAAGCACGCCGAGTCCGTCGCCGCCAGGGGGTGGGCCATCTACCTGGATCCCTCCCGGAAGGAGGAACTGCCGGCGGTGCGCCAGTTCCAACAGGACGCGCTGAAGCTGGATCCGAAGTGCGCGCGCGCTCACTACCAGTTGGGCGTGATCGCCCGCGTGCAGGGGGACATGGGGGCCGCGGAGAAGCTCTTCCGCGCCGCGGTGGCTGCCAACCCGCGCCACGCGGAGGCGAGCGCCGAGGTGCGGCTGCTGGAGATCCGCAAAAAAAACCAGGTCACTCCGACGAAGAAGGGCCTGTTCGGAGGGTGAGGCCGAGGTGGCGCCCGAGCACCTCGCGGTCCTCGGGGCTCATGGAGAGGAACTCCATCCCCATCCCGGCAGGCTGGGTGGACTCCGGGAAGCGGCGCACCCACGCCACGCGGGCCGTGGCCCGCAGCAGGCGGTGGCTGCCCGGGAGACGGAACTCCAGGGCGAGCGTCTCGCCCTCCTCGAGCAGCAGCGTGCTGCGGAGGAACGCCCCTCCGAGCGACAGGTCCGCGGCGCGGAACAGCAGGCTCCCCCCGCCCGCGGACTCCCGGGCTCGGAAGTCCACGTCCACGTCCACCCGTGGGCTGCGGCGCTGGTCGTTCTCCATGCGACGTGTAGCATGGCACGGAAGGCTGCCATCCGGGCAACGTCTAGTTTGACAGGAGGCCCCGGGGCCGGAAAATCGGCCTCTCTCGCGAAAGGCCGATCCCGCCGTGGCCAGGTTTCAGCTCCTACTCGTCGATTCCGAACCCCGCTCCCTCCGCGTGACCGGTGCGGGGCTCTCGCGTCACGGCTTCACCGTGACCCCCGCCTCGGGCGCCGAGGAGGCCCTTGGGAAGCTCCGGTCGCAGCGGGTGGACGTGGTGGTCTGCTCCGCGTCGCTGGGCGAGGGGCTCGCCACGCTGCGCCGGCAGGTGCTGGCAGAGGACGCGCTGGCCCCCGTTCCCTTCGTGGCGCTGGCAGACCCGGGGGGCTGGAGCCCCGCGGGAGGCTGGGCGGAGGTCGCGGCCACGGACGTGGTGACCCGGCCCGTCGTGACAGGGGACCTCGTGGCCCGCGTGCGGGGGGCCGTGGAACGGGGCGCGCGCGCAGGCGACTTCCAGTCCAGCCTCGACCGGATGTCGGCGCTGGATCTCGTGGAGCACTTCCGGGGCGGTCGCCACTCGGGCACCGTGCTCTTCACCGGCAGGCGCGACGGG
>JBDLRJ010000142.1:0-14704 GCA_039800145.1 Pseudomonadota bacterium | reverse complement strand
CGGCGAGGTGAGCGACGTGTTCCGCAAGGTGTGGGGCCAGTACCGCGAGGGCGGCACCTTCTAGGGTGCCGGACACCTTTCTTCCTGCAGGCTTACCCCTCGACTAGATTCCAAGGCACCTATGGCAGAGCGCAAACTCCGAATCCTCGTGGCAAAGCCCGGCCTGGACGGCCATGACCGCGGTGCAAAGATCATCGCGCGGGCGCTGCGGGACGCCGGGATGGAGGTCATCTACACGGGCCTGCACCAGACGCCCGAGATGATCGCCAGCGCGGCGATCCAGGAGGACGTGGACGCGGTGGGCATGTCCATCATGTCCGGGGCGCACATGACGCTCTTCCCCGCGGTGATCGATCTCCTGAAGACGAAGGGCGCGGGCGACATCCGCGTGTTCGGCGGCGGCATCATCCCGGACGACGACATCCCGAAGCTCAAGAAGCTGGGCGTGGACGAGATCTTCACGCCGGGCAGCAGCACGCAGGACATCGTGAAGTGGATCCACTCCCACATCTCGGGGCGCGCCTGAAGCTGCTCGGACAGCTGCCCGCGAGGGTGGACGTCTACGAGGTGGGACTCCGGGACGGGTTGCAGAACGAGCTCCGGACGCTCCCCACGGCGGACAAGGTGCGGCTCGCGGAGGCGCTCCTCGCCGCGGGTGAGCGGCGCCTGGAGCTGACGTCGTTCGTCTCTCCGAAGTGGATTCCCCAGCTCGCGGACGCGGAGGAGATGGTCCGCCGGGTGACGGCGCGGCCCGGCGTGACGCGCTCCGCGTTGGTCCCCAACCTGAAAGGCCTCGAGCGCGCCCGCGAGGCGGGGCTCGAAGAGGTGGCGGTCTTCCTCTCCGTCTCCGAGTCCCACAGCCGCAAGAACATCAACAAGAGCGTGGCCGAGGCCCTGGAGACCTCCGGCGAGGTGGCGCGCGAGGCGCTGCGCCACGGGCTGAAGGTGCGCGGGTACCTCTCCACCGTGTGGGGCTGTCCGTTCGAAGGGCCCGTCGCGGTGGAGCGGGTGGTGGAGACCTGCCGGGCGATGGTGGACTTCGGCCTCTACCAACTCTCGCTCGGCGACACGATCGGCGTGGGCAATCCAGGGCAGACCGCGCGCATCCTGGACGCGGTGCTCGCCTCCATCCCCGTCGAGAAGGTGGCCCTGCACTTCCACGACACGCGCGGCACGGCGCTCGCCAATGCGCTCGTGGGACTGGGCTACGGGGTCACCACGTTCGACGCGAGCGTGGGCGGACTGGGTGGGTGCCCGTACGCACCGGGCGCCGCGGGGAACCTCGCCAGCGAGGACCTGGTGTTCATGCTCCACGGGCTCGGGATCGAGACGGGGATCGATCTCCAGAAGCTGGTGGAGGCGGGTGAGATTGCCCAGGAGCTGATCGGCCGGAAGCTGTCCGGCAAGTACCTGCAGGCGGCGCTCGGAGAGCGGGAGCGCGCGCAGCAACGCCAGCGGAAGGGCCAGGGGCCCGGTGGAGGAGACAGAGCGTGAGCCAGTTCAGGATCGAAACGCACGGGGCCACGGAGACCTGGACCATCGACGGGGCGACGCGGCGCAACGCCATCAGCCGCGCCATGCTTGCGGAGCTCGAGTCGCACGTGCAGCGGGTGGCCTCCCAGCGCGCCGTGCGGGCCGTGGTGATCACCGGGGACGGAGACAAGGCGTTCTGCGCGGGCGCGGATCTCAAGGAGCGCGCCGGCATGACCGAGCCGGAGGTGCGCGCCTTCCTGGAGCAGCTGCGGCGGACGCTGCGCGCCATGGAGCTCGCGGACACGGTGTTCATCGCGGCGCTCAACGGCGTGGCGCTCGGAGGCGGGACGGAGCTGGCGCTGGCGTGTGATCTCCGCGTGGCGGCACCCGCCGCGGAGCTGGGGCTGACCGAGGTGGCCCTGGGGATCATCCCCGGCGGTGGCGGGACGCAGCGGCTGACGCGGCTCCTCGGCCCGGGCCGCGCCAAGGATCTCATCCTCACCGCGCGCCGCGTGGCGGCAGCCGAGGCGTTCGTGCTCGGGCTGGTGAACCGGATGGCGCCCGAGGGGCGGCTGCTGGAGACGGCGCTCGGGCTCGCATCCCAGGTGTCCGCCCACGCGCCGCTCGCGGTGGGCGCGGCGAAGCACGCCATCGACGAGGGCGCGTCGCTGGAGCTGGACGACGCGCTCGCGCTGGAACTCCGGAAGTACGAGATCGTGCTCGCGTCCGAGGACCGGAAAGAGGGGCTGGCCGCGTTCGCGGAGAAGCGGCCCCCCCGTTACACCGGGCGCTGAACTCAGGAGAGCGGGCGCTCTGCCGCGGACTGCGCCTCGCCGCGTGCCTGCTCGAGGAAGTCCAGGCCGCGGGCGCGCGCCTCCTGCAGGCGGGCCTTCACCTGCTCGGGGGCGAGCCACCAGGCCAGGGCTGCCCCCGCGGCGCCGCCCAGGAGGACGAGCGAGATCCCGCCCAGCGTGGTGCGGACCGGCGTGCGCTGGCGCAGCCCCATCCGCTGCAGGAGCAGCTTGCGCGTGAGGCCGTAGTCCTGGAGTCCCTGCCGGAACGGGTTGGAGCCGTTGCTGAAGAGATCCCGGTAAAGCCGCATGGCGGCCCTTCGTGAGTCCATGTGCGTGCCATCCTTCCTGCGTGTGGGTGTGCGCTGGAGAAGGTGGGACGGGCCGCACGGCGCGGCCATCCCGCCTGCCAACGGCAGCCTGTCCACCGGGCGGGCAGGCTGTGCTAGGGGTGCCGCCCATGTCCTACGACGCCCGCTTGCAGGAGAAGATCGCCGCCGTCCAGAAGGGCGGGGCGCCCCGTTACCACCAGAAGAACGCGGAGCAGGGGAAGCTGTTCGCGCGCGAGCGGATCCGCCTGCTCGTGGACGAGGGCTCCTTCGTGGAAGAGGGGAAGCTCGCGAACAACCTCGAGCCGGAGCTGCCCTCGGACGGGGTGATCACGGGGCTGGCCCGCGTGGACGGGCGGCCGGTGGCCATCATGGCCAACGACTCCACGGTGAAGGCGGGCAGCTGGGGCGCACGGACGGTGGAGAAGATCCTCCGCATCCAGGAGACGGCGCGGCAGAACCGGTGCCCGCTGCTGTACCTGGTGGACTCGGCCGGGGCACGGATCACCGACCAGGTGGAGATGTTCCCAGGCCGTCGCGGCGCGGGCCGCATCTTCTACAACGAGGTCCACCTCTCCGGTTACGTGCCGCAGGTGTGCCTGCTGTTCGGCCCGTCTGCGGCCGGCGGCGCGTACATCCCGGCGTTCTGCGACATCGTGGTGATGGTGGACGGCAACGCGTCCATGTACCTGGGCTCCCCGCGCATGGCGGAGATGGTGATCGGCGAGAAGGTCACGCTCGAGGAGATGGGTGGGGCGAAGATGCACTGCTCCATCTCCGGCTGCGGCGACATCCTCGCGAAGACGGAGGCGGAGGCCATCGACCACGCGAAGGCCTACCTGCGGCTGCTGCCCTCCCACTTCGGAGAGGCGCCCCCGCGTGCCGAGCCCAGGGCTCCGAAGCGGAGCGGGAAGCGGGTGGAGGAGATCATCCCGCCGGACCAGAACAAGCCGTTCGACATGCACGCGCTGATCGCGGAGCTGATCGACGAGGGGAGCTGGTTCGAGATCAAGAAGCTCTTCGCCCAGGAGCTGATCACGGGGCTTGCCCGGATCGACGGGCGCACCGTGGGGATCGTCGCCAACCAGCCCAAGTACAAGGGGGGCGTGCTGTTCGTGGATTCCGCGGACAAGGCGGCACGGTTCATCTGGTTGTGCGACGCCTTCAACATTCCGCTGCTGTACCTGGCGGACGTGCCGGGATTCATGATCGGCACCAAGGTGGAGCGCGCCGGGATCATCCGGGCCGGGGCCAAGATGATCTCCGCGGTGTCCGAGGCCTCCGTGCCGAAGATCTCGGTGGTGGTCCGCAAGGCATACGGCGCGGGCCTCTACGCCATGAGCGGGCCGGGGTTTGCCCCGGACTGCACGCTGGCGCTGCCCCAGGCGATGATCGCCGTGATGGGCCCCGAGGCCGCGGTCAACGCCGTGTACTTCAACAAGATCCAGGAGAAGCCCGAGGCGGAGCGCGCCGCCTACGTCCAGCAGCTCCGGGACGAGTACCGGCAGGACGTGGACCTGTACAAGCTGGCTGCAGAGCTGGTCGTGGACGAGGTGGTTCCCGGTGACTCGCTCCGGGACGAGCTCGCCCGCCGACTGGGCTTCTACACGGCCCGCTTCTCGCCTCGTTCAGAGAAGAAGCACGGCGTGCTGCCGGTTTGACCCACGCGACCGTGGCCCTGCTGCACGGGCTGGATTAGACACCGCACCGATCATGGACTTCGAACTCCCCGAGAGCCACCAGGCACTGCAGAAGATGGTCCGCGAATTCTGCGAGAAGAACGTCAAGCCCCACGCGCGCGAGTGGGACCGCACCGGGACGTTCCCGCGGGAGGTGGTCCGGGAACTCGGGAGCCTCGGCATCATGGGGATGCAGATCCCCGAGGAGTTCGGCGGGGCCGCGCTGGACACGCTCGCGGTGGCGGTGGTGGTGGAGGAGATCGCCCGGTACGACGGCTCGCTCGCGCTGACGGTGGCCTCGCACAACGGGCTGGGCACGTCCCACCTGCGCGTCTTCGGTCCCAGTCACCTGAAGGACCGTTTCCTGCCGAAGCTGGCCACGGGCGAGTACCTCGGCGCGTGGGGCCTGACCGAGCCGGGAAGCGGCTCGGACGCTGCCGGGATGAAGACCACGGCCGTGCGGGACGGGGATCACTGGGTGCTCAACGGCGCCAAGATGTTCATCACCCAGGGCAGCGTGGGCGACGTGTTCGTGGTGCTGGCGGTGACGAGCCCGGAGAAGAAGCAGAAGGGGATCACCGCCTTCTGCCTCACGCGTGACATGGCCGGCTTCAGCCAGCGCGCCATCCACGGGAAGCTGGGCATGCGGTCCTCGGACACGGCGGAGCTCGTGCTCGAGAACGTGCGCGTGCCGGACTCGTACCGGGTGGGCGAGGTGGACCAGGGGTTCATCGACACCATGAAGATCCTCGACAAGGGGCGCATCACCATCGGCGCGCTCGCGGTGGGGCTTGGGCGCGGGGCCCTCGAGGAATCCGTCCGCTACGCCCGAGAGCGCACGGCGTTCGGGAAGCCCATCGCGGAGTTCCAGGCGCTGCGCTGGATGATGGCGGACATGAAGACGGAGCTGGACGCGGCCCGGCTGCTCGTCCACCGCTCGGCTCGCCTGGCGGATGCCGGCAGGCCCTACACGGTGGAGGCCTCCATGGGGAAGCTGTTCGCCTCGGAGGTGGCCACGCGCGCCTGCCACAAGGCGGTGCAGATCCACGGCGGCTACGGCTACACCAACGAGTTCCCCGTGGAGCGGTACCTGCGGGACGCCAAGCTCTGCGAAATCGGCGAGGGGACGTCGGAGATCCAGCGCTCCATCATCGCCCGCGAGATCTACCGCGGTTGAGGAGCGTGATCCCCGTGAGCCAGGCGCAGCGACTTTCAGAGCGGGTGCTGGCCGGGGACATTCGGGCCGCGTCGCGGCTCATGCGGAACATCGACGACGGGGATCCCTCCGCGACTGCGGAGCTCCAGGCACTGTTCCCACGCACCGGCCGGGCGTGGGTGGTGGGGATCACCGGCTCGCCGGGGGCGGGGAAGTCCACGCTGACGAACCGGCTGATCGCCGGCTACCGGAAGCAGGGCAAGCGCGTGGGCGTGCTGGCGGTGGACCCCACCAGTCCCTTCACGGGCGGCGCCATCCTCGGGGACCGGATCCGCATGCAGGACCACGCAACGGATCCCGGCGTGTTCATCCGCAGCCTCGCCACCCGCGGCAACCTCGGCGGCCTGTCCCGGGCCACGGGCGACTGCATCCGCGTGATGGACGCCATGGGGATGGACGTCGTCCTCGTGGAGACGGTGGGCGTGGGGCAGGACGAGATCGACATTGCCCAGATGGCGCACACCACGCTCGTGGTGGTGGTGCCGGGGATGGGTGACGACATCCAGGCCATCAAGGCCGGCATCCTGGAAGTGGCGGATCTCTTCGTGGTGAACAAGGCGGATCTCGACGGCGCGGACCGCACGGTGCGCGAGCTTCGCCAGATGCTGGAGCTGCGGCACGCCGTGCGCGCCATGACGGACCACGACGCCGCGCACAGGATGATCCACGGCGCCCCCGTCCCCGCGGTCCCGGCCACGCCCACGGAGTGGGAGCCGCCCATCCAGAAGGTGGTGGCCGCGAAGGACGAGGGCGTGAAGGAGCTGCTCGCAGCCGTTGAGCAGCACCACGCGTGGTTGGACGAGACCGGCGAGCGCCGGAAGAAGGAGCAGGCGCGGGCGGGGATGCAATTCGTCTCCCTGCTGCGCGAGCGGCTCCTCCGCCACGCGCTCGCCACGCTGGCCCGCGAGCAGGGACAACTCGACGACGTGTCCCTCCGCATCGCCCTGCGCGAGGCGGATCCGTACGCCCTCGCGGAGGAGATCTCCGCGCGCCTGGGGCACGTCCGCTGAGATGGCGCTGACGCCCGACGAGCGCTGGCGCGCGCTGGAGGAGCGGATGGGCTGCGCGCTGCCGGACCGCGAGGCCGCGCTCTCGGCGCTCACGCACAAGAGCTTCCTGAACGAGCATCCCGGCGAGCGGGCGGACCACAACGAGCGGCTCGAGTTCATCGGGGACGCGGCGCTGCAGTTGGCGGTGACCCACCGGCTCGTGGAGCGCTTCCCCGAGGCGCGCGAGGGAGAGCTCTCCCACCTCCGCGCTTCCCTGGTCAGCGCCGAGTCCTTCAGCGGCGTGGCGCGGCGGCTGGGGCTGGGAGAGCTCATGCTCGTGGGACGGGGCGAGCGGCGGCGCCTGGACCGGGAGACGGGACCGCTGGCGCTGCTCTCGGACGCGTTCGAGGCGGTGGTGGCCGTGGTGTACCTGTGCGCAGGGCTCGAGGGTGTCCTCGGCGTGGTGGATCGCCTGCTGGCGCCCGAGTTCGCGGCAGTCTCCCAGGCCTCGAAGGACTTCAAGACACGGCTGCAGCAGCTCTCGCAGGAGCGGTTCCGCGCCTCGCCCCGCTACCAGTTGGTGTCGGAGACCGGACCGGATCACGACAAGGTGTTCGAGGTGGAGGTCCAGCTCCTGGACAAGGGCTGGGGCAGGGGAGCCGGCCGCTCCAAGAAGGAAGCCGAGCAGGCCGCCGCGCGCGAGACGCTCGGGATGCTCGGGGCTGGTTCGCCCGCTTGACCGCCCGCCCGTCTCGCATGATGTTCCGCGCCGCCCGGGCCCGGACAGGCGCCCGAGGAGGAGTCATCCCATGAACAACGCACGTGCCCTCAGTCTCTCCGTCCTGCTGCTGTCCCTCCCTGCGCTGGCCGCGGCCCCCGCCCCGAAGTTCATGAAGGCGGCGAAGGAAGGGAAAGATCTCTACGCGACCATCGACACCTCGCTCGGCGCCATCGTGGTCCGCCTGTTCGCGAAGGACGCGCCGGTCACCGTGGAGAACTTCGTGGGCCTGGCCACTGGAGAGAAGGACTGGACGGATCCCCGCACCGGCCAGGTGGCCAGGGGCAAGCCGCTGTACGACGGCGTGATCTTCCACCGCGTGATCCCCGGCTTCATGATCCAGGGCGGTGATCCGCTCGGGAAGGGCTTCGGCGGCCCCGGCTACAAGTTCCAGGACGAGTTCCAGTCCGGCCGGAAGTTCGACAAGGTGGGCCTGCTCGCCATGGCGAACTCGGGGCCGAACACCAACGGCAGCCAGTTCTTCATCACCACGTCCACGCCGTCCCACCTGAACAACCGCCACACGATCTTCGGAGAGGTCATCTCCGGGTACGAGGTGGTCCAGAAGATCGCCATGGCCCCGCGCGGCCCGGGCGACCGTCCGAACACGGACGTCGTCATCAAGAAGATCAGCGTGTCGCAGACCGCCCCGAAGGGCTCCGACGCGCCCAGGAAGTCCACCCGGCCGTAAGGCCCGCCGTACCTCTCGAGGAGACACGCCATGGGAATGATGGAGCTCGCCCGCCAGGGCCACGACCTGTACGCCACGTTCGACACCACCGAGGGCACCTTCGTGGTGCGCCTGTTCGCCAAGGACGCCCCCGTCACGGTGGAGAACTTCGTGGGGCTGGCCACGGGTGAGAAGGAGTGGACCCACCCGGCCACGCAGGAGAAGCAGGTGGGCACGCCGCTGTACGACGGCACCCTTTTCCACCGCTGCATCGCGGACTTCATGATCCAGGGTGGAGATCCGCTCGGGAAGGGCTTCGGTGGCCCCGGCTACCGGTTCCAGGACGAGTTCCAGTCCGGCCGCCGGTTCGACAAGGTGGGGCTTCTCGCCATGGCGAACGCGGGCCCCGGCACCAACGGCAGCCAGTTCTTCGTGACGGTGGCGCTGACGCCGCACCTCAACAACCGCCACACCATCTTCGGCGAGGTGATCCGCGGCTACGAGGTGGTGGCGAAGGTGGCCAACGACATCAAGAAGGGCCCCCAGGACCGCCCGGTGAAGGACGTGAAGATCAACAAGCTGTCCATCACCACCGAGGCGTAACCCGCCCGGACCCACCGCAGCACCCCACCTCCATGGGCGGGCCCGTCCCGCGCCGCCCCAGATCACCTCCGTCGCCGTGCCAACTTCCTCCAAGACGCGCTCCGGGTTTGCCGTGCTCATCGGCAGGCCCAACGTGGGCAAGAGCACCCTGCTCAATGCCCTCGCCGGCGAGCGGCTCGCCATCACCAGCCCCAAGCCGCAGACCACGCGCAACCGGATCCTCGGCGTGGTGACGCGGCCCGGGGGGCAGGTGGCCTTCATCGACACGCCGGGCGTGCACCAGGCGAGGGGCCAGCTCAACCGCTACATGGTGGACGTGGCGCTGCAGGCGCTGGCGGACGTGGACCTGGCCATCTTCGTGGTGGAGGCCACGGAGGGGCAGGGGCTCACCCCGGAGGTGGGGGAGGGCAACCGCTTCATCCTCGAGCGGTTGAAGGCGGCGGGGAAGCCCACGGTGCTCGCCATCAACAAGGTGGACGAGGTGAAGAAGGCACAGCTGCTGCCGCTGATGCAGCTCTATGCCCAGCAGTTCCCGTTCGCGGAGGTGCTCCCCATCTCCGCGCTGAAGAAGGACGGCGTGGACCTGCTGTTCGAGCGGGTGCTCGCGCACTGCCCGGAAGGGGAGCTGCTCTTCCCCGAGGACATGCTGACGGACCAGGCGGAGCGCGCGCTCGTGGCGGAGTACGTCCGCGAGCAGGTGCTGCGGCACTGCCGGCAGGAGATCCCGTACTCCACGGCGGTGCTCGTGGACGTGTTCGACGAGTCCGAGCGCGCCCCGCGCCCGGGGACGAAGCCCAGCCGCGGCCTCTCGGGGCTGGTGCGGATCGCCGCGTCCATCTTCGTGGAGCGCGATTCCCAGAAGGCCATCCTGATCGGCAAGGGTGGCCAGATGCTCAAGCGGATTGGCACCGAGTCGCGGAAACGGATCGAGCGGTTGCTCGGCACGCACGTCTTCCTGGACCTCCGGGTCCGGGTGGAGGAGCGGTGGAGCGAGCGCCCCGAGGCGCTCCGGAAGATGGGATACGAATGAGCGCGCTCGTTGCCATCGTGGGGCGCCCGAACGTGGGCAAGTCCACGCTCTTCAACCGGCTGGTGGGCCGCAGGGTCGCCATCGTGGAGGACCGGCCCGGCGTGACACGGGACCGGCACTACGCGGACGCCACGTACCTGGACCGGACGTACACGTTGATCGACACCGGCGGCTACGTCCCGGACGAGCGGGATCCGCTGCTCAAGCAGGTGCGCCAGCAGGCGCTCTTCGCCGTCCAGGAGTGTGACGCGGTGCTGTTCGTCACGGACGTGCGGGCCGGGTGGACGCCGGGGGACCAGGCCATCGCGGACGAGCTGCGCAAGTCCGGCAAGCCCGTGCTGCTCGTCGCGAACAAGGCGGACAGCGGGAAGATGGAGGACGAGGGGGCAGGGAGCGACCTGTTCCGGCTCGGACTGGGTGATCAACTCCACTACGTCTCCGCCGAGCACGGCCGCGGCGCGGACGACCTGCAGGCGGCGCTGGTCGCGGTTCTCCCCGCCGAGACCGAGCCCGAGCGCCCCGCGTTCGAAGAGGACCCGGAGAGCCGCCCGGTGCGGATTGCCATCGTCGGGCGGCCCAACGTGGGCAAGAGCACCCTCGTCAACGCGCTGCTGAACGAGGAGCGCATGGTGGCGAGCGAGGTGGCCGGGACCACGGTGGACCCGGTGGACAGCGAGCTCGAGTTCCAGGGGCGCCGGGTGATCCTCACGGACACCGCGGGCATCCGCCGGAAGGCCTCCATCTCGCAGACGGTGGAGCAGTTCGCGGTGGTGGGCTCCCTGCGCACGGTGGACCGCTCGGACGTGGTGGTGGTGGTGCTGGATGCCACCGAGCCCGCGGTGGAGCAGGACGCGCGCATCGCGGGCCTGGCCGAGGAGAAGGGCCGCGCGCTGCTCGTCGTCGTGAACAAGTGGGACCAGGTGGCGGGGAAGGCCTCCAGCAACACGTTCCGCGAGCAGTTGAAGCACGAACTCAAGTTCATCTCCTACGCACCGGTGGTGTTCACCTCCGCCATCGACGGGACGAAGGTGGAGAAGGTGCTCGAGCTGGCGCTGCAGCTCTTCGGGCAGTGGCAGTACCGCGCCCCCACGCCGCTCCTGAACCGGCTGCTCAAGCACGTCACCGAGCACCACCCCATGCCGTGGCACGCGGGCAAGCCGCTCAAGCTGTACTACGCGACCCAGGTGGCGGCCGCGCCGCCCACCTTCGTGTTCACCTGCAACCGCCCGGAAGGCGTCCCGGACCGGTACAAGCGGTACCTCACCAACCAGCTGCGCGAGACGTTCGATCTCAAGGTCCCCCTGCGGCTGATCTTCCGCGAGCGCCCCGGCGGCTCGAAGCGGTCTGCCCGGCTGGGCAGCATGGTGGGACGCAAGCAGGGCCGGAAGCTGAAGTCCTGAACCGCCCCATGGGCGCGCGCCGGGCTTGAAAGGTGCGTGCGGGATCCCTATGGTGCGCGCCCCTTGCACACCACCCAGGAGTAACGAGCCGTGTCTGACAAGCTGGACAAGAAGGAACTGAAGGCGCCGGACGCGTTCCAGGCCGCTGGCGCGCAGGCGCAGGGCTGGCTGCAGGCCAACGAGAAGACCGTCGCGCTCGGCGTTGCCGGCGTGCTGGTGGCTGGGCTCGGGGTAGGGATCGTGAACTGGGCGGGGAGGCGCAGCGACGAGAAGTCCGCCCGCGAACTCGGCGCAGCCCTCAAGCCGCTGGAGCGCGGCGTGGACGTCACCGGCTTCGCGGCCGCGGGCGCGACGGATCCCTCCACCGTTCCGTTCAAGAGCCAGGCGGAGAAGGACCAGGCGGTGGTGGAGTCGCTCGAGGCCTTCCGCAACGGCCACTCGGGCTCCCCGGCCGCGGCCACCGCGGGCCTCCCGCTCGCACAGTCGCAGCTGCGGCTCGGGAAGTACGACGAGGCCCTCGCGGCGTTCGACGCGTTCCTCGCCTCGGCGAAGGCGGGAGATCCGCTGCGGTCGGCTGCGCTCGAGGGGCGCGGCTACGCGTACGAGGGCAAGGGCCAGCTGGACAAGGCGTACGAGGCCTTCGCGCAGCTCTCGAAGGAGAACTCCACCCCGTTCCTCGAGGGCATGGGGCCGTACCACCAGGCGCGCGTGCTGCTGGCGCAGGGCAAGAAGGACGACGCGGCGAAGGGCTTCGCCGAGGTGAGCGCGAAGTTCCCCAAGTCCGCCGCCGGGCGCATGGCGCAGGAGCGGGTGAGCGCGCTCGTGGCGCAGGGCGTTGTCCCGCCGGTGGTGGCGGCCGGGGCCGCTGACGCGGGGACCTGATGAGGCGGGCGCTCCCGCTGGTGGCGGCTGCGGCGCTCGGCGCGGGCTGCGCGGCGGTCCCCGTCTATGGGGACCCCACCGTGGGGGCGGCTGGAGACGTGCTGCCGGCGCGCCTGTACGAGCTCGAGTGGACCGTTCCGCTCGTGACGGAGGTGCCGCTGCTCGAGTACGCGCCGCGCGAGGCCGCGGGGCCGGCGGTGGATCCCGAGACCGGGCGGATCATCGCCCTCACGAGGGATGGCAAGGTCCACTCCGTGAGCCCGGACGGCCACGTGGAGTGGGCCTGGAAGACGGCGCTGCCGTTCAATGCCCCGCCGCGGATTGCCCGGGACAAGATCCTGGTCTCCGGGGGAGACGGCACGCTCTACGCGCTCAGCGCCCGCCCGGCCGGACCGGGGGGAGAGCTGCTGTGGGAGTACCGGGCAGGGGAGGAGCTGGCGACTTCCCCCGTGCTCGCGGGCGACAAGGTGCTGGTCGCCACCCAGTCCGACATCCTGCTCGCGCTCGGCGCGGAGGATGGGCGTTGGCTGTGGCAGTACCGGCGGGACACGCCGTCCGGCTTCACCATCCGCGGCGCCTCGGCCCCCGTGGTGGAGGGGAACCGAGCCTGGGTGGGGTTCGCGGACGGAACGTTGGTCTGCCTGGATCTCACGGATGGAACGCCTCGGTGGGAGCGGCACCTGGGCACCGAGGGGGCCCAGTTCTCGGACGTGGACACCACGCCGGTGCTGGACGCGGAGCGCAAGCGGCTCTACGCGGCGTCCTACCGGGACGGCGTCTTCGCCCTGGATCCACAGACCGGTGAGACGGCGTGGAGCACGACGACGCGCGGGATCACCTCGCTCCTCCAGCGCGGCCCGCTGCTGTTCGGCGCCGGGGACGGAAGGCTCGTGGCGTTCGAGGTGGAGACCGGGCGCGTGGCCTGGACGCTGGAGCTCAAGGGCCGGTTGGCGCGCCAGCCCGCCCAGGTGAAGGGGATGCTGCTGGTTCCCACGGAGCAGGCGCTGCTCTTCGTGGATCCGCTCTCCGGGCGGATCCGGATGAGCTGGAACCCGGGCCGGGGCGTGACCGCCACGCCGGCCTGGGTGCACTCGCAGCTGTACGTCGTGTCCAACCTCGGCCACCTGTACGCGCTCGGGCTGCCGGGGCAGCGGGAGCCCTGAGGTGTCCGCTGTTCGGGAGATCCGCGTGGTGGCGGCGCTCATCGCGGAGGAGGGATCACCGCGGCGCTTCCTCGTCCAACAACGTCCGCCGGACAAGGCACGGGGGCTGCTCTGGGAATTCCCCGGCGGCAAGGTGGAGCCCGGCGAGTCGGACGAGGCAGCGCTCGTGCGAGAGGCGCGCGAGGAGCTGGACGTGGCGATCGCGGTGGGAGGGCTCACCCACGAGACGACGCACGCGTACCCGGATCTCGTCGTGACGCTGGCGCTGTACGCGGCCCGCATCCTCGAGGGGACGCCGAGGCCGCTCGCGTGCCACGCGCTCCGGTTCGCCACGCCGGACGAGATGGCAGACCTGCCGTTCTGCGAGGCGGACCTCCCGCTGCTCGAGGACCTGCGCGCGGGCCTCCTGCCCATCCGCCTGCCGTGATCCAACGGACCTTCCAATTCATCCCCGGCGTGGGACCGTTCCTCGAGAAGGATCTCTGGGCCCGCGGCATCCGGGACTGGTCGCTGTTCCCGGATGCAGGCCCGGCGGTGCTCGGGGGGAAGAAGGACGCGGTTGCACGGAACCTGATCCGCCGCGCCACCGAGTCACTCGGTCGGGGGGATCTCGCGGACCTGGTGGCGCTGTTTCCGCCGCGGGAACACTGGCGTCTCTACGGCGCGTTCGAGTCGGATGCCGTGTTCTTCGACATCGAGACGGATGGCGGAGATCCGCAACTGCCCACGGTGGTGGGGCTCTTCAGCGCGCGCGCGGGGCTGGAGTTGTTCATCGACGGCGAGAACATGGATGCGCTGCCCGCGGCCCTGGCCGCGCACCGCCTCTGGGTGACGTTCAACGGGAGCCTGTTCGACGTGCCGGTGTTGGCAAAGCACTTCGGCGCGGCGTTCCCGAGACCGGCGCTGCACCTGGATCTCCGGTTCATCCTGCAGCGCCTCGGGTTCCGCGGGGGGCTCAAGCGGATCGAAGAGTCGCTGGGGCTCGGTCGGCCGGCGCACCTCAAGGGCGTGGGCGGTGCCGCCGCGGTGGTGCTGTGGCGCGAGTACCGGGAGACCCGCCGCAAGGATGTCCTACGGTTCCTCGTGGAGTACAACCTGTACGACGCGTTCCAGCTCCGGACCCTGATGGACCTCGCGTGGAACCTCGCCACGGAGTTCACGGGGGACCTCGGCGAGCGGCGTGTGCCGTTTGACCGGGTGTCGGTCCTGCCGGCGCTGGAGGCCCTGCTCGAGTCCGTCAGCCGGACGCCGTTCACAGCGGAGTTGCTGGAAGGTATCCTCGCGACGAGCACGGTCCCGGACCTGACCAAGCGGTCCACCCGCGAGGAGCACCCATGACCCCCGGAATGGCCAGCGCCTTCAGTTCACCCACGTCTCGCAATGAGGACGGGTTGTACCTGCCTGAGAACGCGTCCTGGTTCACGCGGCTTCGCGTGTCGGTGCGGGCGCTGAAGATCCTGGAGAAGCAGCCGGACGACGGCATTGCCGCGCCGTTGCTCGGGGCCAGCATGGACGGCGGCGTGTTCGCGCAGCACGTTGCGCGGCTCCTCGGGACGGACGCGGGCCGGGCGTTGTTGCGGGAGCGTCCGAGCCTCCAGGGCAGCGTCCTGGATCTCCACCGGCTCCGGGCCTTGCCCGAAGGGACGCTCGGTCATGCGCTGACCCAGTACTACCGGGACAATGGGATCCAGCCGTTCGAGA
>JBDLRJ010000141.1:0-11428 GCA_039800145.1 Pseudomonadota bacterium | reverse complement strand
CGAGCACGGCGATCTTCGGGGCGCCCTGGACGAGCGAGGGCCAGCGGCCCACGGAGGCGCGAGCCACGGCGGTGTGGGTGGGGCCGCGCCCGCCCAGGCCGAGCGCGTACCCGGCCCCGAGTTGCCCGAGGTTGAAGGTGACGGACAGCTGGGCCGCGGGCGGCACGGGGCCGCCGAGCCCGTGGGAGAACCCGGCCCCGAGCTGCAGGCCCCGGAGGGGCTCCCCCTGCACGAGCCAGCTGAGCTGGCCTTCACGCAGGGGAACGCTGTCCTTCTGGGACCAGTCCACCGCCACCGTCAGCCGCTCGCCGAGCGGACGCACCGCCGCGCCGACCAGCCACTCGCGGTCCAGGCGCAGGCCGTCCCGGGCAGGCGCGTCCAGGTTCCGCAGCCCGGCCGCGAGCGAGAGCTGGCGCAGCGGCCGGGCCTGCACGCCCACGTCCCAGGACTGCATGCCGGAGAGGGCCGGGAGGCCGGGGGCGCGGAAGTGGTTCCAGCTGGTGCCCACGCTGAAGTCCGGTCCGCCGAGCGAGAGGCCCACCGCGAGCCGCCGCGCGTCCGGGCCGGAGGGAGACCTGAGCCACTGCGCGGAGGCCCCGAGGCCCACGGCGTCGAACACGGTGGTGCCCAGGAACAGGGCGTCCGCGGATTGATCTTTCGGGGCGCTTTGCTCGCGGGCGTAGAACAGCTGCGCCGCGCCTGCGCGCGAGAGCGCGGCCGGGTTCACCGACAGCGCGGTGGCGTCCTCCACCGTCGCGGTGCTGGTGGGAGGGAGCGAGAGGCCGCGGGAGAGATCCCGCGCGTCGAGCGTGGAGGTCTGCGCGCGCGCCGCGGACGCGGCGAGCAGCAGCGCGGCGAGGAGCGTGCGCATGGAGGGCGGCAAGGGGACTACCAGTTCTCCGTGCCGTTCACCGTGTCCAGCGGATCCTTGCCGTCCTTCGACTTCTTCTTCTGGGTGGCAGTCGTCTTGCCGCCGGCGTCGTCCGCGTTCCAGCCCTCCGTGCCGCTCTTGCCGTCCAGGGGATCGCTGGTGGCCGGGCCGCGCTCGGCCCCGCCGTCCGCGGAGTTCATCAGCTGGTTCACCATGCGGGTGATCTCGCTGCGCAGCTCGCCGAACTCGTCCCCCTGGAAGGTGATCCGCTGGTAGCCCACGCGGCGTCCGCTGGCGAAGTCGAAGTAGCCCACGGCGAGCTCCAGGGTGTTGTTCTCGTCCAGCTCCTTGAGCGTCCCGGTCAGCGCGCGCTCGATGCCCAGCTGCTTGCCGAGCGAGACGAGCGACTTGCCGGCCTTGGCCTTCTGCACGTCCCCTGCGACCTGGGTGAGCTGCTGGTCGAACGCGCGGTACTCGTCCGTGGCCACGAGCTCCGCCACGAGCTCCTGCTCGTCCGGGCTGACCTCCACGAGCTCCGCCCAGACGGCGTGGCCGGGGCGCTCCACGCGGACCACGTGCTTGCCCTGCGCGAGCGTGTCCAGGGTCATGGGCGTGTAGCCCTGCAGCTCGCCGTCGAGGTAGACGCGCGCCCCGGCGGGCTTGCTCTTCACCTGCACCTTGCCGCGCAGCGCGGTGTTGCTCGCGGAGGCCACCTGGGTGCGGAAGGCGACGAACTCGCGCTCGAAGCGGCGCACCGGGAGCTCGTGGGCCGGGTTGAGCGCGAGCAGGTCCATGACCGCGAGCCGCGCCTCGTCCACGTCCCCGCGGCGGTGCAGGGCAGCGGCGTACAGCGCCTGGGCCTCGCAGAGGTTGCCGCACTCCCGGATGGCGGCGGCCGCGCGGCCGAACTCCTTCAGGGTGGAGCGCAGCTTCTTCTCCGCGTCGTCGTATTCGCGGGACTCCCAGGCCGCCTTGCTCTCGACGAAGCCCGCCTCCGCGCGCTTGAGCGCCGCCTCGGCCGCCTCGTCCGCCTCCACCGCGAAGAGCTCGTCCGCGCGGCGCACCTTCACCCCGCCGTAGGGCTCGAGCGCGTCGGTCATGAAGCCCTCCACCTTGAGCGCGGAGGCGTAGGCCCCCTCGTTCATGGGGATGAGGACCACGGCCATCCGCTTGCCGGGACCGCCGGCCCCCGCCTTGCCGCCGCGGCGTCCGCCGCCGGAGCTGGTCGTGGGGGTGGCACAGCCGGCGAGCAGCAGGGCAGGGAGCAGCAGGAGCGCGGTGCGGATCATCGGTCCTTTTTCCTCGGGCCTTCCGGGGACTTGCACGAAGTGGGCGAACCCTACACGGGCGGACGTTTCCTTGACACGGATCATTGCCCCCGTAGAGTCCCCCGCCCGTGTTGCAGGCCTGTTGCACACCGCGGGTGAGGTGTTGTAAGGGCACGGATTCGCAAGGTTATTTCAGAGAGGTGCTGAACAGATGAGCACGTCCCGGACGGAGCTTCCCACCGAGGGTACGCCTGCCAGCCTCCAGGAGGAGGCGCGGCGCCGGTACCTGAACTACGCGCTGTCGGTCATCACGAGCCGGGCGCTGCCGGACGTGCGGGACGGGCTCAAGCCCGTGCAGCGGCGCATCCTGTTCGGGATGTGGAAGGACCACTCCCTCACGCACGACGCGAAGTACATGAAGTGCGCGAAGGTGGTGGGCACCATCCTGGGCAGCTACCACCCGCACGGTGACTCGGCAGTGTACGAGGCGCTGGTCCGGCTGGCGCAGGACTTCTCGCTGCGCTCGCCGCTGGTGGACGGGCACGGCAACTTCGGCTCGCTGGACGGGGATGCCGCGGCGGCCATGCGCTACACCGAGTGCCGGCTGGCGAAGATCTCGGACGAGCTGCTCTCGGACCTGGACAAGAAGACGGTCCACTACCGCCCCAACTACGACGGCAGCACGTTCGAGCCGGTGGTGCTGCCCACGCGGCTGCCCAACCTGCTGATGAACGGGGTGACGGGCATTGCCGTGGGCATGGCCACCAACATCCCGCCGCACCACCTGGGGGAGCTGGTGGAGGCGTGCGTGGCGCTGGTGCAGGACCCGAAGCTCGAGACGAAGGATCTCCTCAAGTGGGTGAAGGGGCCTGACTTCCCCACGGGCGCGCAGGTGCTCAACAGCCGCAAGGAGCTGAAGGAGATCTACGAGACGGGGCAGGGGGCCATCCGCGTCCGCGGGGAGTGGGAGCTGGAGGACGTCAAGCGGGGCGGGCAGCAGATCGTCATCACCTCCATCCCGTACGCGGTGAACAAGGCCACGCTCGTCATGAAGATCGGCGAGCTGGTGCGGGAGCGGAAGCTTCCGTGGCTCACGGACGTGCGGGACGAGTCCACGGCGGAGGTGCGGATCGTACTGGAGGTGAAGAAGGACGCGGACCCGGACCTGGTCATGGCGTACCTCTTCAAGAACACCCCGCTGCAGACCAACTTCAACGTGAACCTGACCTGCCTGGTCCCCACGGACAACCCGGAGGTGGGGGCGCCGCAGCGCCTGGATCTCAAGGCGATGCTCCAGTACTTCCTGGACTTCCGCTACGAGGTGACGCGCAAGCGGTTCGAGTACGACCTGGAGCAGCTGAAGAAGCGGCTGCACATCCTGGACGCGCTGGAGAAGGTCTACGACGCGCTGGACGAGATGATCCGCATCATCCGCAAGTCCGAGGGGAAAGCGGACGCGGCGGAGAAGCTGATGAAGCGCTTCGGCCTGGACGACGTGCAGGCGGACGCCATCCTCGAGCTCAAGTTGTACAAGCTTGCGCGCCTGGAGATCCTGGTCATCCAGCAGGAGGCGAAGGAGAAGCGCGCCGAGGTCAAGCGCATCAGCGACATCCTCAAGGACAAGAAGAAGGTGTGGGGCTCGGTGAAGGACGAGCTCACGGGGCTCGCGAAGGCGTACGCGGACAAGCGGCGCACGAAGATCGGCGGGGCGGGGTCCGAGGACGTGGAGATCTCGGAGGACGCCTTCATCGCGGACGAGGACGCGCACGTGGTCCTCACGCGGGACGGGTGGATCAAGCGCATGCGCGAGGTGAAGGACCCCGCCCAGACGCGCCTGCGCGAGGGGGACGAGGTGACGGCGGTGCTCGCCGGCTCGCTCAAGAGCAACCTGGTGCTGTTCAGCAACCAGGGCACCGCCTACGTCACGCGGTTCAACGACGTCCCGGCCTCCACCGGCTACGGGGACCCGGTGCAGAAGCTCTTCAAGTTCGACGACGGGGAGCGCATCGTCGGGGCGCTGTCCCTGGACGCGCGCCTGCCGCGGCCCGAGCGGCTGGTGGCGGTGAGCCGCCGGGGCTTCGGCCTGAGGTTCGCGCTCGCCGCGCACACCGAGGTGAGCACGCGCGCAGGCCGCCGCTACGCCCGGCCCGGTGGCGACGACGAGCTCGTGGGGGTGATGGCCGCGGGGGACCGGGATCTCCTGGCGGTCCTCTCCGAGAAGACCAACGCGCTGGTGTGCAAGGTGTCGGAGGTGAACGAGCTGTCCGGCCCCGGCAAGGGGGTGACGGTCATCAAGCTCGCGGACGACGACAAGGTGGTGGGCTTCCTGTGCAGCGGGCGGAAGGACGAGAAGCTCCGCGCGGAGACGCAGAAGGGGCGGACGCTGGAGCTCTCGCCGGGCCGCTACGAGGTGACGTCCCGCGGTGGGCGCGGCCGGGAGATGGCGAAGAAGGACGCGGTGAAGGCGGTGCAGCGCGAGGTGACGTTCATCCCGCTGCCCGAGGCGAAGTGAGGAGGCGGTAGACCATGTCCCCGGCGAAGAAGACCCAGTCGTACGACGCGTCCAACATCCAGGTGCTGGAGGGGCTCGAGCCCGTCCGCAAGCGTCCCGCCATGTACATCGGCGGGACGGACGCCACGGGCTACCACCACCTGCTGTGGGAGATCGTGGACAACTCGGTGGACGAGGTCATGAACGGCCACGCCACGCGGGTGGAGGTGGTGCTCCACCGGGACGGCCGCAGCGCCACGGTGGCGGACGACGGGCGCGGCATCCCCGTGGACGTCATGCCGAAGTACAAGAAGCCCGCGGTGGAGGTGATCCTCACCACGCTGCACTCGGGCGGGAAGTTCGAGGCGGGGAGCAACTACAAGCACTCGGGCGGCCTGCACGGCGTGGGCTCGTCCGTGGTGAACGCGCTGTCTGCGAAGATGGTGGTGGAGATCGTCCGGGACGGGAAGCGGTACAGCCAGGCCTTCTCGCGCGGCAAGGTGCAGGGCGGGCTCAAGACGCTGGGCAACGCGCGCGGCCACGGCACCACCATCACCTTCGAGCCGGACGAGGACATCTTCGGCGTCAAGGCGAAGTTCGACGTGGAGACCATTCGCGAGCGGCTCGAGTCCCGCAGCTACCTCCACAAGGGCATGGAGGTGGTGTTCCGGGACGAGACGCAGTCCCCGGCGAAGGTGGAAACTTTCAAGCACGACGGCGGCATCAGCGAGTACCTGCCGCGGCTCGTCCAGGAGCGCGGCAAGGCGGTGGTGCCGTCCAACGTCAACGGCCACGCCCGGTTCGACCTGTCACGGGACGAGCCCATCCGCATGGAGCTCTCGCTCGCGTGGACGGAGGGCACGGACGAGTACGTGAAGTCGTACGTCAACGGCATCCCCACGCAGAACGGCGGGACGCACGAGAACGGGCTGAAGGCCGCGGTGGTGAAGGCGGTCCGCAACTACATCGAGACGCACGATCTCACGCCCAAGGGGGTGAGCCTCACCGCGGAGGACATCCGCGAGGGCATGGTGGCGGTGCTGTCCACCTACGTGATGGAGCCGCAGTTCCAGGGACAGACGAAGGGGCGGCTCAACAACCCGGAGGTGCAGGGCCAGGTGGACAACGCCGTGCGCCCGGCGCTGGAGAAGTGGCTCAACGACAGCAAGACGGTGGCGGAGGCGGTGGTGGCGCGCATCATCCTCGCCGCCCGCGCGCGCGAGGCGAGCCGCGCCGCCAGCCAGGCCGTCTCGCGCAAGTCCGCGGTGAGCCACAAGCTGAACCTCCCCGGCAAGCTCGCGGACTGCTCGGCGAGCGACCCGGCCGAGAGCGAGCTCTTCATCGTGGAAGGTGACTCCGCGGGCGGCTCCGCCAAGCAGGGGCGGGACCGGCGCACGCAGGCCATCCTCCCGCTGCGCGGCAAGGTGCTGAACGCCGAGCAGGCCTCCACGGACAAGGTGACCGGGAACAAGGAGCTGCAGGACATCGTCTCGGCGCTGGGGTGCGGCATCGGCCCGGACCTGGACGTCTCGCGCCTGCGCTACGGCAAGGTGTTCCTGCTCATGGACGCGGACAGCGACGGCCACCACATCGCCACGCTGCTGCTGACGTTCTTCTACCGGCACCTGCGGCCGCTCATCGAGCGGGGGGTGGTGCACATTGCCATGCCGCCGCTGTACCGGATCGACGTGGGCAAGGAGACCCACTGGGCGCTGGACGACGAGCACCGCGCGCGGATCCTCAAGGAGAAGGTGAAGGGCAACGCGAAGCCCAACATCATGCGCTTCAAGGGCCTCGGCGAGATGACGCCGGACGAGCTCAAGATGACCACGCTGGACCCCAGGAAGCGGCAGTCGCTGCGCGTCACCATCGACGACGCGCTGGCCACGGACCGCACCATCAACGATCTGCTCGGCAAGGACGTCTCCGCCCGTTTCCGCTTCATCATGGACCGCGCGCGCGAGGTGCAGGGCGAGGAGCTGGACGTCTGACCGCGCTGTCCGAGCTGCGCGCCCTGCTCCGGCTCGCCGTACCCCTGTGCGCGGCGCAGCTGGGGCTGCAGCTCATGAACCTCGTGGACGTGGCCGTGGTGGGCCGGCTCGGCGAGGTGCCCCTGGCCGCGGTGGGGCTGGCGACCGGCCTGCACCTCTGCCTCTTCGTGCTCGGCATGGGCGTGATGATGGGGCTCGAGCCGCTCGTGTCCCAGGCGCTCGGGGCGGGGAACCGCCTGCGCGCGCGGCAGCTCTTCTGGCAGGGCGTGGTGCTCGCCGCCGCGGTGACGCTCGCACTCACCCCGCTGGCCGTGGTGCTCCCGCTGCCGCTCGTCCCCTTCGGCATCGACGAGGAGGTGGCGCGGCAGGCCCGCGATTACGTGTGGATCCGCCACGTGGGCACCTTCCCGTCCCTGCTGCTGGTGGGGGCGCGCGGCTACCTGCAGGCGGTGGGGCGGACGCGTCCCTTCGTCGTGGCCACCGTGGTGGCGAACGTCCTCAACCTGGGGGTGGTGACGCTGCTGGTCTTCGGCGGGGCGGGGCTGCCCGCGTGGACGGGGCCGCTGCGGGCGGTGCCGGGCTTCGGCGTGGGCGGGGCGGCCGCGGCCACCGTGTTCGCCACGCTCGTCCAGCTGGCGCTGATGCTGCTCGCGGTCCGGGCCGAGCCGGTGGAAGGGTGGACGAAGGCCCTGCGGCGACCGGATGGAACGTCCTTGCGGCGGTCCCTCCGCCTGGGCGTGCCGGTGGGATTGCAGTACCTGGCGGAGGTGGGGGTATTCGCGCTCGCGGGCGTGCTCGCGGGGCGGCTCGGCACCACGGCGGCTGCCACGCACCAGGTGGCCATTGCGCTCGCCTCTGCATCCTTCATGGTGGCCGTGGGCGTGGGGGGCGCGGGGGCGGTCCGCGTGGGGCTCGCGGTGGGCGCAGGGGACCTGGCGGCCACGCGCCGGGCAGGGCTCGTGGCGCTCGGGGCCGCGGGTGCCTTCATGGCCGGGGCTGCCTCGGTGTTCTGGCTCTTCCCGCGCCCGCTCGCGGCGCTCATCACCGACAGCGCCCACGTCCGCGAGGCGGCGCTCCCGCTGCTCGCCGTGACAGCTGCGTTCCAGCTGTCCGACGGGCTGCAGGCGGTGGGGAGCGGGCTGCTGCGCGGGGCAGGGGACACGCGGTTCAGCTTCGCGGCGAACCTGCTCGGACACTGGCTGGTGGGATTCCCCGTGGCCTTCTGGCTCGGGGTGCGCGGGGAGCGCGGCGTGGCGGGCATATGGACCGGGCTCGCGGCCGGGCTCACGGCAGTGGCGGTGCTGCTCGTGGTGCGCTTCTGGCGGCTGTCCGCGCGCGCCATTGCGCCGCTGGAAGCCAGGGGCTGAGCGGCTACTTCTTGTCGCCCTCGCTGCCGGCGCGGAGCACCTGGATCTTCTTGCCGCCGCGCTCCGGGCCCGAGCCCATCCCGCGCGCCAGGCCCTTCACCGCCGCGCGGCCGGGCGGCTGGTACACCACCCGCATCTCCTTGCCGGTGGGGAGATCCGTCAGCGTGGTGTCGAACAGGAAGTAGAGGGTGTTCTCCTCCACCTGCACCCGCTCTGCCTCGCGCCGGTTGTCCAGCTCCACCACGAGCTGCCCCTGCTCCACGTTGCGGGCCCCCGCGTCCAGCGCGCGGACCTTCACCTTGAGGAAGGGATCCGAGGTGGTTTCCTTGTACTCCCGCACCCCCTGCACGGTGATCACCAGGTCCGCCCCGGTGGCCGCGGCCTTGGGCCCCGCCTGCAGCCCGGTCGTGGTGTTGTTGTCCGTGTCCAGGAAGAACGAGGCGTTGGCGCAGCGGTTGCGGCACGAGTCGCCGAAGGGCTCGCGGTTGAACACCGACTTGAGCGCAATGTCCGACCCCTGGATCGTCACGGTCACCTCCGTGGCCACGGGGCGGTCCTCCTCCTCGCCCGCCGGCGGCTTGTAGACCAGGGTCGGCTTGGCCAGCGCGACGGAGGCGGAGAGCAGGCCGAGGGCGAGGACGGGGTGGAACATGACAGGCCGCATCTCAGACCAGCCGCGGGAGGCAAACAAGATCTTCCATGCACTCCCCGGACGGCGGCGGCTGGGACATGATTCACGCGGGAGCCTGCCAGAACGTGTTCGTCCGCCAACTGCCCGTGGGGCCCATGAGGAATTTCGCCTACCTGCTCGGGCCGGCGGACGGTGAGGGCTGCCTGCTCGTGGACCCGGCGTGGGACGTGCCGGGGCTGCTCGCGGCGGCGGCCGCTGCCGGGCGGAGGATCTCCGGCGTCGTGGTGACGCACTCCCACGGGGACCATTGCCACGGGCTCCCGGGGCTGCTCTCGGAGGTGGACGTCCCGGTCTACGTGAACGCGGAGGAGGTGGCCTTCTCCGCGGAGCTCCGCCGGATGGCCGGTGACGCGCTGCATGCCGTGGCGTCCGGGGACCGGGTGGGGTGGGACGGCTGGGCGGCCACGCTGCTCCACACGCCGGGCCACACCCCGGGCAGCCAGTGCGTCTGGACGGAGGCCGGGCTCGTCTCGGGGGACACGCTCTTCGTGGGGGCGTGCGGGCGGTGTGACCTGGGCGGCGGGGACGCGGAGGCGCTGCACCGCTCGCTCACCGGGGTGCTCGGGGCGCTGCCGGCCGAGACGCCGCTGCTCCCGGGCCACCACTACGGGGACGTCCCGGTGAGCACGCTCGGGCGCGAGCGGGCCGAGAGCCCGGTCTTCGCGCAGGGCTCGGTGCAGGACTTCGTCGCGTGGAGGATGCGCCCGAGGCGGTGAGGCAGGGCCCCTGCGTCAGCCGCGATCGGCGCGGACCGAGTACCACAGCGCCCAGGCCACGATGGCGCCCGAGGCCAGCGTCCAGGCGACGGTGGAGAGCAGCGGTGGGACGTACGCCGCTTTCCAGAGGAGCTGTGCGTCCGTCTCCACGCCGTTGCTCCAGGGGCCGTGCCAGAGCCCCATGCCGGCATCCACCACCGAGTACCCGGCGATGAAGAGGTTGAGCCAGGCCACGCCGGTGGCCGGCAGCCAGCGCGCCGCGGCGCCCAGGGCGAGGGCGGTGCCCAGGCAGAAGCCGCGCGTGAACCAGGTCCCGGCGTGCAGCGTCCCCATCACCGCGAGCCAGGCCACCATGCCCCACAGCACCAGCCGGTGCGCGCGGAACCGCCACGTGAGGACCACGAGCACGGCGGCGGCCACGGCGTTGCCCACGTACCCGCCGGAGTAGACGAGCACCTTGCCGAAGAAGGACGGGGGCAGGGAGGAGAGGCACAGGCCGGCCGTGTTGACCTCGATGCGCACCGACTCGACGGTCCCGCCCACCAGCCACGTGGCCGCGGCATGTCCGGACTCGTGCATCATGGTGCCGAGCAGCGCGAGCGGGTAGAGCGCCGGCGAGCGGTAGAACCAGGCGGAAATGCCGAGCGCGGCGGTCAGCGCGACGAGCTTCCCCGCGTCCAGGCGCGGCAGTGGTGCGCGGGAGGGCCCGGTCCCCGGCGTCACGGGGCGCCGCCCACGTACCCCTGGGCGGACGGGGAGCGCGCCACCATGAGCCCCAGCCCCACGCCCGTCACCACCACCAGCACCGCGGCCCACAGCTGCTTCTTGCGCCGCTGGGCGATGATGCGGGCCTCGAGCGGATCATTCCCGCGCCGCTTGCGCTTGGGCGGCGTGGCGGGCGGGGCCTCGGCGGCGGCCTCCGGCGAGGCCGCGGCGTTGAGCGCCCGCCGCGAGGGGCGCAGCCCGCTGAGCTGGCGGCGGTTGCAGTGATCACACCGCCACGGGCGGACGCTCGTGAAGGCGCGCAGCAGCCGCTCGCCGAGCCCCCGCGCGTGGGAGCGCTGGAGCACCTTGGAGCCGCAGTACCGGCAGGAGAGGCGGGGGATGGACAGCACGGTCCTGGGACTGTGCCGGGAGGGTGCGGGGGTCCGCAAGGGACAACTCAGGGTGGCAGCAGGGCCTCCAGGCGGTCCCTCGCGCGGCTGAGCGCGCTCTTCACGGTGCCCTCGGGGAGCCCGAGCCGCTCGGCGATCTCCGGGTACGACAGGCCGTGGAGCTCGCGGAGCAGCAGCAGCTCCCGGTGCTGCGGGGACAGCTGCCCGAGCACCCCCGCCACCTGGCGCCACCGCTCGCGCGCCGCCGCGGTGGCCTCCGGGTCCCCGGCGCCCGAGGGCTCGTGCTCGAGCCGCCCCCGGCGGCGCCGGGCCCGCAGCCCGTTGATGCTGCGGTTGACCATCACCCGGTAGAGCCACGTGGCGCAGGAGGAGCGGCCGTGGAACGGCAGCTCCCCGTTCCACAGCCGGCTGAACACCTCCTGGACGAGGTCCTCCGCCTCGGCCGGGTCTTTCAGGATCCGCCGGGCGATGGCGAGCGCGCGGGCGCGGTGGGCGCGGTAGAGCTCTTCGACGGGGGGCAGGGCGGCGGTGGCGTGCGGGGGCATGTCCCTCCCAACGCGCCACCGCCGAAAAGGATCTACGCCTCGGGTTCGTCCCGCTGGGTCAGGCCCCAGTCCTTGAGCTTCTTGAAGAGCGTGGAGCGGGACATGCCCAGCTCGCGGGCCACGCGCTCGCGGTTGTCGCGGAAGCGCTTGAGCGCGTTCTCGATGATCTCCCGCTCCACCTTCGCGAGCATCTGCTCCAGCGTGAGCCCGCCTCCCGCCGCGGGCAGCGTCACGCCGAGCTCGGGGTGGACCGCGGCGTCGAAGTGGAGATCGTCCACGTCGATCATGGGGCCGCGGCGGAGCAGCAGCGCGCGGTGCACCACGTTGCGCAGCTCTCGCACGTTGCCCGGCCAGGGGTGGGCCTTGAGCCGCT
>JBDLRJ010000140.1:0-3119 GCA_039800145.1 Pseudomonadota bacterium | reverse complement strand
GGCCGCCGGCGTCAACCTCGTCGTCGTCTCCGGCTTCCGCACCCAGTCCGAGCAGCAGTACCTCTACAACTGCTACGTCAACTGCTCCTGCAACAACTGCAACCTCGCCGCCAAGCCCGGCTACTCCAACCACCAGTCCGGCCACGCCCTGGACCTCAACACCTCCTCCCCCGGCGTCCTCAACTGGCTCAACACCCACGGCGCCTCCTTCGGCTTCAAGCGCACGGTCCCCTCGGAACCCTGGCACTGGGAGTGGTGGGGTGGCGGCCCCGGCGGCGGCCCCTGCGGCCTCACCCCCGACAACTGCACCACCGGCGAGGCCTCCGCCTGCGCCAACTACGGCTGCGGCTGCGTGGACCACGCCTGCTCCGGCGGCTTCTGCCCCGGCACCGGCTGCTCCGCCCAGCACACCTCCGACTGCGGCGGCTTCGGCTGCAACTGCGCCAACGGCGACTGCAACGGCGGCTTCTGCCCCGGCACCGGCTGCACCCAGAAGGAAACCAACGACTGCGCCGCCTTCGGCTGCGGCTGCGTCGACCACGCCTGCAAGGGCGGCGCGTGCGAGGGCTCCGGCTGCACCGCCGGTGAAACCAAGGCCTGCGCGGACCAGGGCTGCGGCTGCGTCGACCACGCCTGCTCAGGCGGCGCCTGCCCCGGCTCCGGCTGCACCGCGCGCCAATCCAGCGACTGCGCCGACGCAGGCCTCGCCTGCGCCAACGCCCAGTGCCAGCCCGGCCCTCCCCCTCCACCTCCCCCGGACGCAGGCCAACCCTCCCCCGAGGACGCCGGTGCCCCTCCCGCCCTGGACGCGGGCCCGCCCTCCATGCCTCCGCCCAGCCCAGAACCCGTCCTCGGCGTGCTCGGCTGCACCCTCGCCCCCACCCCCTCCCTCGCCCCCCTCCTCCTGCTCGCCCTCCTCCGCAGGAGCCGACGCCGGGACCGCTGAAACGTCAGCAACCCTGACATCCCGCCCCGGAATCCAGGCCGGGGATTCTCAGAAAATGAGGACATGAGAGCGTCCTCCACCGCCCGCGGCACCACCGGCCCCACCCCCGCCCGTCCCTTCCCCGCCCCGCCGAAGGCGCCCGCCCTCCCTGCCACGGCCCGCGTGGAGGCCTGCCGGAAGCTCCTCGCAACCGCCCGCGCCGCCGGCCCCTCCGCCGCGGCCCGGCCCCTGCTCGCCGCCCTCGAGGCCGCCCTCCCCGTCACCCGCGGCAGCCGCGCCGAGGCCTCCGAGCCCGTGCTCGGGGCCACCCACGTCCAGTCCCTGCTCGCCGCCCTCCGCTCCACCCCGGCCGCCACCCTCCATCGCCTCTCCGCGCTGCTCTCCCAGGCGGGCGCCCGCGCGCCGGGGCTCGAGAAGGCCCTCCTCCTCAAGGCCTTCGCCTCCCACGCCCCGAAGCTCGACGCCGTGGAGCGCTTCGCCCGCGCCATCCGCGGCAAGCCCGCCTCGGAGCTCTCGGACCGCACCTCCCCGCTGGACCTGGACCTCTCCAACCCCCGCTCGGAAGGACTCGCCCAGCGCTGGAGCGGCTCCTGCGTCGTCACCTCCGCGCAGCTGCTCCGCGCAGAGGCGGATCCCACCTACGCCTGGTCCCTCACCGCCCGCGCCGCCGGCAGCGAACAGAAGAAAATCCTCGAGGCCTTCGGCGGCGTCGCCGTGGACCGGGACGCCCCGGGCGGCAGCGGCATCGTCTACGGGCGGATCGGCGAGGTGCCGGCGGCCGTCAACGCGGGGGTGCCCTCCAAAGGCTACACGCAGGTCTCCCTGGACTGGCTCTCTCCCCCGGTGCGGCAGCAGCGGCTCGCCAACGTGCGCGCCTGCCTAGAGCGCGGCGAGGACGTCCTCTTCACCGTGCTCGGCCACTGCCTCGCCCTGACGGACGCGCGCCCCTTCGCGGACGGGGCCACGCGCTACCTCGTGCAGGATCCCTGGCACGGCACCGGCCAGTGGATCACCGCCGAGCAGCTGCTGCTCACCGGCTTTCCGCTGCCCGGCTTCGGCCAGGCCCTGACGGCCACGAACTTCTACCTCCCGCAGGGCACGTAGCGCCGCCCGCCCAGCACCAGCAGCCCGCCCTTCACGGACGCGGACAGCTTCACCGTCTCGCCGCCCTCGGACTGCAGCTGCAGCGTCTCGCCGGTCAGCGTCCAGCGCCCCTCGTCCGAGTCCTGCGACGTGGTGCTCATCCCGCCCGCGCCCACGGTCGCCATGCTGCGGTGGCTGTAGCGGCCATCCGCCGAGAACGTGTACGTCGCCTCGCGGTAGCCCGAGCCCACCCCACCGGTGCTCCGGTACACCTCGTTCCAACACCCGGCGAGCGCCCCCGTCCTCCCGGGCGCAACGGCTGGCTCCTTCAGTGTCTTCAGCCCCTTCACCACCCCGTCCACCGCGGGCCGCATGCGGGCAGCGTCCGAGACCTTCCACGCCCCCACCGCGGCCACCCAGCTCTCGGCCCCCGGCCAGAGCGCCACGTGCAGCTCCATGGGCGCCCCGTCCTGCTCGCCCCGGAAGTACTGCCGCCCCGCTTCCCGCCCCTCCACCTTGAAGAACTCCGGCGGCCCCGCGGGCTTCACCGGCGCCCCGGCCGTCAACTCCAGCGCCATCTGCGAGAACGCCTGCCGCAGCGTCGTCCCTTCCGGCAGCACCGGGGCAGGCTGGCGCACCAGCGCCACGCCCGCGACCCCGTCTGCCCCCACGGGCTGCACCGCGAAGCTCTGCGGCTCACCCGGGTCCTGCTCGAGCGTCCCCTGCCAGCCCTTCGGCACCGGGACGGACAGCCCGAGCTCTGGAACGTCCTTGCGCACCTGCGCCCCCGCCACCGCGGAGACGCAGGCGAGCCAGAGCGCCAGGGACCGCGCGCTCACGGCTTCACGCTGTAGACGAACGTGGCCTTCGGGGCCCGCAGCCAGCGCTCCTTGATGACGCCGTGCAGCTGCACCCAGGCCGACTTCCCGTCGTCCACGAACTCCTTCTTCATCGCCTCGGCGTCCTTCTTGTCCCCGCGCCCCTTGGCCTGCAGCACCCGCTTGGCGAGCGCGTCCACCGTGGGCTTCCACTTCGAGAGCTCCACGTCGAAGCAGCCCGCGTCCTGGCCGTTGGCCGCCGTCTCGTTCGC
>JBDLRJ010000139.1:0-24709 GCA_039800145.1 Pseudomonadota bacterium | reverse complement strand
GAACTTGTCGCCGTTGGCGATGAAGAGCTCGCGCAGCTGCCGGCGCTCACTGGTCGTCACGCCGCCGCCGTCCTTCACCAGCTTGATGAGCGACTCCACCTCGCGCGAGGTGACGCCGTTGCGGAGGGCGGAGTTGAAGCGGCTCTTCAGGGCGTTGATGTCGTTGACGGGCATGGTGGGGTGGGCCTTTCGAGGGGCGGAAGATGTGAAACCATTCTCGCCTGATCCGCGCCGCAGTTCATCTGCGCGGATGTCAGGCCGCTTTACAGCCGTTCCAGGCGCCAGAGGCGGCGGCTGTTCTCCTGGAGCACGTGGAGGTTCCCGGCAGCGTCGAAGGCGAGTCCCTCCACGCGCTCGAGCGGCTTGCCGCGGTCATCCCGGAGGGGGAAGGACTGCACCAGCCGGGCGCGCGGGTGGGCGCCGGTCCCCTCGAGGGCGACCTCGGCCACGGTGGAGGCCTCGTCCGAGGCGATGAACAGCTGGCCGGTCAGCGGGTCTACGGCGAGCCCCGAGAAGTCCGGGCACACCTGCTCGAGCACCTTGTCCAGCTTCACCTCCAGCGGCTTGCCCTTCCCGGAGTCGTCCAGGAGGTAGAGGGCACGGGGCGAGCCCTCGCGGGCGGCGAGCAGCTGGGGGCGGCCGGTGGGGGAGGCGGTGCCGGGGAGCCAGGCCAGCCCCTCCACGCCCTTGTTGGCCTTCCCCCCGAGCTCCAGCTGGAACGTCTTCTCGAGCGTGGCCTTGCCGGAGGCGGGATCGAACGCGTAGCGGAGCAGCTCGCGCTTCTCTTCCGAGGAGACGAAGAGGCGCTTCTTGAGCGGATCGTACGCCACGCCCTCGAGCCCGCTCCGGTGGTTCTTCACGCCCTGGAGCTTCACCCGCTCGAGCGAGCCGTCCGGGCGCAGCAGCCCGGCGCTGTCGGACAGGTCTCCCACCACGAGGAACGCGCCGCCCGGCAGCGCGCACACGTCCGAGGCCTCCTTCACGTCCACGCGGGTGGAGCTGGCGGGGCGGAACTGCGCGGGCCCCCGAGCGCGGGTGGATGGGGAGGACGAGACGCCGGAGGGGCGGATGGGGGTGGGCATGGTCAGAGCCAGTAGACGGGGCGGTCCGTGGCGGTGGACATCAGGTCGCGGGCGCGCTCGTCCTTGCTCTTCTTGGCAGGGTCCAGCTGGAGCCCCGCCTTCAGGAGCCGGTCCTCGAGCGTCTTCACCGTCTGCGCCACGTCCTGGCGGAACAGCTCCCGGATGGCCTCGAGCCGGGCGCGGTCCGCCTGGAGCTCCGTCACGTTCGTGGGCGCAGGGCTGGCACCGAGCTTCTTGTCGATTTCATCCACCGCCTTCGTGAAGGGATCCGACGCGGCCGAGTCCCACTCGGCCTCCACGTGGAGCCCCTTGCCCACCAGTCCCTGCTCGTCGTCCAGGTCCGAGGGCGGGGTGGCGCGGGCGCCCGGGTCGTACACGGCGTAGCGGTCCGCGGAGATGATGAAGCACTCGCCCGAGGGCATGTACTGGCCGTGGCGCTTGAGCAGCTCGCGCGTCTCGGTGAGCAGGGCCACCTGGCCGTCCACCTTCGCCTTGAAGGCCTGGAGCGCGGGGGGGATGGGCTTGCCCGCGGCGGTGAGCGCATCCACCTCCTTCTGGAGCCCGTCTGCGCGCGTCTTCACGTTCTCGAGCGCGTCGAGCTGCATGTGGCTGCGGCGGCGCTTCTGGAGGACGACGTGGCGGGGCTCGAGCCGCAGCAGCCCGTCCCGCGGCAGCGTCGCCGCGTCCTTCACGTGCTGGTAGAGCTTCTGGCTGACGGCGAGGAACTGGTCCCCGTCACGCCCGGACATGAGCGCGGCCTGCGCCCCGGCCTCGTCCACGGAGGTGCCCTCCCAGCGCTTCTCGAACTTCCGCACCACCGAGCGGCCCGTCTGGGGGTCCACCTCGCGTCCCTCCTTCGCCTGCACGAGGACCCGGCGGACGGTGTAGGGGGGCTTGTTGTCGAACCGGACGCGGGCGCGGACGGAGGCGCCGGAGCGCTCGAGCGAGCGGGCCTTGTCGTCGAAGTAGGTCTCCCGGAACATCTCGTCGTTGTCCTGGAAATTCCAGGTGCCATCCGGGTTCTTGGGGGTGTCCGTGTCCACCTCCAGGCGGAGCGGCATGTGGAAGCGCTCCACGAGCGCCATGGCCTCGGCGTCCTGCCACGAGGGCTCCTTCAACTTCGCGAACGGGGCGGGGCCGGTGTTGTCCCGGAAGATGCGGCCGGCGCCGTTGCCCACCTTGAAGTCCGCCCAGGACTCCTGCTCGGCGCGGTCCCGGTCCCAGGTGCCCGTCACCGGGGCCCCGAGGATGTCCGGCCCGATGGTGGGCGCTGCGGCCAGCTGGAGCTCTGCCGCGGTGCGCCCCGCGGGGGCCTCGAGCTTCACGGGGGCGCCCGCGGTCAGCTTCGAGGCGTAGTCCCGGTCCATCTTGTCCAGCGAGAGCGCGGTGCACAGGGCGCTGCCGGGGGTGAGGTCCAGGGTCAGGTTCTTGTCCCCGGAGGCGGCCGCGTCATCCACCAACTCCACGAAGTCCTGGAACGAGACGCCGAACTTCCCCGAGAAGCCGCGCGCCTGGGCTGCGGAGCGGACGTTCTCGGAGAGGAACCCCTTCCAGTCCTCGGCCGTGGCCAGGGTGACGGCGCCCGTCTTGCCCTGCAGCGTGAGGACGATGTCCTGCGACACCAGTCTTTCCGCGGCCTTCTGGAGCCACCCGGCGGGCTTGCCCTTCGGATCAAACAGGGGGACGGCGGCGGAAGTGTCACCGGCAAACTGGCGGCCACGCTGGATTTTCAGGGTCATGGGCGGATTCTCGGCACGTCGGGGGGAAAGCTTCCGTCAAACGCCTTGACGTTGGGCCGTCCACGTCCGGGTCAACTGCACGGTTCCGTGGAGGGGTGGCTTCGGCCTAGACTGGTCTCCTGTAGAGGGCCGGCACGACATTGGGGCGTCGTCTAATGGCAGGACATCAGACTTTGACTCTGAGTATCAAGGTTCGAATCCTTGCGCCCCAGCCACCACCCACCCGCGGGGGGCGGACATGACCGAGAAGGAAGTGTTGCTGGTGGCGGTGGGCGGTGTCACTGCCACGACGCTCAAGGAGTTGGAGGGGCCGCTGACCCAGTCCCTGGGCTGCCGTCCCGTGGTGTCGAAGCAGGCGCTGCCGGACGTGAAGTACGCCTTCAACAAGGACCGGGGCCAGCACCACACGGTGGCCATCTTGAGGCGGTTGCAGGGAATGGCGGCGCCGGGCCAGCGGGTGCTGGGGGTGTGCGACGTGGACCTGTTCGTGCCCGACAGCCCCTTCGTGGTGGGCGAGGCCGAGCGCGAGTCCCGCGTGGCGGTCGTCTCCGTGTTCCGGTTGCGCCAGGGCGTGGACGTGGAGGGGATGAAGCGGCGCCTGCAGTGCGAGGCGGTGCACCACGCCGGGCACCTGGTGGGACTGTCCTTCTGCGAGGACGCGCGGTGCGTGATGTACGCCACGGCCCAGCCCTCGGACGCGGACCGCAAGAACCTTCAACCCTGCAACTCGTGTCGAAACGAGCTCGCCCGGCTGCGCACCCGTCCCGCGGCGCCGCCGGTTGAATGATCCCACCTCCAGGCCGTCCTTCCCCCAGTCCATGACCCTCCGCACGTCCCTGCGTTCCCTGTTGATTTCAGCCCTCGCCCTCAACGCCTGCATCCCGCTCGAAGACGACGGGGGCGGCGGCGGGGTGGGGCCCATCACCTTCTCGGCCGGGTACGTCTTCGTCCGCCCGGACACGCGGGACCTGTACGTGGCCAATGCCTCGGACACGCAGTCGGTGATGGCGCTCACGCGGGACGGCGGCAACCGCCACCCGGCGCTCTCCCCGGACGGGAAGTCTGCGGTGTACGTGCACGTCGAGGCGGGGACCACGTCCCTGCGCCGAGTGGCGGTGCAGTCCGGGGCGACCTCCTCGGTGCTGCTGGACAGCGATGGCACGTACGGCGGCTTCCGCTACCCGGTCTTCTCGCCGGACGGGAGCACCGTGGCGTTCACCTTCGAGCAGGGCGGGGTGGCGCGCGTGGGCACGGTGCAGGTGGACGGGTCGGGTTTCACGCAGGTGTCTCCGCAGGGCTCGTTGGCGTACGGCGCGCCGTCGTGGATGCCGGACGGGAGCGCGCTCGTGGTGCCGGCGGGGAACTCGCTCGGGAACCTGACGCAGGTGGAGTCCCTCCAGCTGTCCACGGGGCAGCCCACGACGCTCCGGAGTTCGCTCGGGAACGAGGCGCTCTCCATCGTGAACCGCGTGGTGGTGTCCCCGGACGGCCAGGCGGTGGCCTTCGACGCGCGGGTGGCGAGCAACGTCACGCGCATCTTCACGGCGCCGTTGAGCGGCGGGCAGGTGACCCAGGTGACGGACCACGCCGGCCAGGACGCGTTCGCGAACGACAGCTTCCCCACGTTCTTGTCCCCCACGCAGCTGGCGTTCGGCTCGGACGCGGGCGGTGCGGACCAGGTGTACGAGGTGACGCTCCCTGCCACGAAGCAGGCCGGGGTGCTGCGCGTGCCCACCGCGGCCGAGCCGTTCTACGGCGCGGTGAAGTAGGCGGCACGCCGCTGCCCCCGGCGGGGTGGACGGTCGAGGCGTTCAACCCTCGCCGCCGTCCCGGTCGGTGTTGAACCGGTTCACTGCGGTGAGCGCCGTGGCGCAGCTGGGTGGGCGGCTCGGAGGCGGACCGGTGACGTGGGCCGCCCGTCCGGGAGAGGCCCCACCTGCGGAGTCACGGGGCCACGTGCCCGCCGCGGCGGACGTCTTCGACGCAGCGGTGAATCGGGCGGGCGCGCCCGGCGCATCGCGCAGGGGCACGCGTGGCCAGCACATCCGCGCTGCTGAAGCCCGCTGGTCGCAGCTGAGCCGGTCCATCGCGAGGTGAGCCAGCCGCAGGGGAAGGGGAGCGCCCCTCGAATGCGGCGGCTTCGCGAGCCGCAGCCCCGCCAGGCCGTGGCCCCCGCCAGGGCGCCCGGGGCGTTCGGGCGTCGAACGCCCAACTCCGAAGTCCTGTCGAACACGGACGTTCCCTCAAGACGCACGCGCGCGAACCGCAACCAGCGTCCAGCCAGGAGGCGCTGTTGCCCCGTTCAAATGCGGTGCGGGCATCCAGCGCCTCGTCTGGGAAACCACCTTGCGGAATCCGCAGGGCCCTCCGGGGCCGTCGCCTGTCGAGGCTGCGTTTCCAGGTCTCCTCGGCACAGTCCGACACGCTCTCTGGAGCGCTGTGCAGAGTGCGCGGACGTACAAAAGGAGGGCGGCAAGTTCCAGTGCACAGGCCGCGCCAACGCGCTCGGTCACCGCCAGGTACCCCGTACGGTCCCCGGATGCGTGCGGCTCACGGGCCAGCCTCGGTCCCGCGAATACGAAAATGAAAGTCGGGGGATGGGCTCCACGACGTCCCGGCGCCTGAAGCGTTGACGAGGCGGTCGCAGCGCGAAGTCGCGAAGCGGCCTCGCGTTTCACGGAACACGGTGGGAGGGGGCCAGGGCGCGCTCCAACGGCGAGCGCTGCGACTCTCGGAGAAGCGCGCCGAAGCTGTCGGCCCTATGGGCGCGGAAGGAGCAACGGCTCACCGGCTGCAGCGGCTCGCGCGCGGTGATGGGCCGAGAGCGGTGGTGGACCCGCGCGTCTGACGGGTTCGCTCTCCTCGTGACGCAGGAGCGCCGCTACGGCACTCGCTCCCCAGTGAATGCCGGTGGGGCAGGGGGGCCAGGAACGGCGGGAGGCCCGGGGACGAGCGGGGGGACCGGCGGTGGGAAGGGGGCGGGGCCCCGCGTGCGGGGGGGCGAGTCGGCTCGCTCGGGGTGGAGAGGGTGTCGCGACCAGGGACGCCTGTCCTTCCGGCTGCAGCGGTGACGTCCCGGTGACGCAGGCGGCCAGCCAGCCAGCAGCGAGCACGGCCCCTGTGCGGATGCAGCGCTTCATTGGTGAACCCCCCTGCGACGGTGTACCAGTGAAGTGTCGCGGCTCCGAAAATATGGACCACTTCCACCCGAGGCCCCTGCCGGTCGTCCTGCTGATGCTCCTCGCCGTGGGCTGCAGGGACACGCCGTCCACGTCGAGCCTGGTGCCCTTCACGCCGCTGCCGCGTCCCGCGGAGCCGACTGCGTCTCCGGAGGCACCGGCTGCGCCGCCCGTGGTTCCCGCGGTCGAAGCCACCCCGCCGAAGGCGGAGATGCCGAAGCCGGTGGAAGTCCCCGTCTCGGGACTCGAGCCGCCCACGCCGGAAGAGTTGGAGGCGTGGAGGCGGTGGGAGCTGCGTTCGGTGGGCCCCGAGACGCGCCTGCTCGAAGGGGTGGACTCTTCCCTCGAGGAGAAGCGGGCCGGGGTGGAGAAGGCCGCGGGTGAGTTGCACGACGGGGCCCGGTCCGAGGGGCTGTCGCTCGAGCGTGCGCTCGTCATCCGGGAACGGGCCTGGTCCGTCCTCGCCGAGCGCTCGCGGCTCCTCGCGGCGAAGGCCATCCTCTCCGAGCTGGAGAACGCCGCAGCCGAGGCGCGCGCCACGGGAATCCCGGACACGCCGGACCTCCGCCGGGCGCGGCGGCACGCTGCCGAGGACGTGGAGCGGTTCGGGCGCGCGTCTGAATCCCGCGCCGTGTACGGAGACGCGTGGGTGGACGCCATTCTCCGGAAGGAGGCGCGGCTGGTGGAGGCCTACCGGGCCGCGCTGCAGCGGCGCTCACCCCAACCGTGAGCCGTCAGGGCATGTCGAACACGCCGCGCCTGGCCTGCTCCCGCTCGATGCTGCGGAACAGCGCGCCGAAATTTCCCTCGCCGAAGCTGAGGTGGTTCCGCCGCTGGATGAGCTCGATGAAGATGGGGCCCACCAGGTTCTTCGTGAAGATTTGAAGGAGGTAGCCCTCGGCGTCCCCGTCCACGAGCACGTTGCGGCGGCGGATCTCCGCCTTGTCCTCCACCACGTTGGGGACGCGGTCGAACACGGACGCGTAGTACGCGTCGTCCATGTCCAGCACCTGGATGGGGCTGCCCTCCAGGGCCTGCAGGCTCCCGAGGAGGTCCTCGGTGAGGAACGCGAGGTGCTGGATGCCGGGGCCGTTGTACTCCCTGAGGTACTCGTTGACCTGGCTCTTCGCCTCGTCCGCCTCGTTGATGGGAATGCAGAAGCTCCCGCACGGGCTGCGCAGCGCATGGGAGGTGAGCCCCGTCTTCGCCCCGCGGATGTCGAAGTACCGGACCTCGGTGAAGCCGAATACTTCCTTGTAGAAGGAGGCCCACCGCCCGAGGGTCCCCTTCTCCACGTTGTGGGTGAGGTGATCGACGGCGGTGAAGCCCTTCGCCGGAACTCGGTCCGGGAGCTCCAGGGGGACGAAGCCGAGCCGGCCCCAGTGGTCTGCGCGGGCAAAACCCTCCACGAAGTAGACGAGGCTGTCCCCGATGCCCCGCACCGCTGGGAGCGCGCGCCCATCCCCTTGATGGTCCCCGGTGCCCGCGGTGCCCCCGCGCGAGGTTGCTGCGGCGAGGGCCGCGGCGGCGTCACGGACGCGCCAGCCCATGCTGCAGATGGACGGGCCGTGCAGCGCTCCGAAGCGGGCGGCGAAGCCCGCGGGGTCCCTGTTCACGAGCAGCGTGATGTCCCCCTGGCGGTAGAGGTCCACCGGGCGGTTTTCGTGCTGCATCGTCCGGCTGAAGCCGAAGGCCTTGAAGAGCACGTCGAGCTTCGCGGGTTCCGGCGAGACGAACTCGATGAAGTCGATTCCGTACAGGCCGCAGGGATTGGTCGGGTTTGGGTCGTTCACTGCCAGCTCCTCCAGTAGTCGGTGAGTTCCGTCGCGTTGGCGAACGGGGTGGGGTGCAGCGGGTTGCGGGTGTCCAGCATCACGGCGACCTCCTCGGTGCGGGTGGCGCGGCCGGCACGCTCGGAGGCGCCGGGCTGCGGCCCGTGCTGGATGCCCTGCGGGTGGAAGGTGAGCAGCCCCGGGGCCATGCCCGGCCGGCTGAAGAACTCGCCCGAGTGGTAGAAGAGGACCTCGTCGAAGTCGATGTTGGAGTGGAAAAACGGCACCTTCAGCGCTGCCGGGTCCCCGTTCTCGAGCGGCCTCGGCAGGAAGCTGCACACCACGGCGTTGCGCATCAGGAAGGTGGTGTGGGCGGATGGCGGCAGGTGGTACCGGTCGCTCGACACCGGCCGGATGTCCCGCACGTTCAGCCGCAGCGGGGCGAGCGTGCCCTTCCAGCCCAACACGTCGTGCGGGTTGTGCCGGTAGAACGCGTGGGAGAGCTCCCCGCAGCGCTGGATGCGGACCTCGAATTCGCCGGTGGGGCCGGGCTGCAGCGTGGAGCCCTCCACCGGGGAGGGCACCTCCAGGACCGCCGGATCGAACAGCGCGTGCTGGCCGAGCATCCCCTTGTCCGGGAGGGTGATTTCACTGGACGCCTCCATGACCAGCAGGCGTGACGGCGAGCTGGGGCACAGCCGGTAGGCCACGCCGCGGGGCAACAGCAGGTAGTCCCCCGGTCCGTACGCGAGCGAGCCGAAGTCCGTCTCCAGCCGGCCGGCGCCGAGGTGTACGAAGAGCAGCTCGTCCGCGTCCGCGTTGCGGAACAGCCACGGGGTGGGGGCGTCCACGCCCGCCAGGGACAGGCGCACGTCGCCGTTGCCGAGCAGCGGCACGCGCGCGGCGGTCCAATCTGCGCCGCCTGGCAGCTGTGCCTTCCGCGTGTCGTACGCTCGCGGTCGCAGCGGCCCTTCCAGCCGGCTCCAGCCCACCGGGGCGTGGCGCCGGTACAGGTGCGCGTAGCGGCCGAAGAACCCGTTGCGCGCGTACTCCTCCTCCACCGTCCCCTCCGGGAGGGAGACGTGGGCCTGCTTCGCGACCTGGCCTCGAACGTACGGGATGTCCATGGCCCGGCACCCTGCCCCCCCTCGCCCGTCCATGAAATCGCAACTTTTTGCCCAACATTGTGCACTTCATGCACAATGTGCGTCCATGAATGTCACCTTGGAGCAGGCTCGTTCGTTGGATGCCCTTGCGCGGACCGGGACGTTGCAGGGCGCGGGGAGGCTGCTGCACAAGGTCCACACGGCGGTGCTGTACGGGCTCAACCAGCTGGAGACGCAGACGGGGCTGGAGCTGCTGGACCGGCGCGGCTACCGGATGAAGCTCACGGCCGCCGGCGAGCAGGTGCTGGTGCATTGTCGGAAATTGCTGGAGGCCGAGGCGGGGCTCGAGGCCACCTGCGCAGAACTCCAGTCTGGCTGGGAGCCGTCGCTGGACCTGGTGTTCGACGTGGTCTTCCCGCCGGAGCCGGTGCTGGACGTGGTGCGCGCGCTCAAGGCGGAGGGCGCTCCCACGCGGGTGCGGGTGGACGTGGCGTCACTCGAGGACGTGGAGCGGCGGTTCGAGGCCAGCCAGGCGGACCTGATGATCTCCGTGCTGCCCTCGAAGTTGGACGGGCTGCGCGTGGTGAAGCTCCCGAAGCTCAAGGCGCGGCTGGTGGCGCACCGCCGGCACGCGCTCGCCCGGGGGCGAAAGCGCCTGGCGCGAAAGCAGCTGTCCGAGCACGTGCTCGTCACCGTGCGCGGCAGTGACCCGAGGCTCCAACTCTCCACCGCGCAGTTGGACCGGCAGTCCACCGTGCAGCTCCCGGACTTCCACGCCAAGAAGGCGGCCATCCTGAGGGGGCTGGGGTTCGGCTGGCTGCCCGAGTGGCTCATCCGGGAGGAGCTCAAGCGCAAGGAGCTGGTGCCGCTCCGGACGGCGAACACCCACGCCTTCGAGCCCCGGTTGTATTTCCGGGAGGGTCGGCTGGGACACGCCGCCTCCCGGCTCGTGGAGGAACTGGCACCCGGACGGCTGGGTGCACGCAACGGGTAGTTCCACGGTATTCGGAGGTTGGGCCTTGGGGACGTGCTCGCCCGTTGGGCGGCCGAAGCGGGCGAGCCGGGATGGAGTGGGTGGCGGCACACCGACGCAACACGAAGTTTTGCGAAGATGTGCGCGCCGCAGGGACGTCCTATGGAACCCTTTCCATGGACCGCAACCTCGAGACCCTCGCCACGCTGAAGAACACCCTCGTGCAGCACGCCGTCGCCTTCGGGCCGAAGCTGCTCGTCGCCCTCGCCATGATGGCGGTGGGCGTCTTCGTCAGCCGCTCGGTGGCAGGCGTGGCGCTGAAGGGGCTGCAGCGCTTCGAGCTCGAGCCGCCCGTGCGCGACCTGCTGGTGAAGGTCGTGCGCACGGTGGTGCTCGCGCTCTTCGCGGTGATGGCGCTGCAGAACCTGGGCGTGGAATTGTTGCCACTCATTGCCGGCGTGGGCGTGGCCGGTGCGGGCGTGGCGCTGGCGCTGCAGGGGGTGCTCGGCAACGCGGCCGCGGGGCTGACGCTCATCTTCACCAAGCCCTTCCGCGTGGGCGAGTACATCAAGATCGTCGGGGTGGAGGGCGTGGTGGAGAACATCCAGCTGTTCAGCACCACGCTGTCCCACGGGGACCGCTCGCGCGTGGTGATTCCCAACCGCAAGCTCGTGGGCGAAATCCTCCACAACCACGGCGTCACCCGGCAGCTGGACGTGAAGGTGGTCGTGCCCTACGGCACGGACCTCACCGCCGCGCTGGCGGTGGCGCGGGACGTGGTGCGGGCCAACCCGCGGGTACTCGCGGAGTTCGAGCCGGGCATCGGCGTGGACGCGCTCACGGACGGCGGCGTGCAGCTGGCCGTGCGCCCCTGGACGGGCGTGGCGGACAGCGGACCTGCGACGGGCGAGCTGCAGAAGGCGCTCGTGGAGGCGCTGCTCTCGGCCGGCGTGCGCCTGCCGGCCCAGGCGAGGGAGCTGCGCGCGGTGTCTTGAGGCCGGGGCGGTGGCGAGCCCCTGGCATCTCCGCTCCTGCCTCGGGGTTGATATGCCACCCGTCGCCATGGCCGCCCCCGCATCCCTCCTCCGCTGGTCCGTCGCCCTGCTGCTCGCCTGCAGCATGGGGGCGGGGCTCGTCCCGGCGCCCGCGCACGCGCAGCCCAAGGCCAAGCCGTACCGCGTGCTGCTGGTGAAATCCTACGGGGCCAACTTCGCCCCGTGGCACGTGGTGGCCTCCTCGTTCCGTGCCTCGCTGGTGAAGGCGGTGGACCGGCCGGTGGAGTTCTACGAGACGTCGGTGGAGTTCGCCCGCACCGGGAACGACGAGGCCGGCGCCCCCATGGCGGACTACGTCCACGCGCTCTTCTCGGACCGCCCCCCGGACCTCATGCTGCCGCTGGGGCGTCCGGCGGCGCGCTTCGCGCTCGAGCACCGCGCCGCGCTGTTCCCCGAGGTGCCCGTGCTCATCACGGGGATGCTCGAGACGGCCGCAGATGACCTCGAGCTCGGCCCGAGGGACGGGCTGCTCACCATGAGGCCCGGGAAGAACCAGTTCGTCGAGACCGTGAACCGGCCGGGCCTGCTGCGGGACGTCCTCGTGGTGCTGGGCTCGGCGCCGCACGAGAGGTACTTCGGCGAGAAGGTGGAGAGGGACATGGCGCCGGTGGTGCCCGAGGGCCGGGTCCAGCACACGAGCGGCATGTCGTTGCCGGCCATCCTCGAGCGCATCCGCAACCTTCCCCCCCGCAGCCTGGTGGTGTTCGGGACGCTCTCGGTGGACGCGGACGGGGTGCAGTACGAGTTCGACGACGCGCTGGACAAGGTGCTGGAGGTCTCCCCCGTCCCGGTGATGGGCGGGTACGACTACCAGCTGGGCAAGGGGGTGCTCGGCGTCATCCCGCTGCCGGCCCGCGAGCTGGGACACCAGGCGGGACTCGAGGCGGCGCGGCTGCTGCGCGGACAGGCCCCCCGGAAGCTGCCACCGGTGGCCTCCGGGCCGCTGCAGTTCGACGCGCGGGTGCTGGACCGCTTCAACATCCCCGAGCTGCTGCTGCCCTCCTCGGTGGAGATCCACTTCCGCGAGCCCTCCCTCTGGCAGCGCGTGCGTCCCTACGCGCTCGTGGGGCTGCTGGTGCTCGGCGGCCAGTCGGTCCTCATCGTGCTGCTGATGCGGAGCCAGAAGCGCCAGGCGCGCGCGGAGGCCGCCAACCGCAAGCTCGCCGAGCAGGTGCTGCGCGTGCAGGAAGAGGAGCGGGCGCGCATCGCCCGCGAGCTGCACGACGATCTCTCCCAGCGCGTGGCCTGGCTCAGCATGATGACGGGCCGCTCCCAGCTGTCGGACGAGGACCGGGCGGCCGCGGACCGGGAGCTCAAGCAGCTGGGGAAAGACCTGTCCCAGGTGGCCTACAGCCTCCACCCTGCCACCCTGGAGAAGCTGGGCTTGCTCGCCGCCGTGCGCGCCGAGTGCCACCGCTTCGGGGAAGCGGCGGGCATCGCCGCGGTGGTGGAGTCCGGCCCGCTGCCCTCCGCGCTGCCGGCCCCCGTGTCGCTGTGCGCCTACCGCGTGGTGCAGGAGTCGCTGCGCAACGCGCGCCGCCACGCCGGGGCGAAGCAGGTGCGCGTCTTCCTCGGCGAGCAGGAGAAGGGGCTGCAGGTGGCCATCCGGGACGACGGCGCGGGCTTCGTGCCAAGGGCGGACGGGCCGGGGCTGGGGCTGCGCAGCATGCGCGAGCGGGTGCGCGCGCTCGGGGGAGAGCTGGACGTGGAATCCACGCCGGGCGAAGGGACGGAAGTCGTCGCCTGGATTCCGTGGGATGCTCAGGACCGCAAGGAGGCAACCGCATGAGTGCTGCACCCAGGCCCACCGTCGTGCTCGCCGAGGACCACCAGCTGGTGGCAGACGGGCTCGCCCGACTTCTGGAGGAACACTGCGACCTGCGCGAGAGCGTGCGGACCGCCGCGGAGCTGAAACGCGCCGCGCTGCAGCATGCCCCGGACATCCTGGTGATGGACATCACGCTCGGGGACGAGGACAGCACCGAGGCGTTCAAGGAGCTGCGCGCACGCGGCTGCAGCGCGCGCGGCGTCTTCCTCACCATGCACTCGGAGCCCACGTACCTGCAGCGGGCGGTGCAGGCGGGTGGCATCGGGTTCGTGCTCAAGACGTCCGCGGCGGGAGATCTCCAGCGCGCGGTGCAGGCCGCGGCGGAGAACCGGGGCTTCGTCTCCGGCTACGGCCCGGATGCGCTCGCGCGCGCCATTGCCGGGGAGGCGGCCCCGAGCGCCTCGCTCCCCGCGTCGCTGACGAGCCGGCAGAAGGAGGTGCTCAAGCTGCTCGCGCAGGGGCTGAGCGCGCGGGCGGCGGGCGAAGTGCTCGGCATCTCGCAGCGCACCGTCGAGTACCACAAGAACCAGATGATGCACCTGGCCGGCGTCACCACCACCACCGCGCTGGTGATGTGGGGCGTGAAGAACGGCATCGTCCAGCCGGGGTGAGGACCGGGCCTCAGGCCGGCGGCACGAAGCGGATGCTGGAGAGGAGCCGCTCGAAGGCGGCCGTGTCCTCGAGGTCCGTGTACAGCAGGTAGCGCCGCGAGGCCGGGCGTGGCCCCTCCACGTGCGCCACCAGCACCCGCTGCTTCACCCGGAAGAAGGTGGTGGCCAGCGACACCTGCGCAGTGCGGTGGTCCACCGTCACCTCCCAGCGGGCCTCCGCCACCATGGGGCCGCGGTCGCGCGGCAGCCCGTCCCAGGCGAAGAGCGTGAGGTGGTGCCCGTCCGCGTGCACGTACCTGCGGAACCACTCGTGGGTGGGCGGGAAGTGGGGCACCAGGAGCGACGGGAACTGCTCCACGGTGTCCGCGGTCTCGACCTGGCCCTCGGGCACGGTGAAGCGGATGCCGGCGAAAGTGGACTCTCTCGTGGCGGGGTTCACGGGCAAGGGCGACCTTAGCTGCCCGGTCTGCGCGCGCGAGTAAGCAGCCCCGCCCCATGCCTGCCCATTTCCCGGGATACGGCTCGTTCCTCCACCCGTAGAACGGGATGACGGCGCTGGACATGACGGCCTGCTCGGCCGTGGTGCGGCGGCGGGACGCGGAGAACGCGAAGGGCATCCACGAGGGCTTCGCCCGGCGCGTGCCGCGGGTGCTCACCGAGGACTACCTGCGGTTGCAGCGCGAGCAGCCGGAGGAGAAACCCGCGCGCTGCGTGGTCCGGGCGTCAGCCCCCGAGCCGCGCCTTCACGCGCTCCACGCCCGCGAGGTGCTGCTGCAGCGCCACCACGCCGAGCCCGCCCTCGCGGCGCATCTTGCCGAGCGCCGCCACCAGCATCTGCGCGGCGCGCACGGTGGTGTAGTACGGCACCCCGCGCAGCAGCGCCTCGCGGCGCAGGCTGTAGCTGTCCGACACCGCCTGCTTCCCTTCCGTGGTGTTGAGCACCAGCTGCACCTTCCCCGCGGAGATGAGGTCCACCACGTGCGGGCTGCCGTCCAGCACCTTGCGCACCGTCTCCACCGGGATGCCCCACTGCTTCAGCACCGCGGCGGTGCCGGTGGTGGCCACCAGCTGGTAGCCCATGGCGTGGAGTCTTTCGGCCAGCGGGGCCACGGCCGACTTGTCCGCGTCCCGCACGGAGATGAACACCGTGCCGCTGCGCGGCAGCTGCATCCCGGCGGCGAGCTGCGACTTGGCGAAGGCGCTGGCGAAGTCCTCCGCCAGTCCCATCACCTCGCCGGTGCTCTTCATCTCGGGGCCGAGGATGACGTCCGAGACGTTGAAGCGCGCGAAGGGGAAGACGGACTCCTTCACCGCCACGTTGGCCGGCACGTGCTCGGGCGGAAGCCCCAGCTCGGCCAGCGTCTTGCCCGCCATGCAGAGGGCCGCCACGCGCGCCAGGGGGATGCCCGTGGCCTTGCTGATGAACGGCACCGTGCGCGAGGCGCGCGGGTTCACCTCCAGGATGAAGACGCGCCCGTCCTGCACCGCGAACTGCACGTTCATCAGCCCCACCACGCCGAGCTCCCGCGCGAGGACCGCCGCCTGCGCCTTCATCTCCTCCACCACGTCCGCCGGGAGCGAGTAGGGCGGCAGCGTGCAGGCCGCGTCGCCGGAGTGCACGCCCGCCTCCTCCACGTGCTCGAGCACCCCGCCCATGCGGACCGCGCCGGTGCGGTCCGCCACCAGGTCCACGTCCACCTCCACCGCGTTGGAGAGGAAGCGGTCCACCAGCACCGGGTGCTCCGGGGAGGCGCGCACCGCCTCGCGCATGTACCGCTGCAGCGACTCGCGGTCCCGCACCACCTCCATGGCCCGCCCGCCCAGCACGTAGGACGGCCGCACCATCACCGGGTAGCCAATGGACTCCGCCACCTTCACCGCCTCGTCCGGGCTGCGCGCCACGCCGTTCTCCGGCTGGCGCAGCTTCAGCTTCGTCAGCACCTCGGCGAAGCGCTCGCGGTCCTCCGCGCGGTCAATGGCGTCCGGCGTGGTGCCGAGGATGGGCACGCCCGCCTTCTCCAGCGCGCGGCACAGCTTCAGCGGCGTCTGCCCGCCCATCTGGACGATGGCACCCAGCGGCTTCTCGCGGTGCGCAATCTCCAGCACGTCCTCCAGCGTCAGCGGCTCGAAGTAGAGGCGGTCCGACGTGTCGTAGTCCGTGGAGACGGTCTCCGGGTTGCAGTTGACCATCACCGTCTCGAAGCCCGCCTCGCGCAGCGCGAAGCAGGCGTGGACGCAGCAGTAGTCGAACTCCACCCCCTGCCCAATCCGCACCGGGCCGCTGCCCAGGATGAGCACCTTCTGCCGGTCCGTGGGCGGCGCCTCGTCCTGCTGCTCGTACGTGGAGTAGAGGTACGGCGTGTAGGCCTCGAACTCCGCGGCGCAGGTGTCCACGCGCTTGTAGACGGGCCGGATGCCGCGCCCGTGGCGGTGGGCGCGGACCTCGTGCTCGCTGCAGCCGAGCAGCTGCCCCAGCTGCTGGTCCGAGAGCCCGTACCGCTTCGCCTGCCGCAGCTGGGTGTCGGACAGCGACGCGAGCGCCTGGCCGCGCAGCCCCTCCCCGTACCGCACCACGCGCTGCACGCGCTCGAGGAACCAGGGGTCCATGTCCGTCAGCCCCTGCACCGCCTCCACGGACATCCCGGTGCGGAACGCCTCCACCAGGTGCCAGGGCCGCTCCGGCTGCGGCACGCGCAGCCCCTTCTCCAGCGCGGCCCGCTTCTCCGCCGCGTCCGCCGGGTAGTCCAGCTGCGCGAGCTGCTGGCGGTCCACCTCCATGGAGCGGATGGCCTTGAAGTAGGCCTCCTCGAAGGTGCGCCCCATGGCCATCACCTCGCCCACGCTGCGCATGGAGGTGGTGAGGGTGCGGTCCGCGCCGGGGAACTTCTCGAAGTTGAAGCGGGGAATCTTCACCACCACGTAGTCGAGCGTCGGCTCGAAGCAGGCGGTGGTGTCCCGCGTGATGTCGTTCTTCAGCTCGTCCAGCGTGAAGCCCAGGGCGAGCTTCGCGGCCACCTTCGCAATGGGGTACCCGGTGGCCTTGGACGCGAGCGCGGAGGAGCGGCTCACGCGCGGGTTCATCTCGATGACGATGTAGCGCCCGTCCTTCGGGTTCACGGCGAACTGGATGTTGCTGCCACCCGTGTCCACGCCGATTTCCCGGATGATGCGCAGGCTGGCGGTCCGCAGCTGCTGGTACTCCTTGTCCGTCAGCGTCTGCGCCGGGGCCACGGTGATGCTGTCCCCCGTGTGCACCCCCATGGGATCGAAGTTCTCGATGGAGCAGATAATGAGCGCGTTGTCCGCCGTGTCGCGGATGACCTCGAGCTCGTACTCCTTCCACCCCAGCAGCGACTCCTCGATGAGCAGCGTGGAGTTGGGGCTCGCCCGCAGCCCGTGCTCACAGATGGCCACGAACTCCTCGCGCGTCCGCGCGATGCCGCCGCCCGTGCCCCCGAGCGTGAAGGAGGGACGGATGATGGCCGGGAAGCCAATGTCCTCCAGCGCCTTCAGCGCCCCCGCCATGGAGTCCACGTAGGCGGACCTCGCCATGGGGACGCCAATCTTCTCCATGGCCGCCTTGAACAGCTGCCGGTCCTCGGCCTTGTTGATGGCCTCGAGCGACGCCCCGATGAGCTTGACGCCGTACTTCTCCAGGATGCCCGCCTCCGCGAGCGCCTTGGCCAGGTTCAGCGCCGTCTGGCCGCCCATGGTGGGCAGGAGCGCGTCCGGCTTCTCCTCCGCGATGATGCGCTCGGCCGCCTCCACCGTGATGGGCTCGATGTAGGTGCGGTTGGCGAACTCCGGGTCCGTCATGACGGTGGCCGGGTTGCCGTTGAGCAGCACCACCTCCACGCCCTCGGCGCGCAGCGCCTTCACGGCCTGGGTGCCGGAGTAGTCGAACTCGCACGCCTGCCCGATGACGATGGGGCCGGAGCCGATGAGGAAGACCTTCTGGATGTCTGGGCGGCGGGGCATGGGTGTTTCCTCTCTACGGCAGCAGCAGCTTTTCCAGCAGCGCCTTCTGGGCGTGCATGCGGTTCTCCGCCTGCTCGAAGATGGCGGACCGCGGGTGGTTGATGACGTCCGCGGAGATTTCCTCTCCGCGGTGGGCAGGCAGGCAGTGCAGCACGATGGCGGTGGGCGCCGCGCGGGCGAACAGCGGTCCGTCCACGCAGAATCCCCGGAACGCACTCAAGCGGGCCGCGGACTCCTTCTCCTGCCCCATGGACGTCCAGACGTCCGTGTTCACCACGTCCGCCCCGGCCACGGCCTCCTCGGGAGAGGCCATGACGTGCACGCGCCCGCCCGCCGCCTTCACCTCGTCCTCGGGCGGCCGGTAGCCTTCCGGCGCCGCCACGCGAAGCTCGAAACCGAAGAGCCCCGCGGCCTCCACCCAGCTGCGCGCCATGTTGGACGAGCCGTCGCCCACCCAGGCCACCACGCGGGAGGAGAGGGGACCGGCCAGCCGCTCGCGCACCGTCATCAAGTCCGCGAGCAGCTGCACCGGGTGCGCCCCGTCCGACAGGCCGTTGATGACCGGCACGCGGGAATGCTTCGCGAACTTCAGCAGCCGGTCGTCCCCGAACGTCCGGTACATGACCGCGTCCACGTAGCTCGAGGTGACGCGCGCGGTGTCCTCCACCGGCTCGCCGCGGGCAATCTGCGAGTCCCCCGCGTTCAGCGTGATGGCGTGGCCGCCCAGCTGCACCATGGCTGCTTCAAAAGACAGCCGCGTGCGCGTGGAGGACTTCTCGAACACGCACGCCAGCGTCTTGCCGTGCAGCGTGGTGTGCACCTTGCCGGCGCGGCGCTCCGCCTTCAGCTGTACCGCGCGCGCGTAGAGCGCCTCGTGCTCGGGGAGGGACAGGTCCTTCAGGTACAGGAAGTCTCGTTTCACAGGGGGGTCTCCATGAGCTCTGCGAGCAGCGTCTCCAGGCGGGGGGCCGAGGCCCACTCCGCGCGCGTGCGCGCGACGAACGCGCGCAGCATCTCCAGCTGGGCCTTGATGGACGTGGGGCCGGTGCTGCCGAAGGTGGACTTGCGCGCCACGCTGCCGGCCACCTTCGCGGAGGCCATGACGTCGTCGGTGAAGCAGCCGTCCACCGTCCGCGCGTCCGCCGGTGCAAGGTCGTTCAAGGCCACGCCGCGCTCCTGGGAGGCGCGCACCAGGGCGCCCACCTTCTTGTAGGCCTCGCGGAAGGGCATCCCGCGTGCCACGAGCGCCTCGGCCAGGTCGGTCGCCTGCGTGGCGTCCGCCTTCAGTGCCGCGAAGCAGCGCTCCACGTTGAAGCGGATGCGCGGCAGCGCCAGCAGCAGCGTGGAGGTGACGGTGCGCACGCGCGCGCCGGTGTCCAGCAGCGGGCGGCGGTCCTCCTGGAGATCCCTGTTGTAGCCGCCCGGCAGCCCCTTCACCGTGACGAGCAGGGAGACCAGGTCCCCCACCTGCGGGCCGCCCTTGCCGCGCACCAGCTCGAACACGTCCGGGTTCTTCTTCTGCGGCATCATGCTGCTGCCGCAGGCAATCTCCCCGTCCAGCTCCACGAAGCCGAACTCGCGCGAGCTGTAGTCGATGACGTCCGTCCCGAGCCGGCCCGCGTGGAGCAGGAAGCGGGACGCCGCGTAGAGGTAGTCCAGCATGAAGTCCCGGTCCCCCACGGTGTCCAGCCCGTTGAGGGTGAGCCGGTCGAAGCGGAGCAGCGCGCGCGTGAACTCCCGGTCGATGGGGAGCGAGCTCCCGGCAATGGCCCCCACGCCGAGCGGCAGCGCGCTTGCCCCGCGGTGCGCCCAGCCGAAGCCCTCCACGTCCCGCTGCAGCTGCGCCGCGGTGCCCAGCAGCCAGTAGGCCGCGGAGATGGGCTGCGCGCGCTGGCGGTGGGTGTAGGACGGCATCAGCGTGTCCTGCTCCGCCTCCGCGCGGTCGCAGAGCGCGGAGATGAGCCCGAGCAGCGCGTCCACCGCTTCCGCGCAGCGCTCGCGGACGTGGAGGCGCAGGTCGGTCGCCACCTGGTCGTTGCGCGAGCGCGCGGTGTGCAGGAAGCCCGAGGCCGCGCCCACGCGCTTGCCGAGCTCCGCCTCCACCGCCATGTGCACGTCCTCCTCGCGCGGCAGCTGCAGCGTGCCCGCGAGCGCCTCGCGCGCCAGCTGCTGCAGGCCGCCCTTCAGCGCGGCCGCTGCCTCGGCGGGGATGAGCTTCTGCCGGGCGAGCATGGCCAGGTGCGCCATGCTGCCGCACAGGTCTTCGCGGACCATGTGCAGGTCCTGGTCCAGGCTGGTGGACATGGCCAGCACGTCCGGGTGGAGGCCGGTGCTGCCGGCCGCGGCGGTCTTGGCGAGCATCAGTGGGTTCCTGTCTTCTTGTTCGTCCAGAGGGACTGGAGCAGCTTGAGGAGGGACTGCGAGGAGACCTTGCGGGCGGGGGCCACGAAGATGGTGTCGTCCCCGGCGATGGTGGCGAGCACCTCCGGCATCCGCGCCCGGTCAATGGCCATGGCCACCGCGGAGGCCGCACCGGGCGTGGTGAAGACCACCACCAGCGAGCCGTTGTGCTCCACCCCCGAGATGAGCCCGCGCAGCTCCCCGAGCGCGTCCGTGCCGCCCACCGCCGCGGGGCCCCGGGCGTCGTCTGCAAGTTCGTACATGCTGCCGCCTTCCGGCAGCGTCACCCTCCGGGCGCGGAGGCGGGCGAGGTCCCTCGAGAGCGTGGCCTGCGTTGCCAGCACGCCCTTGCGCGCCAGCAGCGCCGCGAGCTCCTCCTGGGTCCCCACCCGCTCCGTCCGCAGCAGCTGCCGGATGAGGGCCCTGCGCGTCGTGGCCTCGCGGTCCATCACTTCGCCTCCGCCCGGACGATGGTGCCCACGCCCTTGTCGGTGAACAGCTCGGCGATGACGCTGTGGGGCGTCCGCCCGTCGATGACGTGCACCGCCGGCACGCCGCCGGAGACCGCCTTGAGGATGGCCGCCGTGGTGCCCTGCACCTTGTCGGACAGCGCCCCGGCGTTCACCTTCTCCCGCAGCTGCTCCGCGGTGAGCTCCGAGAGCAGCTCGTCCCCCTCGAACAGGCCCGGCACGTCCGCGAGGAAGATGAGCTTCTGCGCCCCGAGGCTCGCCGCCACGCCCGCCGCCACCTCGTCCGCGGGCAGGTTGTACCCGTCCCCGTTGTGCCCCATCCCCACCGGCGAGATGACCGGGACGTAGTCCTGCTGCAGCAGCAGCTCCAGCAGCGAGCGGTTCACCTCCACCAGTTCCCCCACCTGTCCCAGGTCCTTGCCGTCGCTGCGCACCGCCTTGCGGGCGCGCAGCAGCGCCGCATCTTTGCCAGACAGCCCCACCGCGTTGGCGCCGCTCTGGTTGAGCAGCGTCACGAGCTCGGTGTTGACGGAGCCGGTGAGCACCATCTCCACCACCTTCAGGTCCGCGGCGTTCGTCACCCGCTGCCCGTCGATGAACTCCGGCACCGTGCCCAGCTTCTCGAGCGCCCGCGTGATGTCCGGCCCGCCCCCGTGCACCACGATGGGGTGCAGCCCCACGCTGCGCAGCAGCAGCACGTCCTCGCAGAAGGTGCGCTTGAGCGACTCGCGCGTCATCGCCTGGCCGCCGTACTGGATGACGCAGCGCTGCCCCTTGAAGCGTCCGATGTACGAGAGCGCCTGCACCAGCGTCGTCACCTTGAAGGCCGGGCTGTAGTTGGCGAACCGGTCGTCCCGGCCCACGCCCCCCTCCGGCCGCTCCACGATGAGCGAGGTGTAGTCGGCGTTGATCTTCACGTAGTCGTACGAGAGATCGCACCCCCACGCGTGCGCGGCGGCCGTGCCCGCGCGCAGGGCCACCTCCACCCGCACCTCGGGCTCGCGCATCCGCGCCCGCAGCCCCGTCCGGTCCAGCTCCGTGGGCGCCCCGTCGTAGACGGAGATGCCCTGGATGGAGACGGCCGCGTGGTACGGGTTGACGCCGCGGATGCCCTGGCCGCCCACGCGCGCCCCCACGGTGGCGAGGATGCGCCCCCAGTTGGGGTCCGCGCCGAACACCGCCGCCTTCACCAGCGCGCTGCCCGCCACCGCGCGGGCAATGTCCTCCGCCACGTGCTCCGAGGGGGCCTCCGTCACCCGCACCTCGATGCGCTTGGTGGACCCTTCACCGTCCGCCGCCACCTCGCGCGCCAGCTCCTCGAAGAGCGAGCGCACCGCCTCCACGAAGGCCGCCTCGTCCGGCCCCGGCCCGGTGACGGGCGCGTTGCCCGCGAGCCCGTTGGCCAGCGCGAGCACGCAGTCGTTGGTGCTCATGTCGTTGTCCACCGTGAGGCGGTTGAACGTCACGTCGCACGCGAGCTTCACCGCCGCCTGCAGCCGCTCCTTGGTGATGGCCGCGTCCGTCACCAGCGTGGCCAGCACCGTGGCCAGCTGCGGGGCCACCATGCCGCTGCCCTTGGCCAGCGCCGCGAGCGTCACCGGCACGCCGGACAGCCGCACCACGCGGTGCGCCATCTTGGGCCGCGTGTCCGTGGTCATGATGGCTTCCGCGGCGTGCAGCGGGTCCTCCCGCAGGTTGGCCGCCAGCGCGGGCATGGCCGACACCAGCTTCTGCGTGGGCAGCCTCACCCCGATGACGCCCGTGGACGCGGACACCACCTGGGAAGGCTCGAGCGACAGCGCCTTCGCCGCGGCCGCGTGCACCTCGGCCACCGCCTCCATCCCCGCGCTGCCGGTGAGCGCGTTGGCGTTGCCGGAGTTGAGGACCAGCGCCTGCACCCCGTCCAGCGGCAGCCGCGCCGCCGCGTCGTTGCAGGGGGCTGCACGCGCGGCGTTCACCGTCACCACGCCCGCGCAGGCGGCCGGCACCTCGCTGTAGACGAGGGCGAGATCCTTGCGCTGCGGCTTGATGCCGCACGCCACGCCGGAGAACCGGAACCCCGTGGGCGTCTTCATCAGTGGAACCGCCGCAGCTGCTGCAGGCCCGCCGTCTCCGGCAGCCCGAGCGCGAGGTTGAGGTTCTGCAGGGCCTGCCCCGCCGCTCCCTTCACCAGGTTGTCGATGGCGGACACCACCACCACGCGGCCCCCGGCCCGCGGCTCGCAGGCAAGGCCCATGGCGCACGTGTTGGTGCCCACCACGCCGTGCAGGGAGACTCGCTCGGGCGTGTCGTGGACCTGGATGAACGGCTCGCCCGCGTAGCGGGTGCGGAGCAGCTGGGTGAGCTCCGCCGCGGTGGCCGCGCGCGTGAGACGCCCGTAGGCCGTGGAGAGGATGCCGCGGGGGAGGGGCAGCAGGTGCGGCGTGAAGGTGAGGTCCACCTCCGCGCCCGCCGCGCGCCGCAGCGACTGGGCAATCTCCGGCGTGTGCTGGTGGGACAGGACCTTGTAGGCCTTCACGTCGTCGTGCAGCTCCACGAGCGAGTAGGCCTCGGTGGCCTTGCGCCCCGCACCGGAGGCGCCGGACGCCGCCGAGACGATGAGCTCCTTCTCGAGCAGCCCCGCTTCCAGCAGCGGCCACAGCGGCAGCGTGGCGGCGGTGGGGTAGCAGCCGGGGTTGGCCACGAGCTGGGCGCCCTTCACCTGGTCGCGGCAGAGCTCCGTCAGCCCGTACACCGCGCGCGCCTGCAGGGCGGCCGGGGGTGCGGCGTGGCCATAGGCCTTCTCGAAGACGCCCGCGTCCCGGAGGCGGAAGGCCCCGGACACGTCCACCACCTTCACCCCCTGCTCGAGCAGGGCCGGGGTGAGCGAAAGCGACGCCTCCGCCGGCGTGGCGAGCAGCACCGCGTCACAGCCGCGCGCCGCGGCCTTCGCCTCCTCGAACCCCACGTACGCGAGCGCCCCCACCGGGCCCGTCACCCCGGTGAAGTCCGCCACGGACTGCCCCACGAACCGCTCGGAGGCCAGGAACGTCACCTGCGCGTGGGGGTGGACGGCGAGCAGCCGCGTGAGCTCCATCCCCGAGTAGCCGGAGGCGCCGAAGACGCCGATGCGTGCGGTATGCATGTGGTTGCATGCATATGCACAGGGTATCCAAGCGAACGCAAGGCCGAAAAACCGGCCCGCGGACACGCGGCGGCCGCGCTACCGCCGGCGCTCCGGCGAGAAGACCAGCAGGTACTGGTGCGGCAGCCGCAGGGGCTCGGTGACGGTGGGGTAGCCGGCGGCCACCATCTCCGCCTTCACCTGGTCGTCCGAGACGCGGTGCTCGGGCGGCGGGCCGTGCGGCGAGTCCATGGTGAAGTCCACGATGGCCACGCGGCCGCCGGGGCGGAGTTGCTCGCGGAGCGCGTCGAACCAGGCGAGCCGGTCCTCGAGGTGGTGGTAGGTGTCCACGATGAGCACCAGGTCCACCTTCTCCGGGAGCTTCGGGGAGGCGGCGGTGGCCACCACGCCGCGCACGTTCCCGAGCCCCGCCTCGCGGGCGCGGTGCTCCACGTGGTGCACCATGGCGGGCTCCAGGTCCACGGCGTAGACGCGCCCCCGGGGCACGGCGCGGGCGAGGCGCACCGAGAAGTAGCCGGTGCCGGCCCCCACGTCCGCCACCACGTCGGTCGGCCGCAGAGAGAGCGCCTCCACCACCTCGGTCGGCTTCTGCCAGGCGTCCCGCGCCGGGTCGTCGAACACGGCGGACCACCGCTGGGGATCTTCGAACCGGTGCGGCATGGCCGCGGGGGCGTGTCCGCCGTGCGCGTGGCCGTGCCCCGGGCCGTGGCCGGTGCGGGAAGCGTGGGTGCAGCCGAGCAGGGGCAGGGTCATGGCGAGGGGCAGCAGGAGGCGGGAGGACATGGCGCGGCCCAGGCTCCTACCACGTGTCCACCGGGCCGGACGGCCTGCGGGTGTCCGCGAAGGCGCGTTGACGGGGGGCGGCGCAGCGGGTACGACCGCGGCCCTTTCCCAGACGCCGAACCGGAGGGAGCGCCGCGCATGGAATTCCGCATCGCCGCAGACGAACTGAAGAAGGCCCTCTACCGCGCCCAGGGCATCGTCGAGCGCAAGACCACCATGCCCATCCTGGCCAACGTGCTCGTCACGGCGGCGAAGGGTGGCATCACGGTCACCGCGTTCGACATGGACATCGGCATCGTGAGCGAGCACCCGGCCGAGGTGACGAAGCCCGGCGCGCTGACGCTGTCGGCCAAGTACGCGCTGGACATCGTCAACAACCTGCCCGAGGCCACGCTCACCGTCCGGAAGCTGCCCAACAACTACGCGGAGATCGTCTCGGGCTCTGCGCACTTCAAGATCGTCGGCATGGCGCCCGAGGAGTACCCGCGGCTGCCGAAGGAAGAGAACGCCCCGCTGGTGCGCGTGCCGGGCAACACCCTGCTGGAGATGATCAAGAAGACCTCCTTCGCCATCTCCTCGGACGAGACGCGCTACGTGCTCAACGGCGTC
>JBDLRJ010000138.1:0-3315 GCA_039800145.1 Pseudomonadota bacterium | reverse complement strand
GTCGCTCGGGTCGCTCGGGTCGCTCGGGTCGCTCGGGTCGCTCGGGTCGCTCGGGTCGCTCGGGTCGCTCGGGTCGCTCGGGTCGCTCGGGTCGCTCGGGTCGCTCGGGTCGCTCGGGACGGCAGCGTTGAACAGAAACCTGTGACATAACAGGTGCCTGTGACCTCACAGAAAGCTGTTGCAAGAAAGGAGCGCTCAACCATGGCGGCTCGGAGGAAGCAGGCGGTGCGCGGGGGGCCAGCGCTCGGCGTGCGGCTCGAGCAGGTGGCTCAGCGGCTCGCGGCACGGCGCGAGGCGGCGCTTCGCCCGCTGGGCGTGGGGCGCTCCCAGGTGCAGCAGCTGGAGGAGGTCGCGGCGGCCCCGGGAATCAGCACCGCCGAGTTGGCCCGGCGCGTGGGACTCGCGGCCCAGAGCGTGGCGTCGTCGGTGGCGTCACTCGAGACGCGCGGTTGGCTCCGGCGCGTGCCGCACCCCATCCACCGGCGGTTGGTGGAACTGACCCTGACGCCGGCCGGAAGGCGCATCCTGTGGAGGGCGCGCAGGGCGCTGGGCCGCACCGAGGCCGCCGCGGTCGCGGGGCTCTCCTCGGCGAAGCGGAAGTCGCTCGCGGTCCTGCTCGGCGAGTGGGAGGCGACGCTCCGCGAGTGAGCAGCACCGCGGGCTCGCCCGGGGACCGTGCTCGGGTCCACTCTGCAGAAATTGATTCCACCCGAGTGGTAGCAACTTCCGCAGAGTGAGGTGCCCGAGCTTCCCCCGGCGGGGCAGTCCGGGAGCGAGCCCGACAGGAGGCGCCGGGACAGGTGGCCCGTCCCGTGCCGCCGTGGGTGAAGCGCGAGTCGACGTCAGCGGACGCCCGAGTCCCCCGTGAGCACTGCCCAGGCGCGGGCGAGCACGGCGGCGGCGCTCCGCACTTCCTCCTCGGTCGTCCCGCGTCCGAGCGTGAGACGCACCGAGCCGAGTGCCTCGCAGGGCGCCACCCCCATGGCGAGCAGGACGCCCGAGGCGTTCTCGTGGCCGGCATGGCACGCCGAGCCGGTGGAGGCGGCCACCTCCGGGGCGGCGTCGAGCAGCGCGGTGCCCGATGTCCGCGGGAAGCGCACGTTCAAGGTGTTGGGCAGCCGGTGCTCGGCGTGTCCGTTCAGCGCGAGCCCCGGGACGCGCGCCCGCAGCAGCTCCCAGAGAAGCTCCCGCAGCCGGCCCGTCCGCGCTGCCGCGACCTCGAGGTCCCGCTGCACCGCCTCGCACGCCGCCCCCAGTGCGACGATGGAGGCGACGTTCTCCGTGCCGGGGCGAAGCCCACGCTCCTGTCCTGCCCCCAGCAGCAGGGGCGACAGCGGCGTTCCGGCACGCACGTAGAGGGCACCAATCCCCTTGGGGGCGTACAGCTTGTGTCCGGCCACGGAGAGCAGGTCTGCGCCCAGCGCGTCCACCTGCACCGGGACCTTTCCGAGGGACTGCGCGGCGTCCACGTGCACCAGAGCGCCGGCGGCCCTTGCCCCCTTCGCGAGCTCGGCGACGGGCTGCAGGACGCCGGTCTCGTTGTTGGAATGCATCACCGTGAGAAGCGCGGTCTCTCCGCTGAACGCCCCGAGCGCCTCCGTGGCTCGCACGCGTCCCTCCCCGTCCACGCCGAGGCACGTCACCCGGTAGCCGTGAGACTCCAGCCAGGCGCAGGGCATGCGCGTGGCGGGGTGCTCGATGGAGCTCGTGACGACGTGGCGCCGCTTCCCCTGCGCCGCCACTGCGCCCCGGATGGCGAGGTTGTTCGCCTCCGTTCCACCGGACGTGAAGAGGATCTCCCCGGCATCACACCCGAGCAGCGCCGCGACGCGTCCGCGTGCCTCGTCCACCGCGGCCCGCGCGCGCCGGCCATACGCGTGCCCGCTCGACGGGTTCCCGAACTCCGCGCCCAGGTACGGGAGCATCGCCTCCACCACCTCGGGCAGCAGCGGCGTGGTGGCGTTGTGGTCCAGGTAGATGGGCCTCATCACCCCTCCACGCGGAGCGTCTTCAACTCGGTCCCCGGCCCCACCGCCACGCCGTGCACCTCGCCGTGCGACAGCCCGCCGGCGTACACCCAGCCACACGAGGGCTCCACCTGCAGCGGGCGGAAGCCCGCGCGCGCCGGCATGCGCACGAGGTCGCCGTTCACGGTGCTCTCCTCCAGGCGCCCCTCGGTGGCGCGCAGCAGCGCCTCGCCGTCCCAGGGACAGGGGGACACGTCCTGCACCACCGGCGAGACGCTGGAGAGCGGTCCGCCCAGCAGCCGCCCGAGCCACCGCCGCCAGGCCCATCCCCCCGCGCGCACCCGCAGGCCGCGGCCGCCGTCCGGCCGGAGCAGCTGCGTGGCCCCGTACACCTCGAACGCCAGCGTCCCGTCCACGAGCACCGCGAACGGCAGCAGCCCCACCATGCCCGGCGGCACGTGGGGCGCGGGGTCCACCCGGTAGAGGCTCGCCTCGCCCGCGGCCAGTGCGTAGACGCGGTACTGCGTGGAGCGCGCGTACAGCCGCCCCCCTGCCGCGTGCAGGCGCACGAGCAACTCCGGCATGCGCCCGTCCACCGCCGCCCCCGGAAGCCCGATGCGCGTCCACGACTCGTCCGGCTCGAGCCGGTACACCGCGTCTCCCGCGCAGGCGAGCACGGAATGTTCTTGCAGCAGCAGGTCCGTCACCGGGAGCTCCGCGCCGAGGTGGCGCGGCAGCACCGGCAACCGCAGCGCCTCCACCGTCCGGCCCCCGTCGTCGCTCCAGTGCAGCGTGCGCGCCCCGGCCGCGGCCACCACGTTGCCCCTCGCCGCGGCGGCGGTGACGCGCTCCGGGAGGGACACGCGGGAGAAGCCCCCCTCGTGCGTGCCCCGATACAGCGCGTAGCCGTGCTCGCCCACCTCGCGCAGCAGCCCCAGCACCGAGTCTCCGCCCTGTATGAACCGGCTCTCTCTCACGCTTGGGCGACGCTACCGCAGTGCCACGGTGTCCCGCCCGGCCTGCTTCGCGCGGACCAGCGCGCGCTCCGCCGCGTCCAGGAGGTTGCCCCACGGCTCGGAGGGCCGCAGCGCCGCCACCCCCACCGAGAGCGTGAGGCGGTAATCGCCGAAGGGGCTGGCGTGCAGGGTGCGCGCTGCCGCCCGGCGCACCTCCTCCGCCATCCGCAGGGCATCCGGAAGAGGCACCCCCGCGAGCAGCAGCACGAAGTCGTCTCCGCCGAGGCGCCCGAGCGGGCCGCGGCCGTTGACCACCTGGGACACCTTCACCGCGAGCCACGAGAGCGAGGTGTCCAGTGAGCCCTGCCCGTGCAGATCGTTGTGCTCCTGCA
>JBDLRJ010000137.1:0-20664 GCA_039800145.1 Pseudomonadota bacterium | reverse complement strand
ACAACCACCCCTGGTCCCGCTGCGGCTCCTTCGTCCGGACTCCTCGCTTGCCCATGCCCGGGATGATCGCCCACGATCAGCTCAAGGTGCGTCTATTCCGATTACGCGACGCATCTTGAGCGGGGCTCACGGGCCGAGGGCCGCGAGGTGGCCGCGCAGCCGCCACGCGCTGAGCCGGCCTGACTCGTCCAGCACGAAGAGCCCGAGCTGCCCATCCGTGACGGCCGCCTGCACGGGGGCCTCGAGCGCGCAGCGGGCGAGCGGCTCGCCCGTGCGGACGTCCAGCGCACGGATCTCCGGACCGAACGCGAAGATCACCCCGCGGGTGACGAGCGGCGGCAGCGCGGAAGGCGCGACGTCCGGTACCCCTGAACCGGACGTCCATGCCACCTGGCCATCCGCCTTCACGCGCAGGGCGGCCCCCGCCGGGTTCGCCGCGAGGACGCAGCTTCCTGCCGCGGCAAGCGACCAGGGGCCCGCACCCGGCAGCGCGCGGTCCCACGCGACCTCGCCTTTCTGCGACAGGGACACGAGGCGCGCCTCGCCCGCCCGCTCGCCCGAGACGTACCAACGCCGGCCCACGGCGAGCGCGGGGCTGGCTTTTCCGAGCGCGAGCGACGTCCGAAGGCGGAGCGCCCCGGTCGCCGCGTCCACCACCGTCAGCACCGTGCGGGTGAGCCCGCTGGCGACCGCGGAGAGATGGGCGCGATGGAGGGTGGGCGCGCCGGCGTAGGGGAGCCCCGCGTCGTGCGCGGCGAGGACGGCCCCGGTGTCCGGGGCGAGCAGCAGCAGCGCCCCCGTGTCCGACGAGAGCCACGCGCCCCGAGGTCCGGGCGCCAGCCATCCACGGCCCCGGAGCGGAAGGCGCCAGAGCTCGCGGCCCGTCGCCCCGCACAGCCCGCTCACCCCTCGTCCCTCGGCGACGACGCACCAGCTCCCACCGAAGGTGCACAGCTCGCCCCCCGGAACGAGCGGTGCGGGCACGCGGAGCCAACCCGCCTCGCGCGCCGGCAGTTGCTGCATCCCGACCAGGCGCCCTCCGCCCGTGGAGACCACGGCGCGCCGCCCCGCGGTGTCGATCCCCACGCCGGTGGCCGCGAGCCACCAGCACCGTTCGCCGGTGAGGGTGAGCCGCTCGAGCCCGAGGGGGGAGACGACCAACAGCGCGCGCGCGGAAAGTCGGAGCAGGCCGCGCGCGCGCAGAGGCGTGGGGGCGTGGATCCACGTCCGCACGAAGGCGAGCTTCTTCAGCTGCGCGCCGGCCGGGGCGACGGGCTTACCCTCCCGACGCGGCCGGGGCGACGGTCGCGTCGGGGCATTCCCGGTTGCGTCCGCCTGGGGCTCACGGGGCGGCGAGAGGCGGGCGAGCGCCTCCGTGGAGCGAGAGAGGAGCGTGGCGACCGCCGGGTGAGACGACGCCGGCGGGTGGAACTCGACGAGCAGGGCAGCCAGCTGGTGCGCCACGTCCAGTGCGGCGCGCGCCAGGTCCGGGCCGGGCAGGGGGATCTCCCGAGCAGCAGCGTGCAGCGTGCCGCGTCTCCACTCGAGCGCGGGAAGGAGCGTCACGCGCCGCGTCCCCCCGACCAGGGACACGCCCACCTCGAGCAGCGCCTCGGCCGCGCGCAGCCCGCTCACGCCCTCCCAGCACGCCAGCGGCGCGCCTCGTCCCGCATCCACCCGGACGCGGGCGGAGAGTGCCGACAGCGAGCCCTCGTCCCCGTCGCGGAGCTGACCGCGCTCGGGCAAGAGGGACAGCGACAGGGAGATGCTCCCGGCCCGCGCCCGCGCCTCGCGGGACCAGCGCCTTGCGCGGAGCGGGCGGGTGGGGCGTGCGCGTGCCGCGGCGAGGGCCATGCGTGCAGCCGAGAGCGCCTCCGCCTCCTCGCGGTGGCGCGGAGCGTTCGCCAACACCTGCCCCAGCGCGCCCGTGCCCGTGAGCAGGGCGCCTCGGAGCTCCCCGAGCTCCAGGGTCACGGGGGAGAGTGCGACCGGCGGACCTGCGTCCGGCACACGGTGCCAGCGCACCTCGTCCCGGACACGCTCGAGGGCCACGGTGAAGCCCGCCCCGGGAAAGGCCACGCCGGCCCACCGCCGACCGCCCACGAGTCTCTGGACCGCGTTCATCCATTCCTCGAGCACCGGCACGAGGAACTCGTCCCCCGCACCGGCGAGGAGATCCACGCCGTGCAGCTCCAGCCCCACGCGGTCCCGCGCGGGCACCTCGCCCTCTCCCACCCAACGCCTCCCCACCCTCAGCTGGAGGGCGCCCGTTCGCGTTGACAAGGAGGGAAGGGGGGGCATAGGGTGCGTCGGCCGTCTGGGACCATTCAAATAACTGAATTCCCTCGGAAAACCTCAATGACTTTCTATGAAGCCGCGCTCCGCGTGCTCGAGAGCGCCGGGCGCCCGCTGCACGTCGGCGAAATCACCCAGCAGTCCATCTCCCAGAACCTCCTGTCCCACGTCGGCAAGATGCCGGAGCAGACCATGCTCTCCCGGCTCGCCGCCATGGCGCGGCGCAACAAGGACCGGAAGCTCGTGGTCACGGCGCAGGACACCTTCGCGCTCGTGGACTGGGGCATTGCCGAGGACACCGCGGCGCTCGCGGTGACCGGCGTGCCCGTGCCCAACCCGGAAGAGGATCTCCCGCCCTACCGGCCGCCGGAGCGCCACCCGGAGCCGCGCTCGGAGAACGCGCGGGCAGCCGGCCGCGGCGAGAAGCGGCGCCGGCGCGAGGAGGAGGAAGAGGACCGGCGGGGCGGGCGGCGCAGGTACCCGCCGGCGCCCGAGGTATGCGTGGAGGTGCTGTCCGAGCAGAACGGCCTCAAGGCGTCCGAGGTCCTGGAGCGTGCCCGGGCGAAGGAGCTGGCGTCCGACCAGTACTCGGAGACGCAGCTGCTCACCGCGCTCGCAGAGGACAACCAGCGAAAGATCGACTCGGGCCGCCGCCCGCAGTTCGTCCTCGCGAAGGACACCGGCCTGCTCACGTGGGAGTCCCCGGAGTCTGCCGCGTCGGTCGGACCGGGGGAGATCCAGGCCGTCTTCGCCGAGGTGCTCGGGCTGCCCTTCGAGAATGGCCGGCTCCTGCTCCGGGGCGCGGCAGCCGCCGCGGTGGCTCCCGCTGCCGCGGAGGTGTCCGAGGACGTCACGGTGGTGCAGGCCCTCAAGCAGGCGGGAAGGGACGGGCGGCGCGCCATGGTGCGGGTGGTCCGCACGCGGCTGGCGGCGCTCGAGGCGTTCGCCTTCGAGAAGGCCTGCGTGAAGATGCTCCACGCGTTCCACTTCCGGGACCTCAAGGTCGCCAAGCGCAACCCGCACGGTCCGCTCCTGACGGCGCGCAAGCGGGAAGGCAGCCTCGAGCTCCGCTACGCCATCCGCATGGTGCGGGGCTCGGGCGCCGTGGACCGCAAGAGCGTTCAAGATCTTCGGCGTGACATGGGCCACTACGCGGCGCAGGTGGGACTGCTGCTCACCCCCGCGGACGTCCGCGGGGACGCGCGCAGCGAGGCGCAGGCCCAGGGCGCGCTCGCGCTCGTGTGGGGCGGCGAGGCGCTCGCGGAGAAGTTCATCGAGGCGAAGACCGGCGTGACGGTCCAGGTGGTGGAGCTGTTCGAACTGGACGAGCGGTTCTTCGAGCAGGTGAAGCAGGAAGGGGACGAGGCGGCGCACCGCCGCGAGGTCCGCGCCCGCGAGCGCGAGCTCGAGTCCGACCCGCGCGCAGAGCCGTCCCAGGGTGAGAAGGGGGCGCAGCAGGCGGACGGGGAGGACGAGGCCTCCGAGCCTGCCGCCTCCGCCCCTGCAGAAGTCGCTGCGCCGGCTGCCTCCACGGACGCCGGGGTGACTGCCGCTGCCTCGGACTCGGACGACGACGGCGAGGCCGACGACGACGGGGACGAGGGGGAAGCCGAGGCCGGTGCCGATGCCGCTCCCGGCACGCCGGGCGAGGTGGGTCCCAACGGTGAGCCGCGCCGCCGCCGGCGCCGCCGCCGCCGTGGCCGCCGCGGCCGTGGACAGAAGCCCGAGGGCACGCCCGGGGCAGAGGGGGCGGTGGCTGCGCCGGGCGCCGACGGTTCGCCCGGCCAGGCCGCCTCTCCTGCTGCCGAGGCCGCGCCCGCTGCGCCCGTGGCACCTCCCGAGCCTCCGGCTGCGTCCGGGTCCGGGGACGCGGGCTGACGAGCGCTCGGATGGGTGGGTGGCTGTCGCGCGTGGGGCTGGTGCTCCTGCTCGGGGCCGGGGCGTCCTGCTCCCGGCCTCCGCGCCACACGCTCGCCTCCGTGGAGATCTCGGGAGAGACGCTCCAGGGAAACGTGGCGCTCGGCCTGGACGCTGCGGCCGTTCGCCAGCGTCTGGTCCTCAAGTTGCGCGAGAGCGGGCGCTTCACCGAGCCGCCGGACTCGCGGGTGATGGAGCGGGGCGCCCGGCTCTCGCTCGAGCTGGGCTACACCCGCGAGGCCGTCCGGAAGCCGCGCGAGGGGACGTGGGCCGAGACCGGCGCGCGCCTCCAGGTGGAGACCCCGCTGGGAGACGAGAGCCTCCACGACGAGCTCGTGGGCGTGGGCGAGGCGCAGGTGACGGGAGATGCGCTCGAGCTTCGCCGCGAGGCGCTCCAGCTCTCCCTGGACCGGGCCCTCGAGTCCGTGGTGGCCTCCGCCGACCTGCTGCTGCGCGCGCGCACGCGCCCGGACGCTGACCTGGCCGCGCAGCTCCAGGACGGGGACGGGCGGGTGCGCGAATACGCACTCCAGGTCCTGGCGGAGCGCAAGAGCGCGCTCGCGGTGCCGGGGCTGCTCGAGCGGCTGCGGTCCACGGACGGCGCGCAGGTGCGCCGGGCCATGGGCGCCCTCGTGGAGATGCGGGAGAAGCAGGCCGTCCCGGTGCTCATCGATCTCGGCCGGCACAAGGAACCCACGTTCCTCCGGGAGATCGTCTTTGCGCTGGGGGAGCTCGGCGGCGAGGAGGCCGAGGCATGGCTCTTCACCGTCTCCCGGGGACACGATCTCCCGGCCATCCGCGAGGCGGCCGGTCAAGCGCTCGACGATCTCCGCCGCCGCCCGAGGCGCTGACCGGGAACTGCCCGGGCGGCCCGGTCCGCGCTATGCCATGGGCCCATGCGCCCCGTTCTCCGAGCACTCTCCCTCGCCGCCGCCGTCCTCTGCGCTCCCGCCTGCGTGAAGCGGGTGGACCCGGACGAAGTCAGGATGGGCAAGGCCTCGGCGGAGAGCTACTACCCGCTCGCGGTGGGCAACCGGTGGACCTACCGCGCGCGGATGCTCGGCGAGCAGCGCACGCACGAGGTGAAGATCCTCCGAACCGACCAGGGCTACTTCGTGGACAGCGCCGGGGGGCGGCTCGTGGCAGATCCCTGGGGGGTGCGGGACGACAAGCGCTACCTGCTGAAGAACCCGGTGGAGAGCGGGAACGCCTGGACCAACGTGGTGTCCGTCTCCTCCGTGGAGCGGTACCAGGTGGTGAGCTCCGGCGGCCGCTGCGAGGTGCCCGCCGGCGTCTTCCCGGACTGCGTGCAGGTCGAGGGGCGCAACCCCGTGGACGCCAGCACCACGCTCGTCAACGAGCTCACCTTCGCCGCCGGCGTAGGGCTGGTGCGGATCCGCGTGGAGGCCGAGCGCAAGGACGGACAACGCATTCCCCAGACGCTGGTGGAGCTCTCCTCGTACGAACTCAAGGCGGCAGCGCCGTGAGGGAGATGGGCGTTGCGCTGCTCGGGCTCGGGAACGTGGGCCAGGGGGCCTTCCAGATCCTCACCGCCCATGCCGAGGACATCCAGCGGCGGCTCGGGGCGCGGGTGCGGGTGCGCCACGTGCTGGTGCGGGACGCGCAGAAGGCGCGGGGGCCCGGGGACGTGGCGCCGCTGGTCACCACGGACTACGCGCGCGTGCTCGCGGACCCGGACGTGCACGTGGTGGTGGAGCTCATGGGCGGGGTGGAGGCGGCGTTCGAGCACGTGTCTGCCGCCATCCGCGCGCGCAAGCAGGTGGTGACGGCCAACAAGGCGCTCTTGTCCGCGCGGGGAGAGGCGCTCTTCGCGGCGGCCGCGGCGGCGGGCGTGGACCTGGCGTTCGAGGGCGCGGTGTGTGGCGGCGTGCCCGTCATCCGCACGCTGCGGGAAGCGCTGGCGGCGGACCGGGTGCAGGCGGTGAGCGGGATCGTCAACGGGACCACCAACTTCATCCTCGGCGCCATGTCCGGGCAGGGGCGCGCCTTCTCGGACGCGCTCGCCGAGGCGCAGGCCCTGGGCTTCGCGGAGGCGGACCCCACGCTGGACGTGTCCGGCATGGACGCCGCGCAGAAGATCTGCCTGCTGGCGCAGCTGGCGTTCGGCGCGCGCGTGTCCGCGTCCGCGGTGCACGTGGAGGGGATCACCCGCCTCGAGCCCGAGGACTTCGAGCTGGGGCGCGAGCTGGGCTTCGTGATCAAGCTGCTCGCCACGGCGCGGCGCGTGGACGGTGCGCTGGACGTGCGCGTTCACCCGGCCTTCCTCCCGGCGCAGTCCGCGCTCGCGCAGGTGGGCGGAGGCTTCAACGCCGTGCAGCTCGAGTGCGCGGCGCTGGGGCCCGCGTTCCTCTCCGGGCGCGGGGCGGGGGCGCTCCCCACCGGCTCGGCCGTGGTCTCGGACGTGATGGACGTGTGCCGGAACCTGCTCGGGGGCGTGAGCGGCCGCCTGCCTGCCCTCTGTACGCCATTTCTCCAGGAGCTGCCGCTGCTGCCCATGGGGGCGTGGCGTGGCCGGCACTACCTCCGCTTCACGGTGCAGGACGCGCCGGGCGTGCTCGCGCGGATCGCGGGGGTGTTGGCGGAGAAGGAGATCAGCATCGCCTCCGTGGTGCAGCGGTCCGCGGAGGGGCAGGGGCCCGCGCGGATCGTCGTGCTGACGCACGAGGCGCCGGATGCCGCCGTGGCCAGCGCGGTGGCGTGGATTGACCAGTTGGCGACGACGCGCGCCCCCACGCAGCACCTCCGGGTGGAGCCCGGCCCCCGCCCCGTTTGACCGGCGGGGTGGGTCTGCCTAGCCTTTCACTGCGCGTGTCACCCGAGTCCAACAGCCAGGAGGAGTTGATCCTCGCCTTCCTCGTGGACGGCGGGGACGGTTTCACCTCGGGCGAGGCGCTCTCGGACAAGCTGGGGCTCTCGCGCGCGGCGGTGTGGAAGCACGTGGAGGCGCTGCGGGGGCGGGGATACCGGATAGACGCGGTGCCCTCGCGCGGCTACCGGCTGGTGGAGATCCCGGACCGCCTGACGGCGCTGGAGCTCTCGCCGCTGCTGTCCACGCACGAGCTGGGGCGGACGCTCCACTACCGCGAGGAGATCCCCTCCACGAACGAGCTCGCGTACCGGCTCGCGCAGGAGGGGGCGTTCCACGGCGAGGTGGTCGTCTGCGAGCGGCAGACGGCGGGCCGCGGGCGCCGGGGGCGGGGGTGGCTCTCTCCTCCCGGCCTGAACCTGGCGTTCTCCGCCATCCTCCGCCCGGAGCTGCCCCCACAGCGCGCACCGGAGCTCACCCTCGTGGCCGCGGTGGGGCTCGCCGAGGCGCTGCGCGGGGCCGGTGCGCCGGGTGCCGCCATCAAGTGGCCCAACGACGTGCAGGTGGAGGGCAAGAAGGTGGCGGGGATCCTCACGGAGCTCTCCGCCGAGGCGGACCGGGTGCACTTCGTGGTGCTGGGGATGGGGGTGAACCTCAACCTCTCCGCGCAGGACTTCCCGGAGGAGCTGCGCGCCACGGCCACCTCGCTGATGCTGGCCCGGGGCAGCCGCGTGCCCCGGGCGCTGTTCACCGCCTCGCTGCTCTCGCACCTCGAGCACTGGCTGCTCCGCCACGCGGACGAGGGCTTCGGCCCCGTGCGCGAGGCGTGGAAGCGGCTGTCGTGCACGGTGGGGCAGCGGGTGCGCGTGCGCTTCGAGCGCGGAGAGCTCACGGGGGTGGCCGAGGACATCGACGAGGCCGGGGCGCTGCTCGTCCGCCGGGACGATGGCCGGCTGGAGCGGGTGCTCGCCGGGGACGTGGAGCAGCTGCGCCCGGAGGCGCGCTGACGGGGGCTCTTCGTCTAGAGTGCCGCCCGCATGCTGCTCGCCATCGACGTCGGTAACACCAACACCGTGCTGGGCGTGTACGAGGGCCGCAAGCTCCTCGACCACTGGCGCGTGGAGACCTCTTCGCGCCGCACCTCGGACGAGTACGGCGCGCTGCTGCGCGAGATGTTCCGCTTCAGCGGGATCGATCCCGCGGCGGTGAAGTCCGTGGCAGTCAGCAGCGTGGTGCCGCCGCTGCAGTTCAACCTGGAGCGGATGAGCGCCCGCTACTTCGGCTGCAAGCCGCTGTTCGTGGGCCCGGGCGTGAAGACGGGCATGCCCATCCTCTACGACAACCCGCGCGAGGTGGGCGCGGACCGGATCGTCAACGCGGTGGCCGCCTGGGAGCAGCACCGCTGCGGGCTCGTGGTGGTGGACTTCGGCACCGCCACCACGTTCGACGCCATCACCCCGAAGGGCGAGTACCTCGGGGGGGCCATCTGCCCGGGCATCACCATTGCCATGGAGGCGCTGTTCCAGAACGCCTCGAAGCTCCCGCGCGTGGAGTTCGCGCGGCCGCCTTCCGTCGTGGGACGCAACACCATCCACTCCATGCAGTCCGGGCTGGTGTTCGGCTACGTGGGGCTGGTGGACGGCATCTGCGAGCGGATGCGCGCGGAGTTGGGCTTCCCGCTGAAGGTGGTGGCCACCGGCGGGCTCGCGCCGCTCATCGCGTCCGAGTCGCGCGCCATCGAGGCGGTGGACGAGTTCCTCACGCTCGAGGGGCTGCGCATCATCCACGAGAGGAACGCCTGACCATGTCCGACGCTGCCGAAGTCCAGGGCCCCAACGGCTGTCCCATCACGGACGCCTTCCTCCCGCCGAACCTCAAGAAGCACGTGGCGCCCGGCTCGCCGGTGCCGCTGCGGATGATGGCAGCGAAGGGGCTGGTGCCGCTCGGTCCCTCGGATTTCATCCGGGTGCTCTTCATCCTGCTCTACGACGAGGAGGCATCCGTGCGGGATGCCGCGGGGCAGACGGCGCTCAACCTGCCGGAGCGGGTGGTCGGCTCCGCGTTCCGGGACGAGGCCATCCACCCGCTGGTGCTCGGCTGGTACCTGGACCTCTTCGCGGCGAAGGACGCCTACGCGGAGTGGCTGGTGGCAAACCCGCGGACGCCGGACGAAGCGGTGGAGCGCGTGGCAGGAGGTGCGGGGGCGAGGCTCGCCGAGCACATCTCCCAGAACCAGCTGCGGCTGCTCCGGACGCCGGGGATCATCCGGCAGCTGTGCGCCAACGCGGGCGTGCCTGTCTCCGTGGTGGACGGCATGTGCGAGTTCGCCGTGCGTTCCGGCGTGACCGGGATGGACGACGTGCCGCAGATGCGCGCGGCCTGGGAGAAGATCTTCGGCGCGGCTGCCCCCGTCCCCACGGCCCCTCCCGAGCCCACGCCCTCCGCGGACGAGATGCTGCAGGCCTTCCAGCAGCTCCAGCAGGAGGAGGCGGCGGTGGAGGCGGAGGAGGCGGCGGCCCACCCGCAGCCCGCGGCGGCGGCGCCCGCACCGGCCTCTCGCTTCGCGCCGAAGAAGGAGAAGGAGCCGAACCCCGAGGTGGAGGGGAAGAAGCTCACGCTCGCGCAGCGCGTGATGAAGATGACCATCTCCGAGAAGGTGAAGCTGGCCACGCTCGGGAACAAGGAGGCGCGCACCATCCTGCTCCGGGACACCAACAAGCTGGTCTGCACCGCCGCCATCCGCAGCCCGCGCATCACCGAGGGCGAGGTGCTGGCCATGGCCAACAACCGCGCGGCCAACGAGGAGGTGCTGCGGATCATCTACACCAACAGGGACTGGTGCAAGGCGTACGCCCTGAGGCTGGCGCTCATCAAGAACCCGCGCGTGCCGGCCGCCATCAGCATGAAGATGCTGGGCTCGCTGCACGAGTCGGATCTCAAGGAGCTCGCGCGGAGCCGCAACGTCCCCGCCATCATCCAGCAGATGGCCAAGAAGGCCACGGACAAGGCGAACGAGCCGAAGAAGGAAGAGAAGTGATCAGGGACTGAACGAGGCGGGCCGCACCCCCGCGGGGGCGCCTGGCCCCGCAGGCAGCAGCTCCCTCAACTCCGGTTCGTCCAGGTCCGTGACCAGCTCGTAGACGAGCTCCCCGTCCCGCCAGAGCGCCACGTTGTAACCGCGCGCCCGGGCCACCTCCACGGAGGGTAAGGGGGCGGCGGGCACCTCGCCGCGGAGATCGTCGAACACGAAGAGCCCCACCCCGCGCGGGGCGCCGTTGGGAAGCTGCGCGTCGTACCGGAGGTACGCGGCCGGCCGGTCCTGCACGTGGAGGAGACGCGCCCCGGCGAGGTTCGCGCGCTGCAGCCGCGGGACGGCCACGCGGTGATCCAGCTTCCCGCCGAACCAGGCCTCCACGTTCTCCGGGGGGACGCGGGAGATCTCCAGCGGCAGCCCGCGCGCGTGGTGTTGTGCCGCCGCGTCCACGTAGCGCTGCCGGACCGCCGGGGACGTCTTGCCCCAGAGGAGGCTTCCCCCCACCGTGGCCAGCCCCGCGGCCGCCGCGGCCGCGAGCCCGAGGCGCCGGAGGGCAGGGGCGCGCGCATCCCTGCGCACCTCCGCGTCCAGTCCTGCGAGCACCCGGGCCCGCAGCTGCGGGGGCGCGCGCCGCCCGGACTCCGCCTGCGACGCCCTGCCGAGCACGGCGCGGAACGACGACTCGGCAGCCACCCGCGCCGTGCAGGCGCTGCACGCCTCGAGGTGCGCCTCGATCCGCGCGCGCTCCGCGGCGTCGAACTCGTCGTCCAGGAAGGTCTGGAGGAACGGCTCCAGCTCGGTGCACGTCACAGGCGCTACCCCGTGCCGCGGCGGCGGCGGAAGGCGTTGAGATCCGTGGGGCCGTTGTCCCCGTCCCGCGGCGGCACGACGCCTGCCACCTCCGCGTAGCCCCGCAGCGACTTCTGCAGCAGCTTCCGGCCCCGGAACAGCCGGCTCATCACCGTGCCCACGGGCACGTCGAGGATCTCCGCGATCTCCCGGTAGGAGAACTCCTGGAGGTCCGCGAGGATCACGACCAGGCGGAAGTCCACCGGCAGCGCGTCGATGGCGCGGAGCACGTCGTCGGACAGGAGGCGGTCGAAGAAGTACTGCTCGGGGTTGGCAGCGAAGTCCGCGGCGTCACGGCTGACGAACTCGTCCTGCACCGAGGCCCGGTCGGCCCCTTCCACCAGCGACCGCTCCTTCACGCGCCGGCGGTACCGGTTGATGAAGGTGTTGGTGAGGATCTTGAACAGCCAGGCCTTGATGTTGGTCCCGCGCTCGAACTTGTCGAAGAAGCGGTAGGCCCGCATGCAGGTGTCCTGCACGAGGTCCTCCGCGTCCCGCTCGTTGCGGGTGAGCCGCATGGCCGCGGAGTAGAGCGGATCGAGGTGAGGGAGGACGAGCTCCTCGAACTCCTCGCGTGATCTCGGCGTGTGGCGGAACTCCAGCATGACCCTCTCTCCCGGACTGCGACCCTGGTGGGACTGTAGCCACCGGGACGGCCCCCCGCACCCGCGGGGCAGCGGAGGCACGCGGGCCGCCTGCCCGGGTGCTCCCAGCCCGACTCCTCTCTCGTGCGCCCGTCAACCCGCGGCCGGGGTGCTCCATTCCCGGCCGCGGTGAGAGCGGACTAGCGCTTGCCCTTCTTTGCGCTCGCCGCGGGGCGGGCCACGGCCTTCTTGCCGGCCGGTGCCGCCGGCTTGCTGGCGACCTTGCCCGAGAGCGCGTCCTCGAGCGGGACGTAGTCGTAGCCGAGATCGTGCGCCACGGCCTCGTACGTCACGTGGCCGCCGTAGGTGTTGACGGCCTTGGCCAGCGCCTTGTCCGAGCGCACCGCCTCCAACACGCCGAGGTTGGCGAGCCGCTGCGCGTAGCGCGCCGTCACGTTGGTCAGCGCGAACGTGGAGGTCTGGGGCACCGCGCCCGGCATGTTGGCCACGCAGTAGTGCACCACGCCGTGCTTCACGAACGTGGGGTTGTCGTGCGTGGTGGGCTTGCAGGTCTCGATGCAGCCGCCCTGGTCCACCGCCACGTCCACCACCACGGAGCCGGGCGTCATCTCGGCGATGAGCGCCTCGGAGACGAGCTTCGGCGCCTTGGCGCCGGGGACGAGCACGCCGCCCACCACCAGGTCCGCCTCGCGCACCGCGCGCGCGATGCTCTCCGAGTCCGAGTACATGGTCGCCACGCGGCCGAGGAACACGTCGTCCAGGTAGGCGAGCGTGTTGACGTTCACGTCGAGGATCGTCACCTCGGCCCCCATGCCCACCGCCACCTTGGCGGCGCTCTGGCCCACCACGCCACCGCCGATGATGGCCACGCGGCTGCGGCGCACGCCCGGCACGCCGCCGAGCAGGATGCCCTTGCCGCCCTGCTCCTTTTCGAGGCAGGTCGCGCCCACCTGGATGGCCATCTTGCCGGCCACCTCGGACATGGGGCGCAGCAGCGGGAGGCTGCCGTCGTCCAGCTGCAGCGTCTCGTACGCCACCGCGGTGACCTTCTTCTTCACCAGGACCTTCGTGAGCTCCGGGTCCACGCCGGAGAGGTGGAAGTACGTGTAGACGATCTGGCCGGGCTGCATGCGCTCGTACTCGTCGCCGAGCGGCTCCTTGACCTTGACGATCATCTCCGCGCGCTTCCACACCTCGTCCGCGCTGCGGACGATCTCCGCGCCCACGCGCGCGAACTCGGAGTCCTGGATGCCGGCGCCGAGCCCTGCGCCCTTCTCGACCATGACCTTGTGGCCGGCCTGGGTGAGGGCACGGACGCCTGCCGGCACCATGCCGATCCGGAACTCGCGGGTCTTGATCTCCTTGGGAACGCCGATGATCACGTTGTTGCCTCCAGGTGCGTTGCTGCGGGAAATGGGGGAAAAGGACGGGGGACCTTACAATGGTGCCCCCCTCGGTCAAGGCGCTCCGCGCACAGGGACGACACGTGAGTCATCGACTGCTCTTCTCCACGCCAGACGGCAAGGTGATGGAACACCCCCGGCTGCTCGCCACGCTCCGCAGCGGCGAGGAACTGCTGCCGTCCGCGGCGGTGGACCGCCCCATCCCGCTCCCCGAGAACGCCCGGCTGGCGCAGCTGCCCGGGCGGCTGCCGGTGGGCATTGACCCGGACACGGGCGAGCTGGAGCTGGTGCGCGAGGTCAAGGTGGGACGGCGCGTCCTCGTGCCGCAGGCGGTGGGGGCCCTGCTGCCGCCGGGCTACACGCGCACCTACCTGCCGGGCGAGGTGAAGGCGGACGGGGGCCCCGTGTTGCCCCAGTGGGCCTACACCGCGGCGGCGTGGGGCGCGAAGGGGCCGGTCACCTGGGCGCTGCACACCGACCGGCGCACGCACTGGTCCCCGGCGCTCTACAACACCCCCGAGCTCAAGGGGCTGGTGAAGGCGCACAAGGCGCGCTTCCCCGGCAACCGCGTGCTCCAGCAGCTGGAGACGTGCGCGCTCGTGTACCGCTGCTTCACGAGCCAGAACGTCTTCTTCGCGCGGCACGAGGCGGGCATCCCCGCCTCCGTGATGTGCAACGCGCGCTGCGTGGGCTGCATCTCCGACCAGCCCGAAGACGGTCCCCCCGCGAGCCACGAGCGCATGGAGGACGGGCCGGACCGGGACGAGATGGGGGAAGTGGGGCTCTGGCACCTGGAGAAGGCGCCGGGCCGCACGATGATCAGCTTCGGACAGGGCTGCGAGGGTGAGCCGCTCACGCGGTGGAAGGCCATCGAGGCGTCCATCCGCTACATCCGCGCCCGCACGCAGAAGGGCAGCATCAACATCAACACCAACGGCTCGCTGACGCAGGGGCTCGCGGCGCTGTTCGACGCGGGCCTGGACGCGGTGCGCGTCTCGCTCAACTCCGCGGTGAAGGAGCTCTACGAGGCCTACTACCGCCCGGACAAGTACGGCTGGGAGGACGTGGAGGCCTCCATCGCGGTGGCGCGCGAGAAGGGCGGTTACGTGGCGCTCAACCTGCTGCTCTTCCCCGGCGTGACGGACCGCCGCGGCGAGGTGGACGCGCTCAAGCGGCTGGTGAAGCGGTACCGCGTGGACCAGGTGCAGACCCGTTCGCTGTGCATCGATCCGCTGCAGTACCTGGAGGTCGCGTCCGGGCGCGGGGCGGGCGGGGCGCCCATCGGCATCCGCCGGATGATCTCCGAGCTGAAGGCGGCCCGCCCCGGACTCGTGGTGGGCAACTTCGCGCGCGGGATGGGCGAGCGCCGCGGCCGCTCCGTCAGGCGTCCTCGGCGGTCAGCTGGCTGAGCACTGCGTCCTTGGGCAGGTATCCGTCCGCGCCTGCCTCGCGGCAGATGCGCTTGAGCTCTGCGGGCTCGGTGCTGCTGCACAGCAGGACCTTGATCCCGGCGAACAGGCTGTTGCCCTTGATGAAGCGGCAGAACTGCTCGCCGTTGACGTGGGGCATCTGCACGTCCAGCAGTACCAGGTCCGGGCGCGTCTCCTTGCGGAGGATGATCCGCGTGGCCTGCTCGGCGGACTCCGCCGTGTGGACCTCGAACCCCTTGGCGGTGAGCGCCTGCGAGAGGATGAAGGTGGTGGTGGCCGAGTCGTCCACGAGCAGCAGGCGCCGGCGCCGGGCGGCGGCGGCCTCGGGGGGGGCCAGCCTCCGCACCTCGGCGAGCAGTCCCTCCACGCCTCCCGTCCTCGGGGCAAAGCCCGCGGCCCCGGACGCAGCGGCCTGCACGCGGAGCTCCTCCACGGACGTCGCGCCGCAGAGCACGAGCCGCGGTTGAAAGGTCAGCGCCTTGAGCCGCTCCGGCAGCCGCTCGGCGAAGCCCCACGCCTGGTTCGGGTCCATGACCACCACGTCCCACGGCGCTGTGAGCGCGAGCTCGAGCGAGGCGGCGTCCGAGGCCACCTGGACCTCGTACTTCGCCGCCCGGAGGGCCTGGACGGTGACCTCGGCGACGAGGGGGCTGCGGTCTACGACGAGGACGCGGGCAGGCAAGACGGGATCACGCCTTCTTCTGGAGCTCTTCGAGGCTGTAGGCCGGGTCCAGGTAGTACTCGAACTTCTCGGTCAGGTACTGCTTCGCCTTCTCCCGGAAGAGGAAGCCGGGATCGGTGGCCTCGCCGCCCACCTTGCCCTCGGCCACGGTGATCTGCGCGTTGAGCGAGATGCCCTTCACCTTGCCCTGGATGGTCGCCGAGTCACCGCTCCACTCGGTCTTGAAGCCGTACTTGCTGCCGAGGTGGGTGGCGAGCGTCTCCAGCCGCTGGCGTGCCTCCTCGGCGGAGAGCTGGTGAGGCACTTCGAACTTGAGCATGGCCATGCGCGCGGGCTCCGCATCCCCGGGTTGAACTCGGACGCTGTTACCGTAGTAGCCCTTGATCCGTCCGAGCAAGGTGATGCAGATACCCGGGCTCTACGCACCATGCTCAGGAAGACACCCCCACGCGGCACGACGACGAAGCGCGCCCCCGCCCGGCGCAGGCGCAACGGCGCAGGGCGCCCGGTGGAGCTGCCGGCGCGCGTGCTCCATTACAAGGTGGCGGAGCTCTCCACCGTGGACGAGCAGTCACTCGAGCGCGTGGTGAACCAACACGCCGCGGCAGGGTGGGCGCTGGACGGCGTGCAGTTCGCCATGCGCGAGCAGAGCAAGCGCCCCGCCATGGCGTTCGTGTTCTTCACCCGCGAAGGTCCCCCCGCCGAGGAGAGCCCGGGCCGCGAGCAGGACGAGGCGCGCGCGCACCTGTCGCGGCTCGCGGAACCCGGGGCGCCTGCCGCGGCGCTCCCCGTGAGCGCCTACGAGCGGCTCCGGCAGCTCGCCGAGGACGACGACGGCGGTGGCTCCACGTGAGAGCCGACGAGCCGTCGCCCTATCCCAAGGCCTCGCTCTGGCTCCGCGCCGGCGCCCGGCTCGTGGACGTGGCGGTGGCCCGCGGCATCTACTACCTCGGCGGGCCCGCGGGGGGCGTACTGGCCATCCTCTACCTGACGGTGGCGGACGCCATGTTCCAGGGGCAGAGCCCCGGCAAGAAGATCTTCGGCGTGAAGGCCATGCACGTGCCCACGCGCTCCGCGGTCCGCAACCGCGACAGCGTGCTGCGCAACGCTCCGTTTGCGCTGGTGGTGTTGCTCCGGATGATGCCGGCCCCGCTCGGGGAGGGGGCCTTCCTCGCGGGGCTCGTCGTGATCGGCGGCGCGGAGGCGTTTCGGGCCGTGCGGGATCCGCTCGGACTGCGCTTCGGGGACGCGTGGGCGCAGACCCAGGTCGTGGATGGCAAGGTGGTGGCCGGGGCCACCGTGGCGGACCGCCGGGGAGGCGCGGAGCGGCAGGGGCAACTCGGGGTGTGACAACCGGGCACACCCGTGCTACGCAGGCACCCCTTTTTCGCAGTCACACCGGAGAGACCCCATGGCCCGCAGCAAGAGCAAGCACCAGCGCGTTCGCAACAAGATCCGCCTCAAGTGGAAGAAGCAGAAGGAGCGGAAGGCCGCTGCCGCCGCCGCCGCTTCGACCGGCAAGAAGAAGTAGTCGCCGTTCCCTGGCACCTACTGCCGCTGCGCGGTGAAGCGCCGGATCTCGGCGCAGCCCGTGGCGGCAGAGGTCCAGGTCCAGGCCCCGTCGAGCAGGCGGTCCATGCCGCCATCCGGGAGCCCCGCCGCGTAGAAGGCGCGCACGGACACGAGGTCCGCCGCTTCCGCTGGCCCGCCCGTCCGTCCCTGCAAGCTGAGCCGGTTGCTGTCGTACAGCGTCCCGTCCACGCTCCCCCCGTCCCAGTCCGCCGAGACGCGGGCTGCTGCCTGCTGCAGTTCCAGGATTGCTGGCGGCGCGTCAGCATCCGGGCACGCGAGGGACGGCGGCTGCAGCGCCAGCACCCAGCGCCCTGACACCTGGCCGCACGGGCCACAGGGAGCGTCTTCCATCTCGCAGCCCGAGAGCACGGCGAACAACACCACCCCGGCTGCCTTGACCATCCCCGCCGATGTCCCGGTGCGCATGACGGGTGACAGCCTACCTTGGGCCCTGCGTGAGGCGAGGCTCCAACATCACCTTCGGCGTCCTGTTGGTGACGGTGCTGGCCGCGCTGCTGTGGATCGTCCGGCCGTTCCTGGTCCCGGCGCTGCTCGGGGCCTTCGCGGCGGTGCTCTTCCACCCGCTGCACGACGCGCTCGCGCGGAGGCTCGGGCGCGCAGGTCCCCTCTCCGCGGGGCTCGCCACCCTGGCGGTGTTCCTCCTCGGGGTGCTCCCGCTGTCGGGGCTGGTGGCACTCGTGGCGCGGGAGTTGGCGCGCGTGGCGGAGGAACTCGCGCGTTCGTTGCAGGGACAGGACCTGCTCGAGGCGGCGCGTGCGCGCATCCCCGCGGTGCTGCAGCCCTTCCTGCCTGCCGGGAGCCTCGCAGAGCAGACCCGCGGCGGCGTCTCCTCTGCGCTCGGCGCCGCGGCAGGCCTGGTGTCACGGCTGCTCGGACAGGGGCTGCGCTGGGCGCTGCAGCTCTTCCTGCTGCTCGTGTCGCTCTATTACTTCTTCCTCGACGGGCGGCGGATGCTCTCGGAGGTGCTCGCGCTGATCCCCACGGAGCACCGGTACAAGGTTCGCTTCGCGCAGGAGTTCCGGGACGTGTCCTGGGCGCTCGCGTGGGGCCACGGTGGGACGGCGCTGCTCCAGGCGGTGCTCGGCACGGTGGGACTGGCGCTGGCGAAGGTCTCGGCCCCGCTGGTGTGGGGCACGGCCATGCTCGTGACCGCGCTCGTGCCCGTGGGCGGGACGGCGCTCGTGTGGCTGCCCGTGGGCGTGGGGCTGCTGCTGACGGGCCGGGTGGGCGCAGGCCTCTTCGTGCTCGCGTGGGGAACGGTGCTCGTCTCCACGGTGGACAACGTGGTCCGGCCCCGGCTCATGGGGGCGCGGATGCACCTGCACCCGCTGGTCACCTTCTTCTGCCTCTTCGGGGGGCTCGCCGTGCTCGGCCCGGTGGGGCTGCTCGTGGGACCGCTGGTGGGCGCGCTCGCGGTGGCGGGGCTGTCGCTGTACCGGGAGGATTTCCTCCCCTCGCTCGTGCCCCCGGAATGACGGGGCGAGGGCCGCCGAAGCCCGTCGGTTGCAGTGCCGGGCGCGCGTCTGGACGGGGCTTCGCGCAGGCCGGTAAACCGGCCTCCGCATGCGTCACCACGCCTTCTCCCTCTTCGCTGCGTTCCTCCTGGCCTCGTCGTCTCCCGCGCTCGCCCAGCGCGTGGTGGTGCTCGACTTCGAGGGGGACCGGAACGACAAGCTCCGAGCGCAGGTGGAGGCGGCGGTGGACGAGGCGGGTGAGCTCCAGCGCGTGCCGCTGCAGGACTACCGGGCGGCGGCCGCGGCCCGGGGGCTGAAGGGAGACCGTTCCATGCAGCCTGCGGCGGTGGGACAGCTCGGGCGCGGGCTCCGGCTCTCGGCGGCGCTGGGCGGCGTGGTGGGCAGCGACTTCGCCGTGCGCATCCTGGACGCATCGGGGACGGAGCTCTGGGGCAAGGAGCTGCCGCTCAAGAAGGGCAAGCTGTCGGACGACCACGCGCGGAAGCTGGCGCGGGCGCTCTCGGCGGCGGCGCGCTCGGCCCAGGCGACCCAGGCCTCCGGGCCCCAGGCGGCGGACGCGCCGACGGGGGGGCAGGGCGGCGAAGGGGAGATGGGCCTGGATCTCACCGGGGGCGAGCCGGTGGCGGTCACCCCGGACACGCGGCAGGACCGCCGCGAGCCCGTGGGTGCGCGGGACGAGCCCCCGCCCTCGGACAGCCCGCAGCGGCCCTCCTCGCGGTCGTCGAGGACCGCCGTCAAGGTGGGGCCGAAGCTCCTGCAGGTGCAGCTGCTCGGCTCCGCCACCTGGCGCTCATACTGCGCCTACCCGGGCGTGGCCGCGTGCGCGGAGTTCGCCGGCCTGCCGGAAGCGGACCGCCCCGTGGGCGTCTCCATCGACTTCAGCACGCTCGTCCCGTACGCGGGCGGGGCCGTGGGGGTGGAACTCTTCCCGCTGGCGCGGGTGGTGGACGGTCCGCTCGCGGGACTCGGCCTCACCGGCAGCTACGGCCTGGGCTACTCGCTCATCAACATCCGCACGGAGAGCGCCGTGGACAGCGCGCCGGTGCAGCAGGTGACGGCGTTGGACCACGCGTACCAGGCGTTCGCCACGTGGCGTTGGCACTTCGGGCTGGGCGGCGAGGCCGGTGCCCCCAACGTGGGGCACGTGGGGCTGCGCGGCGGCCTGCAGGGGCGGAACTTCGAGGTGGATCTCTCGGCGAACTCGGTGCTGCCGGGCAGCTCGCGCCTGTTCGGCGCGGTGGGCGCGGAGGCGTCCATTCCGCTCGCCCGCTTCCTGAAGATCGACGTCGGGGGCAGCTACCTGCTCGGGGCCGAGCCCAGCGTGAACGAGCTCATCGCCTTCGGCGAGCGCGTGCAGACGGCGGGGTTCTCTGCAGAGGCCGGGCTGTCCGGCGAGCTCGTGGGGCCGCTCGGGTACCTGGTGCGCGTGCGCTACCTGCGCTTCGCCGACACCTTCACCGGCGCCGGGCAGAAGTGGGAGTCCGGCGGGGCCGCGGAAGAGTCGTTCCTCACGGCGCACGCGGGCGCGACCTTGTCCTTCTGAGCCGGGATTGCCCCGCTGCTCGGCCGTCCCCCATCCGTTGGGACGAGGGCCCAAGCGGCCGGCCTGCCCGGGTTGTCCCCGCACGCTTCCCTCTCCAACCTCCTTCCCGTGACGGGGCCCCGTGCCCCATTCCCGGAGGAGGGGACCATGAAGCGGACCTTGGTGGCGGCGACGCTGGCGGCGGTGACGTGGGGAGGGGCGGCGCTCGCGCAGGGCGCCGTCGAGTCGGAAGAGGCCTGGCAGGAGCAGCAGCAGGAGATCCAGTGCGAGGGCGGCGCCTGCCCGCCGCCAACGGGCAACGCACCGGGCATTGAACCGGGCATCGAGCCGGGCACGGGCGGGACCGGCGAGGCGGGCGTGCTCCCGCCCCCGCAGACGAACGTGAACGTCAACATCGAGCAGCCGCCGGCCCCTGCCCCGGCCGTGGCGCCCGTGGCCGCCGAGCCGAAGAAGAAGGATGGCGCCAACATGCGCGGCCTCACGCTGACGCTGGGCGGTGGCGTGGAAGGGTACACCGGCGGGCTCTCGGACCAGATCCGGCCCGGCCCGGCCTGGGCGGTCAGCGCCAACATCCGCCCCACGCGCGTGTTGGGGCTGGAACTCGGCTACAACGGCGCCGCCAACAACGTGCGCGGCACGGACCTGGTGGACGGGGCGGACATCGTCCGCAACGGTGGGCAGGCGGTGGCCACGGTGGGGCTGACGGCAGCGGCCATCCAGCCCTACCTCCTCGGGGGCGTGGGGCTCTCCCGCTACAACGTCCGCGGCGGGGACAACACCCGCTTCAAGGACGACACCACGGGACACATCCCGGTGGGCGCGGGGCTGCGCACGCACGTGGGGCCTTTCACCGCGGATGCGCGCTTCAACTACGACGTGCTCTTCGACACGGAGTTCGCCACCAACGTCGAGGCGCGTGACATCGCCGGCGTGAACACGGTGAACGGCGGCCGGTACCTCGGCACGCTGAACCTCGGCGGCACGTTCTGAGGCCCAGGGTGTGAGACCGCG
>JBDLRJ010000136.1:0-3069 GCA_039800145.1 Pseudomonadota bacterium | reverse complement strand
CGTGGCCGGGTCCAGGTTGCCCGTGGGCTCGTCCGCGAGCACGAGCGCGGGGTTGCCCACCAGCGCCCGCGCGATGGCCACCCGCTGCTGCTGCCCGCCGGAGAGGGCGTTGGCCTTGTGGTGCACCCGGTCCGCGAGCCCTACCTCTTCCAGCAACTTCGCCGCGCGCACCCGCATGTCCTCGTCCATCCAGCCGCGCCGGGCCAGCAGCGGCATGGCCACGTTCTCCAGCGCGGTGAACTCGGGCAGCAGGTGGTGGAACTGGAACACGAACCCCAGCGCCTCGCCGCGCAGCCGCGCGAGCGCGTCGTCGTCCAGCGCGGAGATGTCCTGCCCGAGCAGCTCGAGCCGCCCGGACGTGGGCCGGTCCAGGAGCCCCACGAGGTTCAGCAGCGTGGACTTCCCGGACCCGGACGGCCCGATGAGCGCGGTGAACTCCCCGCGCTCCAGCTTCACCGACACGCCGTGCAGCACGCGCGTCACCACCTCGTCCCCGTAGTCGCGGGTGACGTCCACCAGCTTCACCACCGGGGCGCTCGCGTCAGCCATTGCGGATGACCACCGCCGGGTCCAGCTTCGCCGCCCGCCGCGCCGGCGCAACGGCCGCGAGCAGCCCCACCGAGAGCGCCACCACGGACGCCCCCGCGAAGAGCGAGGGAGAGAGGTCCACCGGGAAGTTCGGCGAGCCGTCCGGCTGCCGCACGAGCCCCTCGAAGAAGAGCGCCAGCCCCGCCCCCAGCAGCCCCCCCACCACGCTTCCGAACGCCCCCACCACCGCCCCCTGCACCAGGAACACCCGCATGATGCGCCCGGTGGGCGCGCCCATGGCCTTGAGGATGCCCACCTCGCGGGACTTCTGGACCACGGACACCACCAGCACGGACGCAATCCCGAGCGCCACGGCCACCACCACGAAGAACTGGATCATGTCCCGGCTGCTGGACTGGCTGCGGAGCGCCACGAGCAGCTGCGCATTCAATTTCATCCAACTGTCCACCGTGAGCCCCGTCCGCCGGGACACCTCGCCGGCCAGCTCCTCCGCTTGGAAGAGCTCCGCCACGCGCGCCTCCAGCGTGGAGACGCCGCCGGACAGGTCGAGCAGCGTCTGCGCGCTGCGCAGCGGCACCAGCACCCAGCGGCGGTTGACGTCCTTGTTGCCGAGGTCGAACACCCCCGAGACGGAGACGGTCTCCTCGCGCCCGTCCGCGGTGGACAGCCGCAGCTTGTCCCCCACGCCCAAGCCCAGGTCGTCCGCCAGCTCGCGGCCGATGAGCGCCTCCGCCCCGCGCAGCCGGTACTCGCCCGCGAGCAGCTTCCCCTTCACGTCGATGATGTCCGAGAAGCCGTCCGGTTCAATTCCGCGCAGCGCCACCGAGCGGCTCGCCTTCCCGCGGGACGCAAACGCGCTGCCCGCCACCGTGGGCGTCACCGCCGTCACGCCGGGCGTGGCCGCCACGCGCCGCAGAACCTCGGGCCACCCGTCGATGCCGCGCAGCCGCTGCGCCGGCTTGTCCAGCAGCAGCACCGTCCCGTCGCCGCCGGTGAGCGGCCGGGCCGCCTCGTCCGGTGGACGCACCACCAAGTGCGCCTGGCTCCCGAGCGTCTGCTTCACCAGGTTCGCCTGCAGCCCGTTGATGAGCGCGGAGAGGAAGACGATGACCGCCACCCCCACGGACGCCCCCGCGAAGATGAGCGCCGTCTGCCCGCGCCCCTCGCGCAAGAAGCGCAGCGCCACGAACAGCTCGAACGGCAGGCTCACGGCTTCGCCCCCGCTCGGGCCTTCACCCGCACGCGCGCCCCCTCCGCCACGGGCGTCTTCCCGGACAGCAGCCACTCCCCTTCCGAGACGCCGGAGAGCAGCTCCACCTTCCCCTCGCCCGAGAGCCCCGTCTTCACCTCCACCCGCCGCGCCGCGCCCTCCCGCACCACCCACGCCCACGGCGCCGCGCTGCCCGCCTCGCGCACCGCTTCCGACGGCACCCACAGCGCCGCGTCCCTGCGCGCCACTTCGACTTCCACCGACACCGCCATGTCCGGCCGCAGGTACGCGGGCGGCTCGGGCACCGCGAGCTTCACCTCCACCGTGCCGCGGTCCGGGTTGATGCCGGGGGCCACGCTCTCCACCCGCGCGGCGAAGCGCTCGGCGGGGAACGCATCCGCGGAGGCCAGCGCCGGCTGCCCCTCCCGCACGAAGGCCAGGTTCTTCTCGTCCGGCTCCACCGACAGCCGCGTGGCCCCGGTGCGCGCGAGCACCAGGAGCACCCTCCCCGGCGACACCGAGTCACCCGGCTCCACGTCCCGCCGCAGCACCACCGCCGGCACCGTGGCCCGGACGCTGGCCTGCTCCAACCTCACGCGCTGCAGCTGTGCGGCTGCCTCCGCCTGCTGCACGAGCGCCTGCTGCAGCTGCACCTCGGGCCCGCCCCGCACCGAGCCGAGGGCCTGCGTGCGCGCAGTCTCCAGCCGGCTCTGGGCGAGCTTCAGCCCGCTCTCCTCCTCTTCCAGCTGCTCGCGCGTGCCGCTGCCGCCGTCCACGAGCGCCCGCTGGCGATCCACGCGCCGCTGCGCCTGCTCCACCTGCAGCTCCGCCTGCCGCACCGACTCGTCCTGCGTGGGCGCCCCCACGCGTTGCACCTGGCGGAGCCGAGCGCGCGCCTGGGCCACGCCCGCCTGCGCCTGCTGCAGCTGCGCCTTCCACTCCGAGGGCTCGAGCTGCAGCAGCAGCTGCCCCGGCTGCACCGTGTTCCCCTCCTCCACCGCCACCTGGCTCACCGTCCCGGGCAGCTGCACGGACATCTTCACCTGCGAGGGAGGCGTCACCCGGCCGGACACCACCACCTTCTGCACCAGCGGGCCGCGGCGCACCTGCACCGCCTCCACCTCCGGCCCCCTCGCGCGGGACACCGCCGCCTGCACGGCGCCCGCCACCGCGAGCAGCCCCACCACCGTCCACACCGGGTGCCTGCGGATGAAGCCTTTTCTCTTCGAGGGCGCGCTCATGGACAGTTTCCCGACGACAGCGAGGTCCCGGTGGCCACCGAGCCCTCCTGGAAGGTGAAGGGGACGGAC
>JBDLRJ010000135.1:0-2987 GCA_039800145.1 Pseudomonadota bacterium | reverse complement strand
GGGCATCTCCGGCGGCTTCGTGGCGGTGGCGCTGGGCACGGGGTTGGCGTGGAGCACGGGGCTCGCGCCGGCTGTGCCGCGGGATCTCTCCGCGGTGGGGCTGCACCTGCCGCACTTCGCGGGCCTCGATCTCTGGGAGTCCGTCCGGCGGGGGGACCTCGCCCAGTACTTCAACATCATCTTCCCCATCGGCGCCTTCAACGTCATCGGATCGCTGCAGAACCTCGAGTCCGCCGAGGCCGCGGGGGACCGGTACCCGACGGCGCAGGCCATGGGCATCAACGGGGTGGGGTCCATTGCCGCGGCGCTGTTCGGTTCCTGCTTTCCGACCACCATCTACATTGGTCATCCGGGCTGGAAGGCCATGGGCGCACGCGTGGGGTACTCGGTGCTGTCCGGTGCGTTCCTGACGGTGGTGGGGCTCTCCGGCACGGCCGCGCTGCTCGCGTGGGCGGTGCCCGTGGAGGCGGGGATGGCCATTGTGCTCTGGATTGGGATCGTCATCAGCGCCCAGGCGTTCGCCGCCACGCCGCAGCGCCATTTCCCCGCGGTGGTGCTGGGGATCATGGTGGGGCTCGCTGCGTTCGGGACGTTGATGGCGAAGGCGGGCCTGCGCGCCGCGGACGCGGTGACGGGTGGCACGCTGGTGTGGAGCGCGAAGTCCGGCGAGCTCACGCGCGCGTTCCTGCAGAGCGACGTGGCGGTGGAGGGGCTCTTCTCGGTGGAGCAGGGCACCATCTTCAGCGCCATGATCTTCGCCGCGCTCGCGGTGGAGATCATCGACCGGCGCTTCCGGCACGCCGCAGCCTGGGCACTCGCCGGGGCGGTGCTCTCCCTGGCGGGACTGGTGCATGCGTTTGCGTGGGGCTTCAAGGACGCCACGCTCCACCTGGTGCCTGCGTGGAAGTGGGCGGCGGGCTACGGGCTCGTGGCGGTGTTGCTGGTGCTCGCGGAGTTCGTCACCGTGCCCGTGGACGACGCGCCGCACGGGTGAGCGACGGCTGCTGTCCGTAGGTCTGGAACTTCTCGAGCACGCGCGTCATTTCGCGGCGGTCCAGGACGGGCGGCGTTCCGATCTGCAGCGCGCGCCAATACTGCTCGGCCAGCTCTTCCACCTCGAGTGCGCGCTTGAAGGCGTCCCGGAGATCCCTGCCGAACGCGAGCAGGCCGTGGTGTGCGAGCAGGCAGGCCTTGCGTCCCTCGAGCGCTGCCAGCGCGTTGCGCGCCAGCTCCGGGGTGCCAAAGGTCGCGTACGGCGCACATCGGATGGAGTCACCCCCGGCCGCGGCGACCATGTAGTGCACCGCGGGAATCTCCAGGCCGTGGAGGGCGAGCGTGGTGGCGAAAGGCGAATGTGCGTGGACGATGGCGCCCGCCTCGGACCGCGCTGCGTAGACTGCGGCGTGGAAATGCCACTCGCTGGACGGGACGCGCTGGCGCGGCTTGAGCGGCGCACCGTCCAGCCCCAGCCACACCAGGTCCGCGCTGCGCAGGCGGTCGTAGTCCATGCCGGACGGGGTGATGAGCATCCCGCCCTCCACGCGCACGCTCAGGTTGCCGCTCGTGGTGCGGGACAGCCCGGAGGGCTGCAGCTTGCGGCAGTACGCGAGCAGCTCCTGTCGCGGCGTTCTGCTCATGCGCGCTCCGGAAAGAGGCGAGCGAGTCCCGAGGGCGTGGCCTCGCACACCCCGCGCTCGGTGATGATGCCCGTGACGAGCCGAGCCGGCGTGACGTCGAAGCCGGGGTTGGCCGCTCGCGTGCCCTGTGGCGTGACGGTGATGGACACGAGATCTCCTGCAGAGGTGCGGCCGGTGACCTGGTGCACCTCGCGCTCGCTGCGCTCCTCGATGGGAATCTCTCTCACGCCGTCCTCGAGGGACCAGTCGAACGTGGAGGAGGGGACGGCAGCGTAGAAGGGCACGCCGTTGTCGTGTGCCGCCAGTGCCTTCAGGTAGGTGCCGATCTTGTTGGCGACGTCCCCGCGCCGCGTGACGCGGTCCGCCCCCACGATGCAGAGGTCCACCTGCCCATGCTGCATCAGGTGGCCGCCCACGTTGTCCGCCACCAGCGTGCAGGGCACGCCGTGCTGCTGCAGCTCCCAGGCGGTGAGGTAGCCCTGGCTGCGCGGCCTCGTTTCGTCCACCCAGACGTGGAGATCCATCCCCCGGTCGTGCGCGAGGAAGAGCGGGGAGAGGGCGGTGCCGTGGTCCACCGTGGCAAGCCAACCCGCGTTGCAGTGGGTGAGGACGTTCACCCGCCCGCCGGTGCGGGCCGCGGCGCGCTCGAGCAGCGGGAGCGCCTGCTCGCCGATGGCGCGGCACGTGGCAACGTCCTCCTCGGCGAGCGCATCCGCCTTCGCGTACGCGGCGTCCAGCCGCGCGGAAGGGGCGAGCGGCAGCAGCGCGGCCTTCATAGCGGCGAGGGCCCACGCCAGGTTCACCGCCGTGGGGCGCGTCTCTCCGAGCAGCGCACACGCGCGTTGCAGGGCCGCGTCCGAGGCATCCACCTCCATCGCGAAGGCCACCCCGTAGGCGGCAGTGACGCCGATGAGCGGCGCACCCCGAACGAGCATGGTGCGGATGGCCTGCGCCGCGTCCTCGAGCGTCCGCAGCGTCGCCGTGCCGAAGACGTGGGGCATGCGGGTCTGGTCAATGACCTGGACCTCGTGGGCGCCGGGAGCGCGGGAGATGCTGCGCCAGTGGAGGCCGTGGACGCGCATGGCAGGATCAGTGCCCCTCGAAGTCCACCAGAGTGAAGACCTCCACGCCGTTCGCCTCCAGCTTCCGGCGCCCGCCGAGCTCCGGGAGATCCACCACGAAGGCGCAGCCGTGGACGAGGCCGCCGCAGCGGTTCACCAGCGCGAGCGCGGCGCTCGCCGTCCCGCCCGTGGCGAGGAGATCGTCCACGACGAGCACGCGCTCACCGGGCTCGAGCGCGTCCTCGTGGATCTCCACGCGGTCCGTGCCGTACTCCAGCGCGTAGTCCTG
>JBDLRJ010000134.1:0-10806 GCA_039800145.1 Pseudomonadota bacterium | reverse complement strand
GCCGCGGTGGATGACCCGGCCACGCCGCAGGACGACCGGGAGGGGCTCACGCTGCACCTCGTGTCCCGGCGAAACGGGAAGAACGTGGCCGCGGCGAGCACGCAGGACGTGGGGGCGGGCGCGGCGGTGGTGGATACCTACGACGGCGCGGAGCTGTGGTTCGGGGTGGTCAACGGGATGCGGACCGGGCAGAGCCGCAAGCCGTTGCTCTGCGCCGGGAGTCCAGCGGAGGTGGCCGCGTGCCGGGAGGCGATTGCTCCCAGCCCGGATGGGGGGATGCCCGGGTCGCCGGACGCAGGCGCCCCGGACGCGGGGGCCGACGACGGTGGCGGCACGCCCGCGGGGTTCGGCTGCTCGGCGGGGGCCGCCGGTGCGTGGCCGTTGCTCCCGGTGCTGGCCGCGGTGAGCGTGGGACGCCGGGCGCGGAGGCGTGGCACCCCGTGAGGATCCTAGAGTGCGCCGCGGTGGCCGCTTGGACCTTGTCGGCCCCCGTTCTCCTCCCGGGCTGTACGCACCGGGAGGATCCCTCCTGCTGGGCGTCCGCGGGGGAGATCCTGCAGCTTCCGGAGGCGCGGCCGGGCGCACCGGCGGTGCTCGAGCCTGCGCTCCGCAACCGGTGTGACCGTCCGCTGCAGGTGGTGGGCATCTCGCTCGTGTCGCTCGCGTGCGAGGGGGAATGCCCGGAGCTCCGGCTCGTTGCCCTCCCGCCGCTGCCGTACCTCCTCGAGGCAGGCGAGCGGCTGCCGATCCGCCTCCAGTCCTCCGCGCTCGCCGCGGCACCGGGGCGGGCGACGGCGGTGTTGTCCGTGAGCAGCGGGAGCGAGGACGCGACCGGCGTCCAGTCGTGGGACGTGGAGGCGCGGGCCGTCCCCTGAAGGCGGGGGCGCTACGGGGAGAGGCCGCGGTAGCGGAACATCCGCTGCCGGTGGCTCGTGGTCGCGAGCGCGTCGAACAGGTGGCCGCGGAACACCATGAACAGGTGCAGCAGCGCCCCGCCGAGCAGCGAACCGGGGCCGATGACCAACAACAGCCCGAGCCCACTTCCGAGTGCCACGGTCCCCACGGCGTACACGGCCGCGAGCAGGAGCCCCTGCGGGAGGAACCACTCGATCCAGTTCTCCTGCACGAACTTCACGCTCTCGAGGAGCGACTGCATCCCGTAGGTGTGGCGCTGGTAGAGGACCTCGGGGACCGCGGAGAACAGCACGGCCTCCACCAACTTCACGCCGGACTCGATCACCCACCGCTGCGGATTGCCCTGCAGCACGGTCCCCAGCACCAGGTCGGTGAGGTAGATCACGAACAGCACGTTCATGATGGAGAAGAAGTAGGCGCCGAGCCCCTGGCGGATCTCCTTCACGCTCACCTTCGTCTGCTGGACCACGCCCGCCACGAAGTACAGGTAGGCGCTGTAGAGCGCATCCAGGAGAAGGCTGACCAACAGCCCGCCGACGAGCGATCCGAGGACGCCCCCGAGCAGCGCCCCGAGCGACGTGCCCACGAAGACGAGCCCCACGGGGAGCAGCAACGTCCACGGGTTCTTCCGGATGCCCGCGAGCGCCTTCGCGAGGCAGTCCGCGTAGAGCCGGGCGTAGACGGTCACCACGTTCATGGCGGGAGCCTAGATCTCGCGCAGCGCCGCTTCGGCCCGGTCGGCCATGCGGTCCATCTTCCCGACGAGCTCCTCGAGCTCCGCGAAGAGATCCCTCACGCGGGCCTCGCTGCGGGCCGCGGGGACCGGACCTTCCCCGGAGAGCTCGTCCAGCACCATCACGAGCCGCTGCAGGTGGCGCCGCGTCTCCAGCAACCCCTCCGCCTCGAACGCGCCGGCAGGGTCGAACAGGTCCCCGGTGTGGAACAGGTGCTCGAGCGCCTCGCGGTTGCGGGCCAGCGCACGCTTCGCCTGGGCACGGTACGTGCCCATCAGCCTGGCTTCGCGGGCGAGGGCGAGGTCGATGACGGTGGCGGGCGCAGGCGGCACGACGGGGGAAATACCGGAGGCGGCCGCGCGGATCAATCGCATTTGAGGCCGGAAAATCGGCCCCGGAGCGAACTCCTTGTTCCCGCACGGGGCGGCGGCTACCGTCCGCGTCGCACCATGTTCAAGAAACTGCTCGTGGCGAACCGGGGAGAGATTGCGCGGCGGGTCATCGCCGTGGCGAAGGGGATGGGGCTGTCCACCGTGGCCGTGTACTCGGACGCGGACGCGGAGCTCCCGTTCGTGAAGGAGGCGGACGAGGCCGTCCGGCTCGGGCCCGCGCCGGCGCGGGACAGCTACCTGGACATCCCCGCCCTCCTCGCGGCGGCGAAGCAGACAGGGGCGGACGCGGTGCACCCGGGCTACGGGTTCGTGAGCGAGAGCGCGGAGTTCGCGCGCGCCTGCCAGGAGGCGGGCATCACCTTCGTGGGCCCGCCGGCCGAGGCCATGACGCGCATGAAGGACAAGAGCGTGGCGCGCGGCATCGTGAAGGCGGCCGGCGTGCCGGTGGTCCCGGGCAGCGAGGGCATCGTCCCGGACGTGGCCACCGCACTCGCGGAGGCGGAGCGCATCGGATACCCCGTGCTGGTGAAGGCGGCGGGGGGCGGAGGCGGCATCGGGATGACCGTGGCCAACTCCGCGGCGGAGCTGGAGAAGGCCTTCCGCCAGAGCACGGACCGGGCGAAGGCGGCGTTCGGCCGGGACGGCGTCTACGTGGAGCGGTACTTCCCGGCCCCGCGCCACATCGAGGTGCAGATCCTCGGGGATCACCACGGACACCTCATCCACTGCCTCGAGCGCGAGTGCAGCATCCAGCGGCGTCACCAGAAGGTCGTGGAAGAGGCCCCCGCGCCGCTCTTCGCCGGCGGCGCGCACGCAGCACTGCAGGCCCGCCTGTTCGACGCGGCGGTGAAGGCCGCGAAGGCGTTTGGCTACGCCAACGCGGGAACGTGCGAGTTCCTGTACTCGGAAGGAGAGATCTACTTCATCGAGATGAACGCCCGGCTCCAGGTGGAACACCCGGTGACGGAGCTCACCACGGGGCTGGATCTCATCTCGTGGCAGCTGCGCATCGCCGCGGGCGAGCGGCTGACGGTGAAGCAGGAGGACGTGAAGCGCACCGGGGCCGCGCTCGAGTTCCGCATCTACGCCGAGGACCCGGTGAAGTTCTTCCCGTCCCCCGGGCCGCTCAACGTGTTCGAGCCCCCGTCCGGTGAAGGCGTGCGGTTGGATGCCGGCTACGCCGCGGGGAACACCGTGACCCCGAACTACGATCCCATGATCGCCAAGCTCATCGTGTCCGGTGCGACCCGGGCCGAGGCCATCCAGCGCTCGGAGGCGGCCATTGCGTCGTTCCGCGTGGAGGGCATCAAGACCAACCTCCCGCTCCACGCGAGGATCGTGCGGGACGCCGCCTTCCAGGCCGGCGAGCTGGACACGAAGTTCCTCGACAAGCACGCGAAGGCGTAAAGGACTCACGACATGGCAGACGTAGCGGCGCACATCACGGGGACGGTTTGGAAGATCGAGGTCAAGGTGGGCCAGGCGGTCAACGCCGGGGACGTGCTCGTCATCCTCGAGTCCATGAAGATGGAGATGCCGGTGGAGGCCACGGACGGCGGGACGGTGACGGAGATCCGCGTGGCCGAGGCCCAGGCCGTCAACGAGGGTGACGTCCTCGTCGTGCTGGGCTGACCGCGTGCCCGCCGCGCTGCTCGTGGAGGACGTGGGGCCGGTGCGCGTCCTCACGCTCTCCCACCCGGAGCGGCGCAATGCGCTCACGCCCTCGCTGTTGGACGAACTTGCGGCCGTGTACGGCCCCGGCGGCTCCCCGGGCGTGCGTGCGTTCGTCCTGCGCGGTGCCGGCGACAAGGCGTTCTGTTCCGGCTACGACCTGGACGCGCTCGCGCCGGCGGGGGAGGGCGAGCTCCCGGACGACGCGATCCAGCGCACGCTCGGGCTGCTGGAGGCGCACCCTGCACCCACCGTGGCCTGCGTGGCGGGGGCCGCCTACGGGGCGGGGTTCGAGCTCGCCACGGCGTGCGACGTGCGGGTGGCCGCGGCCTCCGCGCGCTTCTGCCTGCCGCCGGCCCGGCTCGGGGTGATCTACGCCCCGGAGGGACTGGCCCGCCTGGCCGCGCTCGTGGGGATGGGGCAGGCCCGGAGGCTCGCGCTCGCGTCCTGCGTGGTGGACGCCCCCGAGGCGCTGTCGATTGGGCTCGTGGAACAGCTCGTCCCCGCGGGACAACCGCCGGACGCCGTGGCCCTCCAGCTGGCCGAGGCGCTCGCCGCCGGTGCGCCGCTCGCCGTCTCCGGGATGCGGCAGGTCTTCGCCGCGCTCGGCCGCGGCCGTCTGGAGGAGGCCGAGTCCACCCGCCTCCGCGCGCTGCGGCGGGCCGCGTTCAACAGCGAGGACGTCCGCGAGGGCCGGGCCGCGTTCCTCGAGAAGCGGCCCCCCGCGTTCAAGGGGCGCTGAGGCTCACGCCGCGCGCTCGAACAGCTGGGCCATCTTGAGCCGGAGCGCCGTTGCAATCCTGTACAAGGAGCTGATGGAGGCCGAGGACTCCGCCCGCTCTATCTGGCTGAGCAGCGACACGGAGAGGCCGGTGCGCCGCGCCAGCTGCTTGAGGGTGAGGCCCTGGTCGAGCCGGGCCCCGCGGATGGTGCGGCCGATGGCGCCGTGCAGCTCCGCCTCGGGCTCCTGCGTGAGCCCCTTGCGCTGGAGCGCGCCGCGGATGGCCGCGAGGAAGGCCTCGGGCTCCACCGGCTTGCGGACGTAGTCCGAGGCCTGGCCGCGCAGCGAGGCGACGGCGGTGTCCACGGAGGGGTGGCCCGTGGCCACCACCACTGCCACGTCCGAGTCCTGCGCGCGGATGGCGGCGAGCAGCGTGGCCCCGTCCATCACCGGCATCATCATGTCCAGGACCACGAGGTGGTAAGCGACCTCGCGCATCTGCTCCAGGACCTTCGTGGGATCGCTGAGCGTGTCCACGGCGAAGCCCTCGCGCTCGAGCAGCAGGGCGAAGAACTCGCAGTTGTCCGGCTCGTCGTCGATAACGAGGATGCGCAGCTGGACCGCCCCGCGGCTCACTTGGACTGTTTCTCGTACTGCTCGAGCATGGTCCGGAGCTTCGCGGCGTCGGGCGCGTCCGGGGACAACCTGAGGTACTCCCGGTAGGAGCGGGCGCCCTCGTCGGGCTTCCCCATCCGTGCGTACGCGGCCCCGAGCCCCTTGTGGCACTCCGCCATGGTGGGAGACAGCTTCACGCAGCGCTTGAAGGCAGACTCGGCCGCGTCGAACCGCTTCTCGGAGATGGCCTTGCGGCCCTCCTCGTACAGGTCCCTGGCCTGTTGCCCGGGCTGCGCATCCGGCTGCCGGGGGGGCGGCGTGGGAGTGGGCCGGGGGCGAGGTTGTTCCGGGGGCGGCGTCGGCGTGGGCTCGACCTTCGCCTGGGTCCGCGCACGGGCATCCGAGAGAAGCCCCTTCACGCGCGACAGGTCCGCCTTGAAGACCGTGGTGAGCTCGCTGGCCGACAGGAGCTGGGCCGCCTCGTCGAGGTCCCCGGCCTGGACTGCGCGCTCGGCGCTGCCGATGCGGTCCTTGTGGGCCCGCTCCGTCTCCAACTGCCGGGCGACCTGCTCTGCACCCGAGGCAGGCCGGCCATCCGGCGTCCGGGCCTCCTCGAGCCGCTTCCCGGCGAGATCAAGGCTCCCCCGCGAGAGCGCCGTGCGGGCCTCTTCCAACTTCTGCGCGGAGGTGTCCACCACGACCGGGGCCGGGGGCGGCGTGGGCTTCTCACCGCCGTCACGGGTGAGCAGGGCCACCACGCCCACGCCCGCGAGCGCCACCGTCCCGATGATGGCACCCACCACGGCCTTGGACGGGCCGCCGCTGGGCTCCTCGGAAACGCGCGCGCGGCGTGGGCCGGCCTTCTCACCGGCGGCCATGAAGCGGAACTTCACGTGGCCCAGCTGGATCACGTCCCCGCTGCGCAGGGCGGTGGCTGCATACGACTCGCCGTTGACGCTGACGCCGTTGGCAGACCCGAGGTCCACCACGCGCCACTCGCCGTTCGCGCTCCGGCGCAGCTTGATGTGCTCGCGGGAGAGTGAGCGGTGATCCAGGGAGATGTCGTTGTCCTCGGCACGCCCCACGCGCAGCTCGGTGCGCACGCAGGCGAACTCGCGGCCGGAGAACTCGGTGTTCAGCACCACCAGGCGCGGCGCCTCGGACAGGGGCACGTCTTCCACCGGGCCCTGGTCGTCGTTGGCGAGCTTGTCGATCCGGATGACGGCAGTTGCGTGCCGGCGGGCGTCGTTCGCGTAGCTGGCCGTCGGGGTTCCCGAGGCGGGCGTGGTGGCGTCCCCCGGGGCCTCCGCGGCGGCGCGGACCACGGGGAAGGCGTCGTCGTCCATCGCGGTGGGGACCGCGGGGGTGGGCTCGGTGGGAGGCGAGTGGATGGGCTCGTCCCGCTGGATGGCGAGATCGTAGTCGCCGATCTGGATGAGATCCCCGTCCTTGATCTCCACCTGCCCGGCGATCTTCTCGCCGTTCACCTTGATGCCGTTGTAGCTGCCGAGATCCTCCACGAGGACCTGGGCGTCCTGTCGGAGCAACCGTGCATGTCGACGCGAGACGTTCCGCTCGGTCAGCCGGATGGTGTTGCCCTCCTGGCGACCGACGGTGATCTCGTCACGGGAGAACGGAACGACCGTCTTCCGTCCCTCGTCGTCTTCGATGATGAGCTTCAACGGTTCCTCTGACCGGGTTTCGGCGCCAAGACTCCCCATGGCTTACCAGACGCCCGGTGTCTTCAACAAGGTTCACGCGCCGCCGTTCAAAGCCTGCTGCGGAACGTTCCGGGACAGATAGATTGACGGCCGTGACCCTTTGCCCTACCCGGATCCTCCCCGTTGCCGTCGCCTGCCTCTGCCTGGTCTCGCTCCCGGCGCTCTCCGCAGAGCCCTCCGCGGCGGAGATCTCCCGCCAGGCACGCGAGCGCGGCTCGCTCAACCTCGTGGGACTCCAGGCGGAGCTCCGCTTGACCACGAGGGGGAAGGACGGCCGCGAGAAGGTCCAGGTGCTCCGGTCCGCTGCGCGAACGGTGCAGGGCCGCAGCGCCTCGCTCGCCCGCTTCCTCGAGCCGGCGGGCGTGGCAGGGGTGGCGGTCCTGACGCTCGCGGGGGAGGGCGGTGCCCCGGACGAGATCTCCATCTACCTCCCGAAGTTGAAGAAGGTCCGCCGCGTGGCGCCCGGCGAGCGCGGCAAGAGCTTCCAGGACACGGACTTCAGCTACGCCGACCTCGGCAGCGTGGGGGCGCGGGAGAGGGACGTGAAGAAGCTCGGCGCGGAGAAGGTGGAGGGGCGGGACGCGTGGGTGCTCGCCGGGAGCGCCGAGGAGGGCTCCCCGTATGGGCAAGTGAAGGTGTGGGTGGACCAGCAGTCCTCCGTGCCCGTGCGTGCCGAGTACGGGGACAAGCAGGGACAGCCCTTCAAGGTCTACCGGGTGCTCAAGCTCCGGAAATTCGGCGCGCGCGTGCTCGCGGCCGAGGCGGTGATGGAGAACCTCCAGGCCGGCTCGAGCACGAAGGTGGAGATCCTGAAGCTGGACGAGACGCCGCTGCCGGAGGAGGCCTTCTCCGAGCGCGGGCTGGAGCGGGGGTGAGCGCGCCGTTCCTCGCTGCATGGCTCGCGGCGGCGCTCCAGCTCGGGACCGCGGCCCCGGCGGACCCGGTGGAGGTGCAGGACGGCGGGACCGACGTGGGCTCCCAGGCGGCCGACGCCCCGGCGGAGCTGCTCCCCGATGCCGGCCTGCCCGGCGCGCTCGATCCGCCCGCCGGCACCGAGCCGCCCGGCGTGACTGACCCTCCTGCCCCCGAGGATCTCCCGGAGTTCAGCCCCGAGGCCCCACCGCCGCCCGGCCTGTTGGAGGTGGCGCCCCTCGAGCGCCCCGAGGCGCAGCCCACCGTGCGCGCGGCGGGTCAGCTGCGGCTCTACGGCGCCGTGGACACGGCGTTCGACTCGCTTGGAGGAGAGCCGCTGCCCGAGAACGTCGCGGAAGTGCGGGCGCACGCCTCGGTGTCCGCGGACGTGGAGCTCTCGCCGTCGGTCCGCCTGCGGCTCGCCCCGAGGGGGTTCTACCGGGCCGTCACCCAGCGTGGCGGGCGGCGTGCGAAGGCGACGTGGGAGCTGCTCCCCCCGGAAGCCTGGGTGGATCTCTACGGCCCGAAGGTGGACCTCCGGCTCGGGTACCAGGTGGTGAGCTTCGGCGCCAACCCGCTGCTCTCGCCGGCGGACGTGCTGAACCCGAGGGATCTCCGGCAGTGGCTGCTCTCCGCGGAGCCCGAAGACTTCAAGCTCCCGAACCTCGCGGCGCGCGCCTCGGCGGACGTGGCGGGATGGCAGGTGACGGCGGCCTGGTTCCCGCTGTTCCAGCCGCACCTCTACGACGTGTACGGGCAGGATCTCGGGCTGCACGACGTGGAGCTGGAGGTGCCGCAGCTGCCGGACCCCTCCGTGGAGGACCGGCTCCAGGCGCGCATCCTGGAGACGGAGCGACCGGCGGACGTGCCGTGGCCCGGGGACGTGGGGCTCCGCGCCACGCGGAAAGTGGGCGTGGCCACGCTGGGAGCGAGCTGGAGCTGGACCACGGAGAAGCTGCCCCAGGTGACGCTGGACCCGGATCTGTCGGCAGTGCTGGTGGACCGGTCGGCGGGACGGGTGCCCTCCGGCGCGGCGCTGCTCTCGTTGCAGCAGCGGTTCGAGGCGGGGGAGCGGCTCTGGCGCGGGCGGTATGACAAGGGACACGTGCTCGCGGCGGAGGCGAGCGCGCTCGTGGGGCCGGCGCAGCTGGACGTGGACCTCGGCTACAGCCCGGCGCAGACCTTCGTGAACGACCGGTTCCAGCCGGTGCGCAAGCAGGCGCTCACGGCCGTGGTGGGGATCAGCCAGGCGGAGGACTCGGAGCTCTTCTACGCCGTCACCTGGCTGGGCCTGGCCGTCCCGGGCGTGGCGGCGGACGAGCTGCTCGTGGTGCTCGAGCCGGGCACTGCGCGCGGCGCCGCGCGGTGGGCCTTTGCCACGGGGCTGCTGGCCACGGTGGGGTACCGGGCACTGGACCGGCGGCTGGAGGTGTCGGTGCGGGCAGCGGTGGAGACGCGGGGCTTCGGGCTCGCGCCGCGGGTGGCGTACCAGGTCTCGGACCGGTGGACGGTGCTGGTCGCGGGGGAGCTGTACCAGGGGGAGTCGTGGAGCCCGTTCGGGCTGCTGGGGCGCAACGACCAGGTCATTGCCGGGATGCAGCTGTCCCTCTGATCCTCTATAAGCCGCAGCCCCGTTGCACGAACCGGAGGCTGCACGTGTCTGACACCCCCCAACCGACCTCGAACGGAGAGGCCCCGCCCGGGCCGGTGCTGGAGTCCATCTTCGGCAGGGGGCTCGCGCGCGCGGGTTGGCTGCAGGCGCTGCAGCACCGTTTCTCCGGCGAGCGCTGGGTGTTCGCGGTGGCCGCGGCGCTGGGGGCGCTGCTCTTCGTCCCGTACCTGGGCGCGGTGGGGCTGTGGGATCCCTGGGAGACGCACTACGGCGAAGTGGGCCGCATGATGATCCAGCGGCGCGACTACGTGTACCCGTACTGGGAGAGCGCGTGGTTCTTCAGCAAGCCGCCGCTCACCATGTGGATGCAGGCGCTGGGGATGCAGGTCGTCGGCACCAACCGGACGGAGGGGGCGCTGGCGCTCTACACCGAGTGGGGGATGCGGCTGCCGTTCGCGCTCTTCTCCATGCTCGCGCTCGGGCTGCTCGGGTACGCGCTCGCGCGCGTGCTGGGCCGGCGCGTGGCGTACGCGACCGTGTTCGTGCTCGCCACCATGCCGCTGTACTTCCTGCTCACGCGGCAGTCGGTGACGGACACGCCGTTCGTCTGCTGCTTCGTGTCCGCCATGGCGTGCGCGCTCGTGGGGCAGTTCGACAAGGAGACGAAGAACCGCTCCGCGTGGTGGTACGGCTTCTGGATCTTCAGCGGCCTGGGGTTGCTCGCGAAGGAGATCATCGGGATGGGCTTCCCGCTGGTGGTGCTGTTTCTCTACGCCTGCTTCTTCGTGGTGCCGTGGAACCGGCAGGCGCTGGCCGAGCACCTGGCCTGGCTGGGCAACAGGGACAACCTGGTCTCCATCTTCCTGTCGGACGTGGAGTCGGTTCGGCGCAAGCGGACGAAGCCGCCGGTGATGTGGCAGCAGTTCTTCGACATGCGGGTGCTCACCGGCGTGTGCGTGATGTTCCTGACCTTCGGGCCGTGGCTGCTCGTGATGTCGCTCTTCGAGGGGGTGGACGAGGAGAGCAAGACCTTCGCCTACCGCTTCTTCATCCACGACAACATCAACCGCCTCTTCGCCGGCGTGCACACGACGACGCCGGGCGGCAGCTTCACCTACTTCATCGAGCAGGGGGGATTCGCCATCTTCCCGTGGGTGGCGCTCGTGCCCGGTGCGCTGGTGGTGGCGGCGCGCATCCGCATCCGCAGCACGGACGTGAAGGACCACGTCGCCTTCATCGCGGTGGCCTGGGTGACGTTCGCGTTCTACCTGTTCAGCTCGTCCGCGACGAAGTTCCACCACTACGTCTTCCCGCTGCTCCCGGCGGTGGCGATCCTGGTGGCGCTCTTCATCGACCGGCTGTGGGAGGAGGGCATCCCGCGGCACGGCGTGCCGCTGCTGCTCGGCGCCACGCTGTTCACGCTGGTGGGCAAGGATCTCTCCAACAACCCCAAGAACTTCACGGACCTGTTCGTCTAAAACTACGACCGCGCCTACCCCATGAAGGAGCTCAT
>JBDLRJ010000133.1:0-3398 GCA_039800145.1 Pseudomonadota bacterium | reverse complement strand
AACACGTTGGCGCCCACCTCGGCGAGTCCACGGGTGTACTGCTGCATCTCTGCCGGATAGGTCGGGGCGAGGAAGACGACGTTCATGGTGGCGGCAGCATACCGGGCGTCCGTGCTAGGTGAAGGCCCAACCCATGAGAACCATCCTCTTCGTCGTCCCGTACCCGGCAGAAGCCAGCCTCCGCTTCGCCCGCGCCTACGCTGAGCTGCAGGCCGTGCGGCTCGTGGGCGTGGTGCAGAAGCGCCCCACCGGCGCCGCCGCCCAGCCCTTCGCGGACTTCATCCAGGTGAAGGACGCGTTCGACGTGGGGCAGCTCATCGAGGCAGGTGAGCTCGCGCGGCGCCGCTTCGGCGGCATCCACACCATCGTGGGGGTGCTCGAGCCGCTGCAGGTCCCGCTCGCCGAGGCGCGCCGCCACTTCGGCATCCCGGGCACGGACCCGCGCACCGCGGACCTCTTCCGCGACAAGGCCCGCATGAAGGACGCGCTGCGCGCCGCGGGCCTCCCGTGCGCGCGCCACAAGCTGCTGACGTCCAAGAAGGACGCACTCGCCTTCGTCAAGCAGGTGGGCTTCCCCATCGTGCTGAAGCCGCCCGCGGGCGCGGGCTGCAAGGCCACCTGGCGCGTGAACGACAAGGCGCAGCTGGAGAGCGCGCTCGCCGCCGTGCAGGTGCGGCCGGACAACCCCACGCTCGCGGAAGAGTTCCTCCGCGGGAAGGAGTACTGCTTCGACACGCTGGTGGTGAACGGGAAGGTGCGCTTCGAGAACGTCTCGCGCTACCTGCCGGGGCCGCTGGAAGTGACGGAGAACCCGTGGATCCAGTGGGCCGTGGTGCAGCCGAAGGTGATGGGGCCGGAGCTGGAGGATGCCCGCGAGATGGGGCGCAAGGCCATTGCCGCGCTCGGGCTCAAGGCCGGCGCCTTCACCCACATGGAGTGGTTCCGCCGGGACGACGGGTCGCTCGCCATCGGTGAGATCGCCGCGCGGCCGCCGGGCGCCAACTTCGTGGAGATGATGGGCTTCGGCCACGACGCGGACATGTACAAGGCGTGGGCCCGCGCGGTGGCGGACAACGCCTTCGACGGGCCGCTGCAGCGAAAGTACGCCGTGGGCTGCGCCTACCTGCGCGGCATGGGCCACGGCCGCGTGCAGCGCATCAGCGGCGTGCGCGAGGCCAACCTCAAGGTCGGCCCGCTGGTGGTGAAGTCCCGCCTCCCGAAGCTCGGCCAGCCGAAGTCGGACCACTACGAGGGCGACGGCTACGTCATCGTCCGCCACCCGGACACGGACGTGGTGAACGCCGCCGTGAAGGCCATCATCGAGACCCTCCGCATCGAGTACGCATGACCCCCGAAACGCTCCCCTCGCTCGCAGGCGTCGTCGACGTCACCGTCCACCACCCGGCCGGAGAGCCCCGCGGCTGGGTGCTCTTCGAGGTGCCCCACGGCGCCACCCGCACCCAGGACTACCGGCGCGTGGAAGGGCAGCTGAAGGGGAAGCTGCCCGCGGACCTCGTCCACTTCTTCTACGTGAACACGGACATCGGTGCGCCCGAGGCCGCCGAGCTCGCGGCGCGTCAGCTGTGTGAGGCCGGCGTGGGGGCGGTGGTGGCGCGCTGCCTGCTGCCCCGCACCTTCGTGGACACCAACCGCGTGCTGGACGGCGCCACCGGCGGGAAGCTGAAGGACGGACTGACGCCCGGGCTGCCCGGGTACATCACCCACCCGGAGGACGCGGCCTGGCTGTCTGCGCGCCACGCCGAGTACACGGACGTCGTACGCAAGGCCTACGAGGCCATCTGCGGCGAGCGGCGTGGGTTCGCGGTGCAGGTCCACTCCTACGCGCCGAAGTCCGTGGGGGTGTCCGCCACGGACGACAACATCGTGGCGGCGCTGCACGCGGCCTACGAGCCCGACGCCTACGCGAAGTGGCCCGAGCGCCCGGTGGTGGACCTCATCACCGCCACCGCGGACGGCAGCTTCCGCGCCGCCCCGGCGCTCTCGGACTCCATCAAGGCCGCCTACCGCGCCGCCGGCATTCCCGCGGAGGAGAACGCCACGTACCACATGCACCCCATCACCCAGGGCATGGCCTGGGCGAAGGCGTACCCGCAGCAGGTGACGTGCGTGGAGCTCAACCGCGGGGTGGTGTCCGCGCCGTTCACGCCGTTCGGCGAGTCCCCCCTCAGCGCCGAGGGCGTGGCGAAGCTGACCGCGCCGCTCGTGCAGGCGCTGCTGGGCGCGGTGGCCACCGCGCGCTGAACGTCGACGCTACCTCGCCTTGAAGACGGTGCTGCAGACCCCGCCCTGGCACACGGCGGCCACCGGCTCGTCGCGGTCCTCCCGAGAGCACGGGGCGGACGGCGGGCACCTGCCGGCCCGCTCCTCCGGGCAGTCCTTCGGGAGGCGGCTCTGCGCGGCCTGCTCCTTGCCCACGGCGCGCCGGCCGCACGTCCTCTGGCAGCAGTGGGGCGCGTAGAAGACGAGCTCGCAGTCCGCGTCCACCTTGCACGTCCCGACGCTGCGGACGACGCGCGTCTTCTCCGCGGGCACCTTCCCCGCGGGCGCGTCCTTCGAGTCCTTCGGTGCCGCGAACGCGGCGCCCATGCAGGCCACGACGAGCGCTGCAATTCCCACGGCAGAACAGGTTCTCACGTGCGTTCCCCCTCGAGCCCTCGCGTGGCGCAGTCCAACAGCGCCCGCGCCCTTCCCTAGCCGCCGTACTCCACCCGCACGTTGCCCACGAGCGCGAGCAGCGCCCGCTTCACCCCGTCCGTGGTGTCCGCCTTCACCAGCGCGTACCCCTCGCCCTCGTAGCTGGAGGCGCGCGCCTGGCCCACGCGCGGGGCCTTCACCACCACCAGCGCGTCACCCGCCTCCTCCACCGCGCGCTGCAGGCCGTGCACCGCCACCACCTGCTGTCCGCGCCCCTGGCCGCGGAAGAAGGCAGCCCCGGCCGCAGCCACGCGCGGGCGCGGCGTGAAGCGGTCAAAGGCAATCAACTCCGCCCACGCGGAGATGAAGTCCATGTCGTGGGCGAGCCCCATGAGCGGCATGATCTGCACGCCCGGCGGCCGCGCCCCCACCTCGTTCACCAGCATGGAGCCGTCCTCGCGGAGGAACCACTCCATGTGCGTGAGCGCGGTGCCCGTCACCTCCGGCCGCGGGCCGAAGAGCGCCTTGAGCGCCGCCTCGTTGATGGGGGCAAACTCCGTCCACGGCGCATCCACCTCGCGCGGGAGCATGACGCAGTACTGCTGCCAGGGCTGCTCCAGCACCTCGAGCGGCGTGGGGAAGTACCGCGTCCCGGACCGCCACACCGTCTTGCCGTGGACGCTCACCGTCTCGCACGTGTGCTCGCGCGCGCGGACGAACTGCTCCACCTGCACCGGGTGCTC
>JBDLRJ010000132.1:0-2693 GCA_039800145.1 Pseudomonadota bacterium | reverse complement strand
GCGCGCTGCAGGTGGGCGCTCGTGGGCGGCAGCACCAGCATGTCGCCCTGGCCGAGCAGCGCCTCGGCGCCGTTGGTGCCGAGGATGGTGGCCGAGTCATGCCGCGTGCGCAGCTGGAAGCTGATGCGGGTGGGGAAGTTGGCCTTGATGACGCCGGTCACGATGTCCGTGGACGGCCGCTGCGTGGCCACCATGAGGTGGATGCCCGCTGCGCGCGCCTTCTGCGCGATGCGCGCGATGGAGGTCTCCACCTCCTTGCCCACCGTCATGATGAGGTCCGCCAGCTCGTCGATGATGACGACGATGTACGGAAGCTTCTTGAGCTCCTGCTTCGGGGCCTGCTCCGCAGCGGTGGCCTCGGCCGCCTCGCGCAGCGCCGCGGTCTCCTCGGGCGTAGGCGGGAGCTCCTCCATCGCCGCCTCCACCGCCTCGTCCAGCGGGGCCTCCTCCAGCGCCGGGCTGGAGGCATCCGTGCCCTCCGCCGCCCTGCGCGCGCGCTCCGCGGCCTCGTCCGCGCTCTCGCCGGCGACCGCGTCCACGATGAGCATCTTGCGCCGCCGCCCGCTGTCCTTCGCCGGGGCAGGCGCCGCTGCGCCCGCGTGGGCTTCGGCCACCTTGGCGTTGTAGCCGATGATGTTCCGCACCCCCGCCTCGGCGAGCAGCTTGTAGCGCCGCTCCATCTCCTCCACCGCCCAGTGCAGCGCGTTGGCGGCCTTGCGCGGATCGGTCACCACTGGCAGCAGCAGGTGGGGGATGCCCTCGTACACCGAGAGCTCCAGCTGCTTGGGGTCCACCATGATGAAGCGCACCTCCTCCGGCGTGCTCTTCATCAGGAGCGACATGATCATGGAGTTCACCGACACGCTCTTGCCGGAGCCGGTGGTGCCGGCCATCAGCAGGTGCGGGGCCTTGGCCAGGTCCATGATGTACGGCATCCCCTCGATGTCCTTGCCCAGGCACAGCGTCACGCGCGAGGGGGACTTCTGGAATGCGTCCTGCTCGGCAATCTCCCGCAGGTAGACCGTCTCGCGGTCCTTGTTCGGCACCTCGATGCCGACCGCGTTCTTGCCCGGGATGGGGGCGAGGATGCGCACCCCCTTCGCCTCCATCGCCATGGCGATGTCGTTGGCCAGGCTGGCGATCTTCGAGATGCGGATGCCCTCGCCCGGCTTGAACTCGTACATCGTCACCACGGGGCCGGGGCGGATCTCCTTCACCTCGCCGAGGATTCCGAACTCCGCGAACTTGGCGCGCAGCTTCTCCGCCGTAGAGAGGAAGGCCTCCTTGTCGAGCGGGTTGCGCTGCGTGCGCGCGTTGGAGAGCAGCTCCAGGGGCGGCAGCGTGAACGCCTTGCGGTCGCCGGTGAACTCGAACTCCTCCTGCTTCTTGCTGGGTTTCGGCGGCGCCTTCGGCTCCACGATGACCGGCAGCCCGCTGGGCTTCGCCAGCACCGCCGCGTCGTCCGAGCTCACCTGCGGGGCCGCGGCAGCCACGGCCTCGCTCGCCGCGGCGGTGGTGGCAGCGGATGCCTCCACGCGCGGTGCAACCGGAGGCGGCGCGGGCGGCTCGAGGATGACGGGCTGTTTCTTCGCCTCCACCGGGACGGGAGCGGCCTCCTTCGCAGGTGCCTCCTTCGCAGCGGCTGCGCTGATCGCGGGGGACAGCTCCTTCACCCACGCCGGCTCGTCAGCGCGTGCCGCGGGCTCGGCCGCCGCGGCCACGGCCACCGCCACGCCTGCAGCCGCCGCGGCCTTCTTCGCCTCGCGCTCCTGCACCTTCTTCTCGCGCTCGGCCTGCTTTGCCGCCTTCGCGTCCGCCTTGCGCCGGGTCTCCGCCTCGCGCGCGAGCCGCAGCGCCTCCTCTGCCACCGCCTCGGCCTCCGCCGCCGCCAGCTCCGCCTCGTCCTCGGCCAGCGCCCGCTCGTCCTCTTCCAGCTGCGCGAGGAAGGCCGCCTCCTCCGCCTTCGCCTTCTCTTGTTCAATCTTGCGCTGGGCGTAAGCCTCCTTCTGCTTCGCCCACGTCTCCTGCGCCCAGTCCACGAAGAGCGCCCATCCCACGCACTCCTTCTCCCAGGCCCACGCGCAGAAGCGCAGGAACACGTACTGCGTCCCCACGATGAGCGCCGCCACGCACACCGCGGAGACGAGGATGACGGTGCCCACGGTGGAGAAGAGGGACGCGAGCCCCTCTCCCAGCACCCGGCCCAGTGCGCCGCCGGGCGGGTGGACCCAGCCCGCGTCTCCACGGAAGGCCAGGTGCGCCAGCACGCCCGTGGACAGCATGAGCATCACCGCGGACAGGAGCTGCGGGCCGCGCTTCTTCTCCTTGTCCCCCACGAACATCACCATCGCCGCGTACAGGCCGATGAACGGCAGCACGTAGGAGGTGATGCCGAAGCCCCCGCGGAACAGCTCCGCCAGCAGGTGCCCCACCGGCCCCACCGCGTTGCGGTAGCCCGGTCCCACGCGGTCGTGCGCGTCGAACGTGCCGAGCGACAGCAGGAGCAGTGCGCTCCCCGCGAGCACGAAGGTGCCCCAGATGGCCGTCCGCCCCGTGCTCGAGGCCTTCAGCTTCTGTTCTCCCAGCGACTTGCGCCGGGCGTGGATGTCCTGTCGGGACAGGACGGACTTCTCGGAGCGGGCCTTGCGGGTGGCCGCCATGGTCGTGACCTCGGGTGTAGCGGGCTGTGGCTG
>JBDLRJ010000131.1:0-5778 GCA_039800145.1 Pseudomonadota bacterium | reverse complement strand
CCGCAGGGCAACACGCCGGGAACGCCGGTCACGGTGACGGGACTCACCGACGGCGTGTCCGTCTCCATCCGGCTGCGCGCGGTGAACGACGTGGGCCCCGGCGCCCCCTCGCTGCCGGTCTCCGTCACGCCTCACCCTCCCACGGTTCCAGACGCCCCCATCAACCTCTCCGCGGTCGCGGGCCAGGGCCAGGCCACGTTGAGCTTCACGGCGCCTTACGACGGCGGCAGCGCCATCCTGCGCTACGAGGTCCGCGTGGGCAGCGGCGGGACGTTTGCCCCTGCCAACCAGGCGGCCCCCGGATCGCCCATCACGGTCACGGGGCTCACCAACGGCGTGGCGGTGGACCTGTCCGTGCGCGCCGTCAACGCGGTGGGGGCCGGCGCGGCATCCACCGTCTCTGTGACGCCCGTGACGCCGCAGCCCATGGTGCTGGTGGTGGATACCAACTCGGGCAATCCGGGGAGCAGCGTGGCGTTGCCGCTCAGCGGCGCCGTGGACGTCACCATTGACTGGGGAGGGAGCACCGCGAACGCGCCGGCCGGGGAGTGCCCCACCACCGTCCAGTCGAGCCTGTCTACGACCACCCGGTGCACCTACGACACGCCGGGGCAGTACACCGTCCAGATTTCCGGCACGCTGGAAGGCTTCGGCCTGGGCAAGTGGGCGGGGTACGCGCTCGCGGAGAAGATCATCAAGGTGACGGCGTGGGGCAGCTTGAACCTCCAGAGCCTCGAGGCGGCGTTCTCGCCCGTCTCCATGATCGCGAACTCGGGCATCGAAGAGGTCCCCGCCGACTTTCCGGCCACGGTGACCAACCTCTCGTATGCCTTCTGCAAGACCAGCCGCTTCAACCAGCCGCTCGACACCTGGGACGTGTCCCACGTGACGCTCATGGAGAAGACCTTCTCGCAGTCCAACTTCAACGCGAGCATCGCGGACTGGGACACCCGCGCGGTGACCAGCCTCTGGGGGTTCGCCATGAGCAACACGGTGTTCAACCAGCCCATGGACGCCCACGAGGTGACCCGCTTCGGCCGGACGTACACGGCGTGGGACGTCCGCAACGTGACCGTGTTCAGCTTCGCGTTCATGGGCGCTTCCGCGTTCAACCAGACGCTGGAGCACTGGGACACGTCCGCGGCCCAGGAGTTCTCCATGACCTTCAGCCAGACGGGCGTGTTCAACCAACCGATCAACACGAACGAGGTCACCGTGGGCGGCAGGACCTACCTGGCGTGGGACGTGTCCAAGGTCACCAAGATGAACGACATGTTCCTGATGGCAAAGGCCTTCAACCAGCCGCTGGATGCCTGGAACACCTCGAACGTGACAACCCTGGCCAACATGTTCACGGCCTTCGGCCTGGACACGATGCCCTTCAACCAACCGCTCGACACGCACGAGGTCACGGTGGGGGGACAGACGTACGTTGCGTGGAATGTCGGCAAGGTGACCGACATGTCGAGCATGTTCGGGCAGAGCGCCTTCAACCAGCCCCTTGCGCACTGGGACACCCGAAACGTGACGACGCTGGCCAGCATGTTCGCGGGCAACAAGGTCTTCAACCAGTCGCTCTCTCCTACCACGGTCAACGTGGGGCCGCTGAGCTACATCTCCTGGGACACTTCGAAGGTGACCACCCTGGAGTCCATGTTCGTGAACGCCAGGGACTTCAACGGCGACGTTGGGCTCTGGGACACCTCCTCGGTGACCAACCTGAACTCCGTGTTCAGCTACGCCACGGCGTTCAACCAGGACCTCAGCGCGTGGAACACCGCCAACGTCACCCAGATGAAAAGCACGTTCTCCTTCACCAACGCGTTCAACCAGCCTCTCGCCTCGTGGAACACCGGCAAGGTGACGACGATGATGCAGATGTTCCAGGGGGCCACGGCCTTCAACCAGCCGCTGGGCGCGTGGAACACGTCCCAGGTCACCTCCATGCAGAGCATGTTCAGCGGGGCCACCAGCTTCGCCCAGGACCTGAGCACCTGGTGCGTGGCGCTCATCTCGGGGTCTCCCGGCAACCAGTCCTTCTCCAACAACTCCCCGCTCGCATTCACCCCCGCCCACCTTCCGAATTGGGGCGTGGCCTGCACGCCGTAGCAGCCTGGCACTGTAGGACGCTGTAGGCGGTAACAGGGCGGGGTGAAATGCCCATGACATGTCTCAGGTGTCTCGTGTACGACGCACCACATGAGACATGCGTTGAGCGTGGGAGTTCTGTCTGCAGTTATGGCCGGCCCTGCCCTGGCGGCCGAGCAGGAGTCGGTCGCGTGGGGGCAGTGCGCAGCGGAAGTTCCCGCGGAGTTCTCCCGGGGGTTGACGTTCGGGCTGAGCCTGGCGCCGTTCACGAGGGGTGACCTCATGGCGGCGCTCTCGGCCGAAATGCCCCTCTATCGGCTGCGGACCGGCTGCTGGCCCGTGGCGTTGAGCGTGAGGGGGACCGTTGCTGAGTTGATCGACTTCTCCGCGCCCCCGGTTGCCTCCGTGTCCGCCGTCGTTCGGCTCGAATCCGGACACGTGCAGCCCTACCTCGGCACGGGGGTGGGGCTGGCCTGGCTGAAGGCGGGACAGAAGGTGTCGCCGCTGGCCGAGTGGGGCGTCCTCGCCGGCTTGCGCATCCCCATCGACGGACGCTGGGGGGCTCGCGTGGAGCTCACCGGTTCGCCTGTCTACAACGCATATGCCGGCGCGGTCGGCGTGGAGTTCTCGCTGTGAGCCACCCTTCTTCGCGCTTCCCCCGTGTCCTGCTGGCGCTCGCGTTCCTCTCCGGGTGCGACGTCCTCCAAAGCTGTGGGTTCACCCTTCCGCAGACGACCTCCCATGCCGATGTGCTGACGCCGACCGAGGGCTACGTCGGGACCCAGGTGAGGTTCGAGGGCACCTTCGTCTCGGCCCCGGACCGCAAGCTCGAGATCCGGATGTGTGACGTCCTCGTGGAGGGGCTCACGTTCGACACGCCAATCCACCTGCTCAGCAGCCTGGGCTCCGCCCACGCCGGAAGCACATGGGGCGCAGCATCGGGCGGGGTGCCGCGGGGGCTCGCGCCGGGGAAGTGCCCTGTCACGGCCATCGAGACCATCAACGAGACGTGTGGCGGCTTCACCGGGACGGAAGGCGGTTGCTCCGTCGGCAGGACCAGCCGCCCCGTGCCGGATTTCTATGACGGGACTTTCACCATTCTCTCCCGGCGGCTCGGGCCTCCCACCGACCTCGCTGCCACGGTCAACGACGGCACCCTGACGTTGGACTTCATCCCCCCACCCCTCAAGGACGGCCCCATCACGAAGTATTGGTCCCAGGTGGACGACGGGGCGTGGACGGAGCAGCCGGTGGTCGACTCGCCCATGCCCCTTCCCGGCGTGGACCCGAGCGTGGACCACCGGATCGTCATCGCCGCCGAGGATGCGTACGGGCGGGGTGAGTCTTCTGATGTGTACGAGTGGACGCCGCCGCCGACCGTGCCGGATCCCCCCACGCAGCTCGTTGCAACCCCCGGGAATGAACGGGCCACGGTCGCGTTCACGCCTCCGTACGACGGAGGGAGTCCCATCCTCCGCTACGAGAGCAGCGTCAACGAGGGGCCCTGGACGGTCATCGTGCAGTCCACGCCCGGCTCGCCGGTGACGGTGACGGGGCTGGCCAGCGGCGTGACCGTGGCCATCCGGTTGCGCGCGGTGAACGCGGTGGGGCCGGGGGCGCCGTCCGTGCCCGTGGAGACCACCCCCGTCAGCCTCACGGTGCCGGATCCACCCCTGAACCTGCGGCCGCGCCCCTCGGATGGCGGCGCGGTCATCGCCTTCACCGTGCCGTATGACGGTGGCAGCCCCATCCTCCGCTACGAGTACGCCGTGGACGGCGGCAACTGGAGCACCGTGGCGCAGGCCACGCCGGGGACGCCCGTCAGCATCACGGGCCTCCAGAACGGCACGCAGGTGGGCGTGTCCCTGCGCGCGGTGAATGCCATTGGCGCGGGCGGCGCTTCCACCGTGGTGTTCGTCACGCCGCGCCCGGTGCGCGAGCCAGATCCCCCGACGAACCTGGTCGCCGCGCCGCTCTCGGGTGCGGCCTCGGTGGCCTTCACCGTGCCGTTTGACGGCGGCCTGCCCATCACCGGCTACGAGTCCAGCGTGGACAACGGGCCGTGGACGCCCATCCCGCAAACCACCCCCGGCACGCCGGTCACGGTGACGGGGCTCACGGACGGCGTGTCGGTCTCCATCCGCCTGCGCGCGGTCAACGACGTGGGGCCGAGCCTTCCCTCGCTGCCGGTGTCGGTCACGCCGCGGCCCCCGCGCGTGCCGGACGCGCCCATCGGCCTCGCCGCGGTGCCCGGCCAGGGCCAGGCGACGCTGACCTTCACCGCGCCCTATGACGGCGGCAGCCCCATCCTGCGCTACGAGGTCCGCGTGGGCTCGGGCGGAACGTTCGCGCCTGCCAACCAGGCGTCGCCGGGGTCGCCCATCGTCGTCACGGGGCTCACCAACGGCGTTGCGGTGGACCTCTCGGTCCGCGCGGTCAACGCCGTGGGCGCAGGGGCCGAGGCGACGACCTCCGTGACGCCCGTGTTGCCCCAGCCCATGGTGCTGGTGGTGGACACCGACTCGGGCGGGGCAGGGAGCAAGGTGGCGCTCCCGCTGATGGGCGCGGTGGACGTCACCATCGACTGGGGCGGGAGCACCGCCAACGCGCCCGCGGGCGAGTGTCCCACCACGCTGACTGCCACGAGCACCTCGGTCACGCAGTGCACCTACGACGCGCCGGGCCAGTACACCGTGAAGGTCAACGGCACGCTCGAGTGGTTCGGCAAGACCAACGGCTACCCGCTGGCGCAGAAGATCATCAAGGTCACCGCCTGGGGCGCGCTCAACCTCCAGAGCCTCGAGGGCGCATTCCACAACCCCATCTACAACCCCACCCTCCCGGTGCCTCGGGGCATCCAGGAGGTGCCCGCGGAGCTGCCGCCCACGGTGACCAACCTCAACTACGCGTTCGCGGTGACCCCCAGCTTCCAGCAGTCCCTGGACACCTGGGACACCTCCCACGTGACGACGATGAAGGGAACATTCTACCGGTCCAAGTACAACGCGAGCATCGCGGACTGGGACACCCGCTCGGTGACGGACCTGTCGGAGCTGTTCGACATGAACGACGCGTTCAACCAGCCCCTGGATGCCCACGAGGTGACGCGCTTCGGCCGGACTTACACCGCGTGGGACGTCCGCAACGTGACCACCTTCAAGAACACCTTCGGCAGCGCCAGCGCGTTCAACCAGTCGCTCGCGCACTGGGACACCTCGGCCGCCACGGACCTCACGTCCATGTTCTCCTTCGCCAGCGCATTCAACCAGCCGGTCAACACCCACGAGGTGACGGTGGGCGGGAGGACCTACCTCGCGTGGAACGTCTCCAACGTGACCACCCTCGCCAGCACCTTCGCCAACAGCGCCTTCAACCAGCCGCTGGACGCGTGGAACACCTCGAAAGTGACGAGCCTCCTGTTCACGTTCTCGGGGTCGCCCTTCAACCAGCCCGTCGACACGCACGAGGTGACGGTGGGCGGACAGACGTACGTGGCGTGGAACACGGGCAGCGTGACCCTGATGGCCTACACGTTCCAGCAGGCCACCGCGTTCAACCAGCCCCTGGGCAGCTGGGACACGCGGAAGGTGACGAACATGGAGCAGATGTTCTCCGGTGCCTCCGCGTTCAACCGGGACCTCTCGCCCACCACCGTCAACGTGGGGCCGCTCAGTTACGTCTCGTGGGACA
>JBDLRJ010000130.1:0-6726 GCA_039800145.1 Pseudomonadota bacterium | reverse complement strand
AACCGGAACCCGCCCCCGTGCACGTAGACCACCACGGGCAACGGCCCCGGCTTCCCCGCGGGCCGGTAGATGTCGAGCACCTGGCGCGGGTGCTCCCCGTACGGAACGTCCCGCGTCAGCTCCACGCCGTGGAAGGCGGGCTCGGCCGGTGGCAGGCGGCGGAAGGCGGAAGAACTCCACTCGAAGAAGGAGTCCACCACCAGCGCGCCCAACTGCCGCCGCGTCCGCGGCCACCACTCCAGCGGATCAGATCGCACGCCTCACGGCCTCCACGATCTCGGCCTCCGCGGGAAAGCCCGCGAGCCCCTTGCCCGCCACGACCTTGCCGTTCACGGCGACCTCGAAGATTCCCCCGCTCCCCTTCGAGAGCGAGGCATCCACACCCAGTTCCTTCTTCAACGCGGCCGCCGCCCGGGCAGCCCTCGAGGCGTAGCCTCAAGCCGTGCAATACGTGATGGTCACCATGGGGATGCAATCTAGTGGCACCCCCGCGTGTCCCGCCACTCCTCCTGCAAGCCGCGCTAGGGTACGAGGCCATGTTCCCCCGCCTGATCGCAGCCCTCCTGGTCGCTGCCTCCTCCGTCGTGCTCTCCGGCTGTGCCGGCTGCTCCGAGCCCCCCGCGAAGGCGAAGTTGAAGGACCTCGGGGTGCCCTGCTCGCAGGACGACGAGTGTGAGCTCTCGTTCTGCGACACCCCTCCCGGCGAGGCCGCCCCCGTCTGCATGAAGCCCTGCGCCGAGGGCTGCTCGCTCGGGGTCGAGGTCTGCACCACGCTCTCGAAGGACCGCTACGCCTGCGTCCCGGAGAAGGCCGGGCTCTGCCAGGCCTGCACCACCAAGGCGGACTGCCCCTACCCCGCGGACGAGTGCCTCCAGCTCGGTGACGAGCGCTTCTGTGGCCGCGACTGCAGGTTCGACGGCATCTGCCCGGACAGCTTCCGCTGCACCGACGGCCGCATGGTGGACGGCGGCATCGTCCCGCGGCAGTGCCAGCCCCGCTCCTCGACCTGCGGCTGCACCGCGGAGAGCGCCGGGCAGCAGCTCCCCTGCGAGGTGAAGAACAACTTCGGCACCTGCACGGGCGTGATCACCTGTGATCCCAACCAGGGCTACTCCAACTGCAGCGCGCTCGTCCCGGCAGCGGAGACCTGCAACGGGGTGGACGACGACTGCAATGGCCAGACCGATGAAGGCCTCGGCGAGTTCACCTGCGGCACGGGGATCTGCGCGCGCACCGTCCCCGCCTGCGTCAACGGCCAGCCCCAGGGCTGCTACCCCGGCACGGGCGAAGTCGAGCAGTGCAACGGACTGGACGACGACTGCGACGGAACGGTGGACGACGGGTACGATCTCGCCACGTCCCTCCAACACTGCGGCGCCTGCAACACCCCCTGCGCGCCGCCCTTCGCGCTGCCCCAGTGCGCGGGCGGCGTTTGCGGGATCATCGCCTGCCTGCAGGATCACTGGAACCTGAACGGCCTCGTCGCAGACGGCTGCGAGTACGCGTGCCAGCTCACCGGCAACGAGATCTGCGACGGCAAGGACAACGACTGCGATGGGCAGGTGGACGAGTCCTCGGCAGCGGACGACGTGAACAACTGCGGGGCCTGCGGCACCGTGTGCGTGGTGCCCAACGCCTCGCCGAAGTGCCAGGGCGGCGCCTGCGGCGTGGCGGTGTGCAACCCCGGGTTCGGGGACTGCAACGGGCTCGGCGCGGATGGCTGTGAAGTCGCGCTCGCCACCGACGTGGATCACTGTGGCACGTGCGGCAACGCCTGCAGCTTCGCCAACGCGGACGCCACCTGCACCGCGGGCACCTGCGGTTTCGCGTGCAAGCCCGACTTCTGGGACCTGGATGGACAGCCCGCGAACGGCTGCGAGTACGCGTGCACGAAGACCTCGGACACCGACTTCCCGGATCTCCTCTTCGTGGACGCCAATTGCGACGGGCTCGACGGCGAGGTGGCAAACGCCATCTTCGTCGCGCCCACCGGTTTCGACGGCAACCCCGGGACGCGCACCCAGCCGCGCAGGACGATCTCCGCCGGGGTCAGCGCCGCGGTCGCAGGCACGAAGCGCGACGTCTACGTGGCCACGGGCAACTACCCCGAGTCCGCCACCGTCACCGGCGGCGTCGGCGTGTACGGCGGATACACCGTGGGAACCTGGGGCCGCTCGCTCACGTCGCTCACCACCCTCAACACCGGCAACCCGGGGATGGTGCTGGACAACTCGGACAACTCCATCATCCAGCTCCTTGAAGTCTTCGCAGGGAACGCATCGACACCTGGCGGCTCCAGCGTTGGAATTTTCGCCAAGTCGAGCACGGGAGTCGTCTTCGAGCGGGTGAATGCGAAGGCGGGAACCGGCGCGGCGGGTACCACCGGAGCTGTCGGGGCCAGGGGAGCGGACGGCAACCCGGGCGGCGATGGTCAACCCGGTTGCGAGAACGACAGCCTTGGCTGCAACAGCTGCAACCCACCGCTCGGAGGCGCCGGAGGCATCAACAACTCGTGCGGCCGCAATGGTGGGAAAGGCGGAGCTCCCGGCTATTACGATGCCGCAGGTTCTGCCGGGGGAACTGGAGTCGCCGGCACAGCCGGCGGGCAGAGCATCCCAGCAGGTGAGGGCAACAAGACGTGGGGCAGTCCGCACGTCGGTGGCAATGGCAGCAGTGGCGCAGACGGTACGAACGGCGCGAACGGTGATGGGATGGGAACGGTTGGCCCCTCGGGGTATGTGCCCGCAAGCTCCGGCAATGGCTCGTCGGGCGGGCACGGGAACGGAGGAGGCGGCGGCGCTGGAGGTGGCGGTGGCGGGATGACGGGGAGCATCTTCACCAACTGGTGCTACAGCTACGGTGGCGGCGGAGGAGGTGGCGGTGCGGGCGGCTGCGGCGGCGCCGGCGGCGGGAAAGGAGGCTCGGGGGGCGCCTCCATCTCCCTGCTCCTGTACGCCTCTCAGGTCAGCGCGGTCGCATGCGGATTCGAGGCCGGCCCCGGTGGCGCAGGGGGCAATGGTGCCGAGGGAGGGCTCGGCGGGGCGGGTGGCGGAGGTGGGCGGGTGTTCTACGGCGGAAACGGCAACCAGGACGACGCGAGCAACGGCGCCCGTGGCGGCGAGGGCGGGAACGGTGGACGCGGCGGCGCGGGCGGTGCAGGGGGCGGCGGCCCCTCGGTTGCGGTGATGAGGAGCGGCACCTCCACCTTCACCGACGCCCAGTGCGCCTTCCTCGTGGGCAACGGCGGACAGGGCGGCACCAACCCCAACGGTGGAACGGGCGCTGCCGGCGAGACGCACACGGTGTATTGAGGAGGGCATGGCCCCTCTCCTCCCCCGCTTCACCGGAACCGACAGCTACCTCGCCAGCGAGGCGCTCCAGTCCGCGGTCAACTGCGCGCTGGCGCTCGAGCGGCCGTTGCTCGTGAAGGGCGAGCCCGGCACCGGCAAGACGCTGCTCGCCGAGTCGGTGGCCGGCGCGCTCGGCGCACGCCTCCTCACCTGGCACGTCAAGAGCACCACGCGCGCGCAGGACGGCCTCTACGTCTACGACACCGTGCAGCGCCTCTACGACTCCCGCTTCGGCGACGGGGACGTGAAGGACATCCGCCGGTACATCAAGCTCGGGCCGCTCGGGGAGGCGTTCTCCTCCCCCGAGCGCGTCGTCCTCCTCATCGACGAGGTGGACAAGGCGGACATCGAGTTCCCGAACGATCTCCTCCACGAGTTGGACCGCATGCGGTTCCGGATCACCGAGACGAACGACGAGATCGCCGCGGGGCAGCGCCCGGTCGTCATCATCACCTCCAACAACGAGAAGGATCTCCCGGACGCCTTCCTCCGCCGCTGCGTGTTCCACTTCATCGACTTCCCGGACATGGACCTGATGAAGCGGATCGTGGAGGTCCACCACCCCGGCCTGGACGAGTCCCTCTCGAGGCAGGCGCTCGACATCTTCTTCCAGCTCCGCAGCTTCACCCGGCTCCGCAAGCGTCCCTCCACGAGCGAGTTCATCGACTGGATCGCCGTGCTGAAGGCCGCGGGCGTGCGGAGCGGCGAGCTCGAGTCGAAGCTCCCGTTCATGGGGGCGCTGCTCAAGCGCGAGCAGGATCTCCTCGCGGTGACGGAGGCCTTCTCCCAGGGCCGCAAGGCGCGGGGCTGAAGAAGGGACACGCGCGTGTTCATCCCGTTCCTCTACGAACTCCGGCGGCGCAAGGTGCCCGTGGGCACGCAGGAGGCGGTGGCCCTGGCCGCTGCGCTCCGCGCCGGCCTGCACGAGAGTTCGCTGGACGGCTTCTACCACGTGGCCCGCGCGCTCCTGGTCCACTCCGAGACGCACCTGGACGCGTTCGACCAGGCCTTCGCGCTGCACTTCCAGGGCGCGGCGGCGGCGGGCGTGGACCTGCACCAGCAGTTGCTCGACTGGCTCCGCGAGGCGAAGGCGCGCCGGCAGCTCTCGGACGAAGAGCGCGCCCTGCTCGAGCAGTTCGACCTGGAGGAGCTCCACTCGCTCTTCGAGCAGCGACTCCGCGAGCAGACCGAGCGGCACGACGGCGGTAACAAGTGGATCGGAACCGGGGGAACCTCTCCGTTCGGCCACTCGGGGGCTGCGCGCGAGGGCTTCCGCGTGGGAGGCCCGGGCGGCAACCGGAGCGCCATCCGGGTCGCCGAGCAGCGCGGGTTCCAGGCGTACCGCTCGGACATCCTGCTCGACACGCGGCAGATGGCCGTGGCCCTGCGCCGCCTCCGGGCCTTCGCGCGGGAAGGCCACGCCGAGGAGCTGGACGTCGACGGCACCATCGACGCCACGGCGAAGAACGCGGGCGAGTTGGAGGTCGTCACCCGTCCGCCGCGCCGCCCCAACACCCGCGTCATCCTGATGATGGACGTGGGCGGGTCCATGGATCCCCATTCACAACTGGTAGGCCGGCTCTTCAGCGCCGCCAGCAAGGCCACCCACTTCAAGGAGCTGCGGACCTACTACTTCCACAACTGCATCTACGGCCGGGTGTTCAAGGACGCGCGCTTCAGCGAGCCCGTCTCCATCCCGGACCTGCTCGCGGAGGTGGGCAGGCACTACAAGCTCGTCATGGTCGGTGACGCGCTCATGGCGCCGTACGAGCTCGAGGACCGCGGTGGGCCGCTCGGCCACTGGGACCCGGACGCTCTTCCCGGCCTCGCCTGGATGATGATGCTCACGGAACACTTCCAGCGCTCCGCGTGGCTCAACCCCGAGCCGCCGCGCTTCTGGAAGCAGCCCACCATCGACGTCCTCCGCCACGTGTTCGACATGTTCCCCCTCACGCTGGAGGGACTCACGGACGCCGTTGCCCACCTCACGCGCGGCGCGAAGGGCGCGCGGTGAGCCCCTCCTCGGCGCGCGGATTCCCGTCTCACGTGCGCGTGGAGCGCGGTTGGTACGTGGCGTGCCTCTCGTCTGAGCTCGGGCGCCTGCCGCTCGCGCGGACTGTGCTCGGATCCCCGGTGGTGCTGTTCCGGGACGCGTCCGGCACGGCCCACGCGCTCCTGGACCGCTGCCCACACCGCAACGTGCCCCTGTCCGCGGGACGCGTGTGCAACGGTGAGCTCGAGTGCGCCTACCACGGCTGGCGCTTTGCCGGTGACGGACGCTGCACCCGGATCCCCGGGCTCGAGGCGCCCGGCCCCGAGAGGGCCCGCCGTGCGACCACCCTGCCCTGCGTGGAGCAGCAGGGACTCGCCTGGGTGTGGCCCGCGGGCACCGCGCCGGAGGGAAAGCCGTACACGTTTCCGTGCACGGAGGAGCCTGGCTTCACCACCGTCCGCCGCGCACTGTTCGCCGAGGCGCCCATGTTCGCCATCCTGGAGAACACGCTGGACGTACCGCACACCGCGTTCCTCCACCGGGGGCTCTTCCGCGGAGGCGGGAAGACCGCGCGCTTCGAGGCGGTGCTGCGCGTCCGTCCCGAGGGGGTCGTCGAGGCGGAGTACCTCGGGGAGAAGGCGCCCAGCGGACTGCTCGGGCGGCTGCTCGCACACGGCGACGGCACGCTCCGCCACGTCGACCGGTTCCTCCTCCCGTGCATCGCCCAGGTCGAATACGGGCTCGGCCCCTACCGGATGTTCATCAGCACCGCGCACACGCCGGAGTCGGACACCTCCACCCGCGTGTACGCCGTTGTGACGTTCAAGCTCCCGGTCCCCGGCTGGCTCGCGCGTCCCTTCATCACGCCCATCGCGAACAGGGTCTGGAAGCAGGACGCGAAGGTGCTCGCGCTGCAGGCGGGCACCACGCGCGCGCTCGGGGGCGAGCAGTTCGCGTGGACGCCGCTGGACGTGATGGGTGGCGCCGTCCTCCGGATGTTGAAGGAAGCGGAGCGCGGAGAGCCCACCTCGTCCCAGCCCGAGCAGCGCGTCTCCTTCGAGCTCTGAGGTGCGCATGGACCTCCGGCCTGGCCTCCACCTGCTCCACAAGCCCACCGGGGTGACCAGCTTCAGCCTCGTGCAGCCCGCGTTGGATGAAGCTGCACGCCGCCCCGGCAGGCGGCTCCCCCTCTGCCACGGCGGGACGTTGGATCCCTTTGCCGAGGGGCTGCTCCTGCTGCTCGTGGGCCCCACGACGCAGCTCATGGACCTGCTCCACGCAGCGCCAAAGGAGTACGTGGCAGACGTGGCCTGGGGGACCGAGACGGACAACGGCGATCCCACGGGCAGGGAGGTGGCCTCGGGCACCGGGGCTCCGCCGACG
>JBDLRJ010000129.1:0-6027 GCA_039800145.1 Pseudomonadota bacterium | reverse complement strand
GGATCTTTTGTGATTCCGCGGGCGGCGAGGAGCCGCACGAGTTCCAGTACCAGAGCCGGTGTCCTTGTGCTCTTCCCCTGTGCGTAGTCGAACAGTTCGACCGTGCCGGCTCGGAAGTCTTGTGACTGGCGGAGAGCATGACCCAGCTCGAAGCCGGATTCGGTGGTCTTCGTGGGGACGAGACCAAGGTAGATGCCGAGCCGGTTCGAGAGTGCCCGCGACGGGGCCATTCCTTCCAGCGCGCCAAGTGGCCGGTGGGTCAACGCTCCGCCGGGAGTTTGGGGCGGGGAGGCCGTAGGAGCGACGGTCGCGGTCATGCTCGGGGGCAGCCGTCGGACGGACTTTGCCTTCGGGCCCCTGTGATGCGCTTGGACACTGAACTGAACCCGGTCCCCTTCGCGAGGAGGGTTGTCGGGGGCCTCGAGTTCGTCCTTATGGAGAAAATACTCGGTTCCGTTGTCGCCCAGGATGAATCCAAACTTCTTGGCGTCCTCGTACCACTTCACAGTTCCGTTCTGCATCCGAGGCTTCTCCTTCAGTCGACGTTCCGTCTGCAGGACAACACGGCCGGCACGCTCAGGGAACTCGATTGTTCACGGATCGGCCTTCCCGCATCGTTACCTTGGGCGGCTGGCGCTCCGCGCCCAGCAGCAGAAGATGCACCATTAGGATGGCTTCCTTGTGACGGTCAGCGACAAGGTCTTTCGCCGCCGCAGCCTCGGCGCGTCTCTGTGTGCAGCGAAGGCGAGGGTGGGTCCCAGGTGCAACTCAAGGCACGGGGCGTAACTGCTCGGGTGGCCTGCGACAAGCGGTGGTGGCGGGGTACAAGCTACGAATGTGCTGAGGGGCGGGATGCCGCTCCTACCTGCCTACCCATCACCCAGCGTGCTCGTTTTCGGCGCTCAAAACCCTCATCTGGCGTGCCTCGGAACACTCGAGACCGGCACCAAAAAACCGGAGTGGCCCTGTAAGCCGAGTTTTGTCCCCGGGGCTTTCACCCCGGGCGGCGAACATTCGTCTAGGCACCTGGTTGCCCAGGTACTCGTCAGCGAGCAACCCGGAGGCATGGGGCGGGCAGCCCTTCCCCCCCTTGCGAGGAGGACCTCCCTATTGGCTCTTGCTCCAGGTGGGGTTTGCCGTGCCGCCCTGGTCGCCCAGGACGCGGTGCGCTCTTACCGCACCGTTTCACCCTTACCCCGCGAGGGGCGGTTTGATTTCTGTGGCACTTTCCTGCGGATCACTCCGACTGGCCGTTAGCCAGCACCCTGCCCTGTGGAGCTCGGACTTTCCTCCCGCCGCCCCGTCCTGCAGCGACCGGCGTTCACCCGGGCCACTCCGGCCGGAACGCAGGTAACACAGGCGCCCACCCGAGGTCATCCCCCTCGCTCGCCTCGCCTGCGTGTTACGAAGAAGGGGAATGTCCGCCCCCCGCTTCGCCGTGCTGTGCCTCGTCGTCGGCGCCGTTGCCAGCGCCGCCCCCTCGCAGGACGCCCGCTTCAACGCCCTGCTCGCGAGCCCGGTCCGGCGTGGACCCGCGCTCTCGGACGCCGAACTGCAGGCGCTCGGACTGCGTGCTGCCCACGCCGAGCCGCGCCTCGGCTTGCCCACGGTGCTCTGGTCCACGCCCGTGCCCCGGCCCGCGCGCTCCGGGGATCCTGCCGTCGCGGCGCGGGATCACCTCCGCCACCTTGCCCCGGCGCTCCGCCTCGCCGCCGGGGACGTGGACCGCGCCCGCCTTCGCCCCATCCACGTCCCGCCCTCCGGCCCCCGAGTCGCCCAGTTCTCCCAGTCCCTCTCCGGGGTGGAGGTGTTCCGGGCGCAGCTCGCGCTCGTCATGGATGCGCGCAACGCGCTCGTCGCCGCCACCGGGTACCTCGCGCCGGGAGCGTACGTCGCGCGCGCGGAAGGACTCGGCAGCGGCGCGTTCGTGCTCGGCCCGGAGGCGCTCCTGGTCCGCGCCTTCGCGGACGCCACCGGCGTGAAGATCCCTGCGCGCAACGTCCGCGTGGGACGCGAGGGGCCCGGCGGGTACCGCACGCTGGAACTCTCCGGGGACGCGGAGGGCTGGCTGCTCGCGCCTGCCCGGGCGCGGCGCACCTGGTTCCTGCTCCCGGACCGGCTCGAGCCCGCCTGGTACCTCGAGGTGGAACCTTCCCGCGGGACCGACAGCGTGCTGCGCAGCTACGTCTTCTCCGCGCGCACCGGTGAGCTGCTCTTCCGCAACGTCCTCACCGCGTCGGACGCCTTCAGCTACCGGACGTGGGCGGACCCCACCTCGACCTGGCCGCACCCCGGTCCCCAGGGAACCTCCGCGTCTCCACACCCCGCCACGGCCCCCTCGGTGCTCGCGCCCGCGCCCGTGTCCCAGTCGCTCGTGACCCTGGAGTGCTCGCCCTTTTCGAAGAACGATCCCTGGCTGGCCCCCGGCGCCACCGAGACTCGCGGAAACAACGCCGACGCCTACGCGGACCTCGTCGCCCCGGATGGTTTCCAGGACTCGACCTCGGATCTCCGCGCCTCCGCCACGTCCCCCGCGACGTTCGACCACGTGCTGGATCTCTCCCTCGCGCCCAACGCGAACGCCACGCAGGTGCAGGGGGCGGTCACGTCGCTGTTCTACACGGGCAACTTCCTGCACGACTGGTTCTACGACTCGGGCTTCGACGAGGCGTCCGGCGTGGCGCAGGACGACAACTATGGCCGCGGTGGACCGGGGGCCCTCGGCGGAGATCGCCTCAAGCTCGAGGCCCAGGACTACGGCGGGACGAACAACGCCAACATGTCCACCCCTGCCGACGGTGCCTCGCCCCGCATGCAGATGTACCTGTGGGACGGGAGCGCCACGGGTGAGTACTTCCCGCCGGGCGGTGCGCCGGCCTCCCAGTTCTCCGTGGGCACCGCCTCCTTCGGCGCCCAGCTCTACGACTTGACCGCGGAGCTCGTGTACGGGCAGGACACCACCGCGTCGACGTTCGGCTGCAACGCCTACGCGGCCGGGGCGCTCTCCGGGAAGATCGCCCTCGTCGACCGTGGGAGCTGCTCCTTCGTCACGAAGGTGGCGAACGCGCAGGCGGCGGGCGCCATCGGCGTCGTCATCGTCAACAACACCAGCGGCCTCATCAACATGACCGGCTCGGACCCGACCCTGGTCATCCCGAGCGTGAGCGTCACGCAGGCCACGGGGGCGGGCTTCAAGGGCGCACTCGGCAACGGAGAGACGGTGACGCTGCGCCTGCTCCGGCGCGTCGAGCGGGACGGCACCGTGGACAACGACATCGTGGCGCACGAGTGGGGCCACTACCTGTCCAACCGGCTCATCGGGAACGGCAACGGGCTCGACAACATGCAGGGCGGCGGGATGGGGGAGGGCTGGGCGGACTTCGTGGCGCTGCTGCTCAAGGTGCGCAACGCGGACCGGTTGCTCGCGGGCAACGACCGCTTCCAAGGGGCGTATCCCGTGGCCTCGTGGTCCGTCAGCAACCAGGATCCGCTCGCCTGGTACTACGGCATCCGCCGGGTGCCTTACTCCACCGAGTTCTCGCGCGATCCGCTGACCTACGGCCACACCGTGCTCGGGGTGGGGGCCCCGTCCGGAGCGCCCCTCGCGTGGTGGAGCGGCCTCTACAACCCCGAGGTCCACGCGGCAGGAGAGGTGTGGGCCTCCTTCCTCTGGGAAGGCTACGTGGCGCTGCTGCGCGCACACGCCTACGACGAGGCGCTGCTCCGGATGAAGGCGTACCTCGTGGCCTCGCTCAAGGCCACGCCGGTGTCGCCCACCTTCCTCGAGGCCCGCGACGCGCTCTGGGCCGTGGCGGCGGCCGCGGATGCGTCCGACTTCGCCCTCTTCGTCGAGGCCTTCGCGAAGCGCGGGGCCGGCGTGGGCGCTACTGCCGTGGACCGCGGCTCCTTCGACTACGTGGGGCTGGAGGAGAGCTTCGAGACCGGCAGCTTCCTCCGCGTCCTCTCCACCTCCGTGACCGAGTCCGTGAGCGGCTGTGATGGGGACGGCGTCGTGGACGTGGGCGAAGACGGGGTGCTCTCGGTCACCGTGCGCAACGAGGGACGGGAGGGGCTCCCCGCCGCGTGGGCCGAACTGGCACCTGCCCCGTCGGCGCCGACCTGGGCCTTCCCCGCCGGCACGCGCGTGTCCGTGCCCTCCCTCCCGGCGGGCGGGACCGCCACCGTGACGTGGCCCCTGTCGCTGCTCGCGCCGGGCACCGCGCCGACGTCCGGTCTCGTGGTCACCTTCGGCGAGCCCTCGCTCCCCGCGGCGCAGCGGACCCTCTCCGTGGACGCGCCCATCCACGTCGACCCCGCCGCGGAGAGCCGGGTGATGGAGGACTTCGAGTTCCCGGTCTTCGGGTGGACCTGCGGCGGGTCGCTCGCGTCCTCTTGTACGAAGTTGCGTCTCGGCGAAAGCCACGTGGCGCACCTCGAGGACGCCCCCGGGGCAGGAGATCGCTGGCTCGAGACGCCCTGGTTCGACGTGGGCGGAGGCGGGAACCTGGTCTTCGCCTGGAAGGCGCGCTGGTCGTACGAGTTCTCCTACAACGGCGCCCGGTACGACGGCGTGGTGGTGGAGCTCTCCACGGACGGGCAGGGCTGGGTGGACCTCACCACGCTCGGCGTGCCGGGCGCTGCGCTCGGTTACGTTGGGACCCTGGCCGCCGGCTCCGGCAACCCGCTCGCGGGACGGGCGGCACTGACCGCGGTGAACCCCGCCTGGCCGGCCTTCAACGCCTACTCCGTGGACCTCGGCGCCCAGTTCGACGGCAGCCGCGTGAAGCTCCGTTTCCGCGCAGCCACCGACGAGGCGGTGGGCGGCTGGGGCCTGGACGTGGACGACTTCGAGGCCGCGGGCATCCTCAACGCGCCGTTCGCGGCGTTCGTGTCGGAGGTGGGGGGCCCCGTGTGCAACGAGAGGCCCGTGGCCCGGCCCGGCGGTCCCCAGAGTGCCCCCGAGGCGCTGCGCGACGCGGCCGGCAACACCCGGCTCAACGTGGTGCAGCTGGATGGAACGGCCAGCAGCGATCCCGAGGGGGCGCAGCTGGCGTACGCGTGGACCCAGGTGGGCGGCCCCCCGGTGGCCCTGCTCGGGGCAGACGGCGCCCGCCCCACGTTCTCCGCGAACGTGACGGGGGACCAGGTGCTCACCTTCCAGCTGGTGGTCTCCGACGGCGCGCTCTCGAGCATCCCGGCGCAGGTGCAGGTGCAGCTGCTGGACTCGGTCAACCGTGCGCCGGTGGCAGCCATCTCGGCGCCGTCGCAGGTGGACGAGCGCACCGCGTCCCCGGTGGTGCTGGACGGCGCCGCGAGCTCGGACCCGGAGGGGGACGTGCTCACGTTCCAGTGGCGGCAGGTCTCCGGTCCGCAGGTCTCCCTCGCCGGTGCTGCGCAGCCCGCCGCAAGCTTCCTGGTTCCCGAGGTCCCCGCGGACACCGCGCTCGGGTTCGAGCTCCAGGTGGGGGATGGGCTCAACGTCGCGGGCGCGAGCGTGGCGGTGACGGTCCGCCACGTGGACCGGCCTCCGGTGGTGAGCGCCGGTGCGGACCGCGCGGTGGCGGGGCGTGCCGAGGTGACGCTCGCCGCGGTGGGCGGTGACCCGGACGGGGACGCGGTCACCTACGCGTGGACGCAGGTGGCGGGGACGCCGGTGGTGCTCGACGGGGCGGCCTCGCCGACGGCCACCTTCCAGTCTCCGCTGCTCACGGCGTCCGAGGTCCTGCGCTTCCAGGTGACGGCCACCGCGGGTGGACTCACCGCGTCGGACGAGGTGGCGCTCACCGTGGCCGCGGACCGGCCGCCGGTCGTCGCCACGGATGCCACGCGCACCGTCGCGAGCCGCGGCACGCTCACGCTGTCCGCGCAGGCGAGCGACCCGGATGGAGACGCCGTCGCGCTGCTGTGGACCCAGCGCTCGGGGCCTGCCGTCGCGCTGCAGGGCGAGGCCTCGGTCGCGCCGAGCTTCGTGGCCCCGAGCGTGCCGTCCGCCACCGTGCTCGGGTTCCGCGTCACGGCAACCGCCGG
>JBDLRJ010000128.1:0-7553 GCA_039800145.1 Pseudomonadota bacterium | reverse complement strand
TCTCCACCCCGAGCGAGGCGCGGCTGGTGGCGCACCTCGGCGCGCGGCAGCTGTGCCTGACCACGCCCTCTGATCCGTCTTGCGAGGAGGCCACGCCATGAGGGGCCGTCACGGTGCGTGGTGGGTGGTGGCGGCGTTGCTTGCTGGCTGCACCCAGGCCGGCTCCCGCCCCGCGGCGAGGCTGCAGGGGACCTACTCGCTCGCGCTCGCCGGAGAGCTGCTCTTCGTCGCCTCCGCGGAGCGGAACGAGCTGCGGGTGCTGGACCTCGCGGCGTCACCCATGGACTTCGTCCGGGCGCCCAACCCGCTGGAGCCTCTCTCCATCCCGGTGGTGTCCCACGCGGAGGCCTTGACGCGCGACCGGGGCTGGGCACGCGGGGAGAATGGCCGCTGGGCAGAGGTGGGGCCGCGCTACGTGTACGCCTGGTCGCCGGGCGGCTCGGAGGTGAGCCTGGTGGGGGCCGGACGGGACGCGGGCTTGAAGGAGCTGCGGCGGCTCCGGTTGGGTCAGCCGGTCACTGCGCTCGCTGCGCGGCCCGAGGGAGACGGCAGCACGCTGTTCGCGGCGACGTGGGAGGGCGGCGCAGCGGGCGGGGCACGGGCCACGGTGTGGCGTGTCCCGGTGCCCGCGCCGGGCCAGGTGGCGGATGCGCCGCTGCTGCCCGCGCCGGTGAGAACCTTCGAGGGACAGCGGGTGGAGGCGCTCGCGGTCCTTCCGGGGGACGAGGCGCTGGTGGTGGGCCTCCGCACCGACGACGGCGGAGGGGACGTTGTGACCTTTGCAGTCGCCTCGCCGGGGACGGTGCGGTCGCTGCGCTTCCCCTCGGTAGATGACCAGGTGCGCGACGACTGCGAGCGCCTCGCGCAGGACCGAGCCGCGGACGTGGGGGGGCGGCGCGTGCGGGGGGACTGCGGGTTCGGCGCCCCGGTGCGCGCGCTGGAGGTGCAGGCGGACGTGGCGGGCGCCCTGGATGCGGTCCGAGTCTTCGGGCTGCTCGACGAGTCCAGCTGCACCTCGCAGCCGTGGTGCGTGGGGATCGAGGCGGTGGAGCTGGCGGGGGGGACGGCCCGCATCGCGCGGGAGTCCTTCACGGGGCTCCCCATGCTGCCCGTGCGGCCTTCCACGGGGATCGTGACCGCTTTCAGCCTCGCGCCGGAAGCCTCGGTGTTCGTGCCCTCGCTCGGGGCGCGCGTGAAGTACGCACCGCTCGGACTGGCCGTGTCCGGGGCCGGGGAGCTGCTCTTCTGGGATGCCGAGGCGCTGCGGATGATCGACGACGACCTGGCCGGTCCCTCTGCGAGCCTCTCTTCCGCCCGCGCGGACGGGGGCGTGCTGGACGGGGGCGTGGACCCTGCGTCCGTCGTGCTCGGCAACGGCGCGGCGAGAACGGAGCAGGTGGCGGTGATCTTCGGCGGCCCCCTGACCGGGACGCTGCCGGCGCCTGCGGATGGCTCCGCGGTCACGTTGGAGGTGGACGTGGACGGCGTGGTGCCAGGGGACGAGGTGGTGTGGACGGGCGGCGCGGAGGGCTGTGGCCCCTCGCCCGTCGGGGCTGTTTCAGGGCGTCAACTCACGCTGGCGGCCGTGGCCGACCCGGCCTGCGCGGGGCGAACCGGGTACTACGTCCGGGCCGGGCCGACGACCGCCCAACCCTTCTCCGTGGTGGGGGCACAGACGGGGCGGATGGGGCGCGTGTCGGCGGGCGGGACGTTCGTCTTCCCTGCACCCGGCCCAACGGACGAGGAGACGGCCCGCCGGCGCGAGTCGAGGTACTTCTTCCACGGGCTGGACGCCTTCGGTGGCCTGGACGGAGGGGTCTACGTGCCATCCGGCCTGCCGGCCCCCCAGTTGGCCTTCTCACTGCCGGCCGTGGAGGAGTCGTTCGGGGTGGGGGATGCCTACCTGGTCACCATCTCCGCGAACGTGGCGCCCCTCTCCTTCGTGGTCCCTCCGCAGAGCTACGCGAGCAACGCCTGGGTCCCCACGGCGGTGGTGCATGCTCCCGCCACGGACCGGGTCTACGTGGCCTACCCCGCGGCGAACGCGGTGCTGGAACTGGACCCGGACACGCTGGCCGGGGCGCGCAGCTGGGCGGTGACTGGCACTTACCAATGACTTGGAACCGAGCCGCGGGCTCGTCTATGCTCCCGCCGCTCTTTCACCTTTCACCGCCTGGACCGTCATGGATCAAAACGCACATCCCTCCCGGAAGGTTGCCGTCGCCGACCACATCTGGGACGCCTTCGAGCAGATGGCCCAGGAGATGGGCTCGAGCCGTGACGGGCTGATCAACCAGGCCATGTTCATGTTTGCGCGGCTCAACGGCTTCCTCGAGGCAGGCCGCGCCGAGGCCGCGTCCGCGCCTGCCCCGCGCATGGCAGAGTCCGGTGGCCGCACGGCAACGGTTCCCCCGCCCGCGCCCCCGCCGCAGGCCGCTCCCGTGCGCGCCTCCCCGCCGCCGCCTCCTCCCCAGTCCCCTCCCGCCCGAACCCAGCCTCCGCGCGGCAACACCGAGGATGACTCGCAGCGCCGCGGAGTCGCCGAGCGCGTGCTCGAGACCGCCGCCGAGCTCGAGCGGATGATGATCATGAAGAAGAACCCGCCCCAGCAGCCTCCGGAGGAGGAGCTGGTGGACGAGCCGCTCGAGGACGAGCCCATGGACGAGCCGCTCGACGACGAGCCCATGGACGACCTCGAGCCCATGGCGGACGATCTCGTGGGAGACCCGGGTGCGGGGGAGGACGACCTCGCGGCGGACGACGGAGGGCCCGCGCTCTACATGACGACCGAGGCCGGCAACCGCGAGCGCATCACGAAGGAGCGGTTCGTGATCGGCCGTGGGAAGCACTGCGACTTCGTCATCAACTCCGGCAAGGTGAGCCGCGAGCACGCGCAGATCATCCTGGACAACGGCGAGTACTACATCGAGGACCTGGGCTCCTCGAACGGCACGTGGTTCCAGAAGCAGCGGATCAAGCGCCGGAAGATCGAGGACGGCGACGAGTACCTCATCTGCAACGAGAAGGTGAAGTTGGCCCTGCGCTGAGCGGGCCGGTCACCGGGTGTTACCGCTCGCCCCGCCGCGGATCTCCGCGCGCGGGGCGTGTCGTTTCCGGGAGAGACCGTTGGGTCGTTGACGTGCCCGGAGGGCGCGTGGTCTCCTCTTATCTTCCGTGACCTTGTTCCCCATGGCGTTGCTCGTGCTCGGTGCGGCGCTGGTGGTGGCCGTGGCCATGGACCTGGGGCGGGGGCAGATCCCGGACGGGCTGACGGTTCCGCTCGCCGCCGCGGCGCTCGGGCTCCGGGCGTGGGCAGAGGGGTGGGGAGATGCCTTCTCGGGGGTGATCTCCGGCGCACTGGGGCTCGCGGTGGCGGCGGCCTGTTTCGCGTGGCCGGCGTGGCGCGGCGGACTGGGGTGGGGAGACCTGAAGCTCGCCGCGGGGGTGGGCGGGGTGGTGGGGTTCCCCGGGATCTTGACGACGGTGGTGTGCGTGGCCCTCGTGGGGGCCGTGCAGGCCGTGGTGACGGTGCTCTGGGCCGGCGAGGCAGGGCGCACGGCGGCTGGGTTCTGGCGGAAAGCCAACGGCACCGGGCGGGCCATTCCCTACGGGATCGCAATTGCGTTGGGGACAGCATGGTCCCTCTGGTGGCAGTATCCGGTGGTGACCAAGCGGTGAGGGGACTTCGGACAATGAACATGGGCCTTGTGCGTGGATGGACGGTGCTGGCGCTGCTCGCCGCGGTGTGGCTGCCCTCGGTGGCGCGGGCGCAGGAGAGCACGCAGCTGAGCCTCGGCGTGGGCACCCAGAAGGTGGTCTCGGTGCCGGGGATCACCCGGATCGCGGTGGGTGATCCCGCGGTGGCGGACGTGAAGACCATCGGCGGCAACCAGATCCTCGTGATCGGCGCGGGCGAGGGCAAGACGACGCTGATGGTCTGGAAGTCTTCCGGCCAGCGCATCAGCTACCTGGTCAGCGTCCGCAAGACGGACCCGAGCGACGTGATCAACGAGATCAAGAAGCTGCTCGGAGAGATCGAGGGCGTGTCGGTGCGGATGGTGGGTGACCGCATCTACCTGGACGGGCAGGCGTACACCACGCAGGACGCCGAGCGGATCGAGGAGGTGGTGAACCTCTACCCGAACGTGAAGAGCTTCGTGAAGATTGCCCCCAACGCGAAGAAGCTGGTGGCGCAGAACCTGAACAACGCATTCCAGAAGGCGGGGCTCAAGAACGTCCAGGCGAACGTGGTGGGCGCCACCATCTTCCTCGAGGGCTCGGTGGAGTCCCAGCAGGACATGCAGAAGGCGGAACTCATCACCAAGGCCATCGGCGAGAAGGTGGAGAACCTGCTGGTGGTGGGCATCAAGCGGATGATCCTCTCCGAGGTGCAGTTCGTGGAGATCCGCCGCAACAGCCGCGACCGCTACGGCATCAAGTACCCCACGGACATCTCGGGCAACCTCGGGGCCACCATGCAGATCAGCCGCGAGCTGTTCCCGTCCACCTTCAGCGAGGGGGCCATGACGGTGACCGGGGTCGGGAACTCGGGCTTCGCCATGGGGTTCCAGAGCAACGACGGTTACGGCCGCCTGCTCGCGCAGCCCAAGCTCGTCTGCGCCTCGGGCGAGAAGGCGGAGTTCCTCGCGGGTGGCGAGGTGCCGGTGCCGCTCATCACGAACAACCAGTTCGCGGTGGAGTTCAAGGCCTACGGCGTGATCCTGAAGCTCCGTCCCACGGCGGACCGCAACGGGAACATCCAGACCGAGATCGAGGCCGAGGCGTCCGAGGTGGACCCCTCGGTGAGCGTGCAGAGCATCCCCGGTTTCCGGACCCGCAAGGTGACGACGAACGTGACGGTGCGGCACGGGGAGACCATCGTCCTGTCCGGCGTGTTCAGCCACGACGAGCAGAAGGCCGTGTCGAAGCTGCCGGGACTCGGTCACATCCCCATCATCGGCGAGCTGTTCAAGAACCGGTCGTTCGACACCACGAAACGGGAGTTGGTCATCTTCGTGACCCCGCGCATCGTCAACCCGGACTCGGACAAGATCCGCAACATCATCGACGACGTGAAGACCCGCTACAAGCAGGCGCGCGGCGAGGTCACGTTCGGCATCTTCGATTGAGCCTCACCGGGCCCCGGGCCCGGAGAGCACCGCGAGGCGGCGCGGCCCCGAGAGGGGCCGTGTCCCGTTTGGAGCCAGGAGAACCGTATGTTCCTCATCACCATCACGGACAAGAACGGCGGCCGCGAGGAGATCGAGGTCGAGCGAGACCAGGTCACCGTGGGCCGGACCGCGGAGATCCAGCTCCAGGGCCAGAACGTCAGCAAGCTCCACGCGCGGATCGTCCTGAAGGACGGCCGGTTCGTGGTGGTGGACCTCAAGTCCACCAACGGCACCTACGTCAACGGGAAGCGGCTGGACGAGAAGCCGCTCGTGCTGAAGCAGGGCGACCGGGTCTCCGTGGGAGACTACGTGCTCGAGATGGAGCCGCTCGACGCGGGCGCCGGGGAGGACGACTACGCGGACGAGGGCGAGTACCCGGAGGAGGCGCCGGATGAAGACCCGGAGGCCACCCGGGCGCCGCCGCAGGAGGCCGCGGAGCGTGGGCGGATGCCGGCGTCACTCGCCTCGGCCCTGGCCAAGAAGAACAAGAACAAGGTGGATCCCCGGCTGGAGCGGTACTCCCAGCTGCAGAAGGACATCCACGACCGGCTCATCGAGTACCTGGACCTGCGCCGGTTGGACATGGACCGGCTCGGGGACGAGGAGCTGTGGCGGCGCACGGAGAAGGCCGTCAACGACATCCTCGACCAGATGGAGTCGGACGGTGAGCTGCCCGGGGACGTGAGCCGGGAGGACCTGCTCACGGACGTGCTGAACGAAGCGCTGGGGCTCGGCCCGCTCGAGGGTTTCCTCGCGAGCGACGAGATCAGCGAGATCATGGTCAACCACGCGAACCAGATCTACATCGAGCGAAAGGGCAAGCTGGTCCTCTCGGACAAGACGTTCAGCTCGAACCAGGCGGTGCTCGGGGTGATCGAGCGGATCGTGGCGCCCATCGGCCGGCGAATCGACGAGTCCAGCCCGCTCGTGGACGCGCGCCTCAAGGACGGCAGCCGCGTCAATGCCATCATCCCGCCCCTGGCGCTGAAGGGGCCCTGCATCACCATCCGCAAGTTCAAGAAGGAAGCGCTGAAGATCCACGACCTGGTGAAGTTCAAGACGCTCACGCCCCAGATGGCGGAGTTCCTCCAGATGTGCGTGACGGCGCGCAAGAACATCGTCATCTCCGGGGGCACCGGCTCGGGGAAGACGACCACGCTGAACATCATCAGCTCCTTCATCCCTGACGACGAGCGCATTGTCACGGTGGAGGACGCGGCCGAGCTCCAGCTGCCGCAGGACCACTGGGTCCAGCTCGAGTCGCGCCCGCCCAACCTCGAGGGCAAGGGGGCCATCACCATCCGCGAGCTGGTGAAGAACTGCCTCCGCATGCGCCCGGACCGGATCGTGGTGGGGGAGTGCCGCTCCGGCGAGACCCTGGACATGCTCCAGGCGATGAACACGGGCCACGACGGCTCTCTCACCACGCTCCACGCCAACACGCCGCGTGACGCCATTGCACGGCTCGAGACCATGGTGCTCATGAGCGGCATGGAGCTGCCCGTGAAGGCCATCCGCGAGCAGATTGCCGCCGCCGTGCACATCCTGGTGCAGCAGACGCGCTTCTCGGACGGGACGCGGAAGATCTGCTACATCACAGAGGTGTCCGGCATGGAGGTGGACATCGTGACCCTCCAGGACATTTTTTATTACAAGCAGGAAGGGTTCTCGGCCGAGGGCAAGGTCCAGGGGCGCTTCGTGGCCTCGGGCTTCGTGCCGAAGTTCTACGACGAGATGAACCGGCGCGGCATCCCGGTCAACATGAAGATCTTCCGCGAGGAGTAAACGTCCGTGGCAACGCTGGTGGTCCGATATCCCGACGGCAGGACCGAGGAGCATCCCCTCGAGGGATCGCTCACGGTGGGCCGCGCGGACGGCAACGACCTGGTGCTCGCCGAGGGGGGCGTGAGCCGGCGGCACGCGCAGTTCACGGCCGCGGGCGCCGAGGTCTACGTGGAGGACGCAGGATCGTCCAACGGGACCTGGCTGGACGGGGAGCGGGTGACGGGGCGGGTGAAGATCCCCCCGCGCGGCGTGGTGAAGATCGGCGACTACGAGGTCGTGCTGGGCGGGGCGTCCGCGGGACGGGCCCCCGTCACCTCGGGCCGGCCCGGCGCCCGCCCGCCCGGCAGCAGCGACCCGACCGGCGTGCGCCCCACGGTGGCGCCCCGCGCGACGAAGGTGGTCCCCGCGGTGAAGAGGCAGGGGGCCGCGCCCGGGGCGAAGGCCGGTGCCGCGGTGCCTCCTCCCCGTCCTGCACCGGGAGCCCGCGCACCGGGCGGGGAGACAGGTCCGCACCTCCGGGGCATCAACGGTCCGTGGACCAACAAGGTCTTCCCGGTGCGCGGCAAGGTGGCGGTGGGGCGCGTCCCCCAGGCGAAC
>JBDLRJ010000127.1:0-15914 GCA_039800145.1 Pseudomonadota bacterium | reverse complement strand
GCGCCCGGTACCCGCGCTTGCCCCGGAAGAGCGCCCAGTCCGCATAGGGGACGAGCGGCGCACCTTCTCCGCCTGCCGCCATGTCCGCGGGACGGAAGTCCGCCACCACGGGGCGGCCGGTCAGCACCGCGATGCGCGCCGGCTCGCCGACCTGGAGGGAGTTGGGAGCGCGCGAGAGCCGCGACGGGAGGTGCACCAGCGTCTGGCCGTGGCTGGAGATGAAGTCCACCTCGCGCGGATCGACGCCCTCTCGCCGGAGCAGCCCGAGCGCAGCCCGGCCGAGCCGTGTCCCGAGCTCCGCGTCCAGCTCCGCGACGTCCACCGCGGTGGAGGCGGACACGATGCGCGCCGTCAGCGTGCGGGGCAGCGGGGTGAAGCGGTGCGCGAGCAGCTCGAGGGCGAGGTGCGCCCCGGTGCCCCGGATGCGGCAGAGCGCGGCGTCAATCCCGTCCGCGCTGGTGCCGGACATCAGCCCCACGCAGAGGCTTTCTGCGCGCGCGCGAACCTGCGCGAGCCCGTCCCACCCGCTTGCCCTGCGCAATCTCACCGAGCGTCCTCTCCGCGAGCGCCGCCTCGGCCTCGCCCCGCGAGAGTCCGCCGAGGTGCATGGCGAGCGCAACTTTCGGAGAGCCGCCGGCGTCCTGCAGCAGCCGCGTGCACCGGGCGCGGGAGATCCCCGTGAGCTCCTCCACCATGGCGAGCGCGCGGGCGCGGAGTTTCCGGTTGGTGGGGCGCACGTCCACCATCCTCCCGGCGTACACCTTCCCGAGCGACATGAGTGCCGCGGTGGACACGGCGTTGAGTGCCATCTTCAGCCCCGTGCCGGCCTTGAGCCGCGTGCTGCCTGCGAGCAGCTCCGGGCCGGTGTCCAGGACCACCCGGTGGAGGACGCGCAGGCGTGCGTGGGGGTTGCTGGTGATGAGCCCGAGCCGCGCTCCCCGGCGACGGGCCTCCTCGAGCGCGCCTCGGACAAAGGGCGTTCCGCCGCTCGCCGTGAGCCCGATGACCAGGTCGTCCGCGGACACCTGCGCACGGCCCACGGCGCGGGCGCCGGCATCGCCGTCGTCTTCCGCGCCTTCCACCGCTTCGCGCATCGCGCGGGCGCCTCCCGCGAGCAGCGCGCGCACGCGGCCGCGGGGCAGCCCGAACGTGGGGGGAAGTTCCGCAGCGTCCAGCGCGCCGAGGCGTCCGGACGTCCCAGCCCCGACGTAGAACACGCGGCCGCTGCCACGGAGCACCGCGGCGAAATCGGCAGCGAGGAGGGTCAGCTGGGGAAGTGCGCGGGAGACTGCGCGCACGGCAACCCCGTCCTGCGCATGGAGGCGCCGGAGGAGCTCCGGGAGGGGCTGCCGGTGGAGGTCAACCGAGCGGGGATGAACCCGCTCGGTGGGAGACGTGGTCAAGTTCCCAGGACGGCTTACGCCGCCTTGGTCACCTTGCCGGCCTTGATGCAGCGGGTGCAGGCGCGGACCCGGCGGGTGCGGCCGTTCACCGTCGCGCGGAGCTTCTGCACGTTCGGCATGCTGCGGGTCTTGCTCTTGTTGTTGGCGTGGCTGACGTTGTTGCCCACCAGCGGCCGCTTGCCGCAGATCTCGCACTCGAAGGCCATGGCTTCTGCTCCGTGAAGGAAAGGTAAGAAGGCGCGGCTTCTACCCGCTTCCGGGGCCGAAAGCTAGCCCTTGAGCGGATCCCTCTTCTTGATGAGCCGCTGGATCAGCCGGAAGGACCTGTACGCCGCCAGCGCCTCGCCCTCGAGCCCCAGGCCGGGGAGGACCTCGCGGCTGCAGAACAGGAGGTTCGGGGCAGGGCTCCGGGGGGGAAGGCCGCAGACGCCGAGCAGGGCGTCCTCCTCCAGCGCGAGGTGCCCCTGGGCCGCGGGCCGGCCCACGTCCAGGAGCGGGGCGGAGACGAGGACCGCCTGTTCCGCGGCGAAGGGCAGGACGTCCGACAGCGCGGCGAGCAGCCGGTCCCGGCATTGCTCGAGGAAGGCGCTGCCCTGCTCGAGCGCGTCACCGGGGACGAAGGTGGCCGCGGTCACCACCCGGTGCTCGGGGCTGGACGGGGCGGGGAGGACCTGGAGCAGCACGGGGCCGGTCTCATTGCCGCGCGGCTCGAGCAGCGCGAGCTGGCCGAGCCCCACGGGAAGGGCGGAGGCCGGGACCACCAGGTTGACGGGGAAGAGGAGCTCCCGGTGCCTCGCCTCGCGCAGCACGCGGACCAGACGGGCCTGGGCGCGCTTCTCGGGGACGAAGCGGGAGAGGCTGGCGGCGTCCATGGCCACGAGGCCGCAGGTGGCACTGACGACGTCGCCCCGCGCCAGCTGCGCGCCGGTGAGGCGGCGGCCGTCGAAGAGCAGGGACTCGATGAGCGGCTTGCCCGGAGGGGAGGAGAGCACCACCGCGCCGAGCTCCTCCGCGCGGCGGGAGAGCGCCTCGACCAGCCCCTCGCGTCCGTTGGGATAGCGGAGCAGCGCGTCCACGTGCTGCGAGAGCGTGCGCGCCTCCGGCAGCGGTGCTCCCGGCACGGCGCCGTGGTGGAGGAACGGGGCCAGGCGGCGAAGCGCGGTGGAGACGGGATCCGTCCCCGACAGCGGGGCGAAGTCCGAGAGCGCGGGAGCGCGCGTGATGCGGCGCTTGAGGAACCAGCGCTGGAAGAAGCCATCCGGGGGGAGGGCCTCCTCGGTGGCGAAGAAGGCGTCGGTCTTCTCGCGCTGGGTGGCGGCGAAGCGGAGATCGCGCAGCTGGGCGTCCGCGAGCTCCGGGAATTCCCGCCGAAGCTCTGCGGCGCGCGCGTGGGGGTGGGAGGGGAGATCCAGCCGGTGCTTCGGCAGCAGCAGCTGCAGGTCCGGTGCGAAGGGCTCGGCGTTGCGCTGGAGGATCTGGAGCAGGCCGAGCTCGGTGAACGCGGCCTCGAGCGCGGGCAGGGCCTTGAGCGGCGGCATGACGAACGGCGCCCACGGCAGGCGGAAGCCGTTCACCTCGTAGCCGCGCTGGGCGCTGTCCACGTCCAGCACCAGCACGCGGTAACCGCGCTTCAGCAGCAACCCCGCGGCGACGAGTCCCGCGACCTGGCCGCCGAAGACGACCACGTCGAACACCTGGCGTCCGCCGCCTGCAGAGAGCCGGTTGTTCTGTTGTACCGGGAGTGCCATCCGAGGCGCGCTCTTTCCCACGCGGGGGGGCGGGTACACAAGCGGCGCGGACTTTGGCGATTCAGTCCACCCGCTCGTCCGAGACCACCTTTATCCCCGCACGCCGCAGTGCCGCCGCTGCCACGCCAGCACCGGGCCGCTTCTGCCCGTCTTGCCAGCACTGGGACGTGCCGCAGGAAGGGCTTCGCTCCTTCAGAATCGCCAACGTCGCGCCGTGGCGAGTCGCTGCCTCCACCGCGAGCCGAGCAGCTTCCAGGAACGCCTCGGTCCTGTCTTCGCCGGACTCCACTTCGCGCGCGCGGGGACGGCGAGTCGGTCTTGGACGGCCGTCCAGCGATGAGCGCCGCCACGGCGGACGAGGCGTTGTCCCGCCCGTCGTAGCGGCACGCGTGCCCGAGCAGGCACGCGCTCACGAGCACCACCTCGTCGTGGTCCGGCTTCGGCGTCACTTGCCGAGCAGCTTCTCGACCGCCGCGGCGAGCTCCGGGGACTCCGGGGCGACGGACGGCTCGAACCGGCCCACCACCTCGCCCTTTCCGTCCACCAGGAACTTGGTGAAGTTCCACCGCACGTCACCTGCTGCAGCCTTCTGCGAGGTGAGGTGCTTGTAGAGCGGGATGGCGCCTGCACCCTTCACCGGCACCTTCGAGAACAGCGGGAAGGTCGTCTTGAACTTGAGTTCGCAGAACTTCTTGATGTCCGCGTCCGAGCCCGGCTCCTGCGCGCCGAAGTCGTTGGACGGGAAGGCGAGGATCTCGAGCCCGCGCGCCTTGTACTTCTCGTACAGCGCCTGCATCCCCTTGTACTGCGGGGTGTAGCCGCACTCGGACGCGGTGTTCACGATCAGCAACGCCTTGCCGGCGTAGCTCGACAGGGCGACATCCTGCCCCTGGTTGGACTTCACGGTGAAGGCGTGGACGGACATGGTGGGCTTCTCCTTGGGAGGGGTTGCGGCGGGGGCTGCAGAGAGGGCGATTGCAAGGGTGAGCGAGAGCATGGCCGTCTGATTAACCGGCCGGGGGCAGCACCGCCACGCGGCGTCCTTCCACGCGGATGCGTGACTCGCAGAGGGCGCGCACCACCTCGGGGTAGAGCCGGTGTTCCTCTGCCTGGATGCGGGCCTGCAGCGCAGCCTCGTCGTCGTTGGGCAGCACCGGCACCGCTGCCTGCGCCACGATGGGGCCGGTGTCCACGCCCTCGTCCACGAGGTGCACGGTGCAGCCGGTGATCTTCACCCCCGCGGCCAACGCCTGGCGCGCAGCGTGGAGGCCGGGGAACGCGGGCAACAGCGCGGGGTGGACGTTGAGGATGCGCCCCGCGAACGCGGAGAGGAACCGCGGCCCGAGCAGCCGCATGAACCCCGCGAGGCAGACCGCCTCCACGCCCCGGACCTGCAGCAGTGCCGCGAGCGCGGCGTCGAACGCGGCCCGGTCCGGGAAGGTGCGAGGCTCGAGCACCTCGGTGGAGACTCCCGCGCCCCGCGCCCGCTCCAGTGCGCGCGCGGTGGAGACGTCACTCACCACGAGCACGACCTGGCCGGGAAAGCCGGGCTGGGACGCCGCGTCCAGCAGCGCCTGCAGGTTGCTGCCGGACCCGGAGGCCAGCACCGCGAGCCGCGTGCGGCGGTTCACGGATCCACCACCGCCGTCGCCTCGCCGCGGCCCGCCTCCACGCGCCCCACCTCCCAGGCCTTCACCCCGCGCGCCTTCAGGAAACGCAGCGCTGCGGGCACGTCCCCGGTCTCCATCACGGCGATCATCCCCAGCCCCATGTTGAACGCGTGGAACATCTCGTCGCGTTCCACGCTGCCGTGCCGCTGGATGAGGTCGAAGATGGCAGGGCGCTCCCAGGTGCGCTCGGACAGCACGGCGCGTGTGCCGTCCGGGAAGCAGCGGGGGAGGTTGCCGGGGATGCCGCTCCCCGTGATGTGCGCCATGCCCTTGATCCCGAAGGCCAGGTGCTCGTGCAGCGCGAGGAGATCCTTCACGTAGATGCGCGTCGGCTCGAGCAGCGCGTCCACCAGCGGCCGGTCCAGCCCCGCGGGACGTGCAAGGAGATCCAACCCTGCGTCCTCGAGCAGCACCTTCCGCGCGAGCGAGTAGCCGTTGCTGTGCAGGCCGCTGGACGCGAATCCGACCAGCGCGTCCCCCGGCTTGATGGTCTTCCCGCTGACGATCCGCTCGCGCTCCACCACGCCCACGGCGAAGCCGGCGAGATCGTACTCGCCGCGCGCGTAGAACCCTGGCAGCTCCGCCGTCTCGCCGCCGAGCAGGGTGCAGCCCGCCTGCTCGCACCCGTCGGCGATGCCCTCCACCACGTGCTCCGCCTGCTGCACGTCCAGCCGCGAGGTGGCGAAGTAATCCAGGAAGAAGAGGGGTTCTGCCCCGGTGGTGACCACGTCGTTGACGGACATGGCGACGAGATCGATCCCCACCGTCCGGTGCCTCCCCGCCAGGAACGCCAGCTTCAGCTTGGTGCCCACGCCGTCCGTCCCGGCCACCAGCACGGGATCCCGGTACCTGTCCCTGGGCAGGGCGAACAGGCCGCCGAAGCCGCCCACCCCGGAGAGCACCTCCGCGCGGCGGGTGCGCTCGGCGTGGGGCTTGATCCGCTCCACCAGCGCGTCCCCTGCCTCCGCGTCCACGCCGGCCTGCTTGTAGGTGGTCCCCATGGGGGCGGCTTCGTCTCACGGAACCGCGGGGACTCGCAATTGACGTGAGGGGGGGCCGGGTGTTTGAAGCAGGGCAGCCATGGCCAACGAAGAGGCGCTCTTCCAGAAATTCGGCCGCGAATTCCCTGCAGGCACCGTCCTCTTCAAAGAGGGGTCGCCAGGCCGGGAAATGTACGTGCTGCAGTCCGGCAAGGTCTGCATCACCAAGAACGTCCGGGACGTGGAGAAGGTGCTGGCCATGCTCGGGCCCGGGGAGTTCTTCGGGGAGATGGCGATCATCTCCAACAAGCCGCGGACGGCCACCGCGACGGTCACCGAGACGGCGCGGCTCCTGGTCATCGATCCCCGCACCTTCGAGGCGATGATCCGCGGCAACGCGGAGATCGCCGTCCGGCTCATCAAGAAGCTGTCGGACCGGCTCGCGGACGCCCACGTCCAGATCGAGCGGCTGCTCGTGGCGGATCCCCAGAGCCGGATCGTCCACGCCATCCTCCAGGCGGCGGTGTCCCGCGGGCAGAAGTTGGACAGTGGAGAGCTGGAGGTGGAGCTCCCGGTCCGCGAGCTCCACGCGGAGCTGGGGGTCAGCGAGCCGCTCGTGGCATCCCTCCTGGAGCGGATGGAGCGCTCGGGGCTCGTGCATCGGGCGGACGACAAGATGCGGGTCCGTGACCTCGACCGCCTGCAGGAATACCTCCGGTTCCTCGAGTACAAGTGGAAGTTCGCGGAAGGTTGAGGTAACCCGCGCCCGCCATGGCCTGGTTCTCCAAGAAGAAGCCCGTTCGCCTCGCCCCGCGCGAGGACGCCCCGCAGGCGTCCCGGATGCAGGGGCTCTGGGTGAAGTGCGAGCAGTGCGAGGAGATCATCTACCGGCAGGAGGTGGAGCGGAACTGGAACGTCTGCCCCCACTGCCAGCACCACCTCCCGTGGCCGGCGCGCGCACGGCTCGAGGCGCTGCTGGATCCCGGCAGCTTCGAGGAGTTCGACCGCGGGCTCGAGCCGCAGGATCCGCTCGGGTTCTCTGACAGCAAGAAGTACAAGGACCGGCTCAAGTCCACGCGCAAGGCGCTGGGCGAGAACGACGCCTTCATCGCCGGCGTGGGCAGGCTCGAGGGCCACACGGTGTCCGTGGGCTGTTTCGTGTTCGAATTCATGGGCGGCTCCATGGGCTCGGTGGTGGGCGAGAAGATCACCCGCGTGTTCGAGCGGGCGTACGAACTCCGCTGCCCCGCCATCGTCTTCTCGGCGTCCGGCGGCGCCCGCATGCAGGAGGGCATCTTCAGCCTCATGCAGATGGCCAAGACCTCCGCGGCCATCGCCCGCTTCCGGGAAGTGCAGAAGCCCTACGTCTCCATGCTGCTCAACCCCACCACGGGCGGCGTGGCGGCCTCGTTCGCGTGGCTCGGGGACGTGATGTTGGCCGAGCCCAAGGCCCTCATCGGCTTTGCCGGGCCGCGCGTCATCGAGCAGACCATCCGGCAGAAGCTCCCGGAAGGCTTCCAGCGCTCCGAGTTCCTGCTCGAGCACGGGATGATCGACGCCATCGTCCCGCGCAAGGAACTCCGCACGAAGCTGTCCCAGGTGGTGGGGCTGTTCTCCTGAGTCTCCCCGGGACACCGGCCGAGGCGGTGGCGTGGCTGCTGTCGCTGCCCCCCTCGCTGATGAAGCTGGGGCTCGAGCGGATGGAGGCGGCGCTGGCCGCGCTCGGCCACCCGGAGCAGCAGGTGCCCGCGCTGCACGTGGCCGGGACCAACGGCAAGGGTTCCACCTGCGCCTTCGCCGAGTCGTGCCTGCGCGCCGCCGGGTACCGCGTGGGGCTCTACACCTCCCCGCACCTGGTGCGCGTGAACGAGCGCATCCGCGTGGGGGGCGAGCCCATCCCGGACGACGTGCTCGGGACGCGGATCCTCGAGGTGCTCGCGCGCTGCCCGGACGCGGCCCGGACGCTGACGTTCTTCGAGTTCGGGACTCTGGTGGCGTACTGGCATTTCGCCCAGGAGCGGGTGGACGTGGCCGTGGTGGAGGTGGGGCTCGGCGGGCGGCTGGACGCCACGCGCACCTGCCGGGCCGAGGTGACCGCGGTGAGCACCATCTCGTTCGATCACCAGGAGTACCTGGGCCACACGCTCGCCGCGATCGCCGGGGAGAAGGCCGGCACCTTCCGCCCCGGCATCCCCGCGGTGACCGTGGCGCAACACCCCGAGGCGGCGCAGTCCATCCGCGCAATCGCGTCCAACGTCGGGGCGCCGCTCGGTGAGCAGGGACGCGACTTCGACCTTTCACGAACGCCGGACGGGCGCTGGCGGTGGACGAGCGGGCCGCGCGTGCTCGAGGGGCTCACGCTCGGTCTCGTGGGGGCACACCAGGGGCAGAACGCGGCGCTCGCGCTCGCGGCGCTCGAGCGGCTCGGGGCGCGCGGCTTTCCCGTGGACGAGCAGTCGCTTCGCCAGGGGTTGGCGAGGGCGCGTTGGCCGGGCCGGATGCAGCAGGTGGGAGAGGCCCCGCAGCTGTGGCTGGACGGGGCGCACAATCCCGGCGGTGCGGCGACACTGGCTGCAACGGTGCGCGAGGTGCTCGCCGGCCGCCCCGTTCACCTCGTCTTCGGCGTGCTCGCGGACAAGGACTGGCCGGAGATGGTGGAGACGCTCTTCCCCCTGGCCGCCTCGCTGCACCTCGCCCCGCCCGCGAGCCCGCGTGCGCTCTCCCCGGAGACGCCTGCCCTGCGGGCCGCGGCGGCACGCCACGGGCTCGTCCCCGCCGTCCACTGCTCCGTCACGGCCGCGGTGGAGGCAGCCCTCCGCGGGGCGGGCCGGGAGGAAGCCGTGCTGGCGTGTGGCTCGCTGGTGCTGGTGGGGGAAGTGCTCGGCTGGCACGAGGCTGGCCGCCCGCCCGCAGCCGCCCTAAGTTGAAGCCCATGCGGATGCCGAGTGAACGCGCCCAGCAGCCCGAGGCCGCCGTCCCCACGGTGGACCAGGTGGACTTCCGCGCCCTCTACACCAAGACGCGCTACGTCGTGGACACCGCGGACGGCTGGTCGCTCATGGTGTCCCGCTACCGGCCGCGGCCCCAGCCCTGGCCGCAGCCGCTGATGGGTGAGCCGCTGCTGCTCGTCCACGGCTTCAGCCAGAACCGCCACACGTGGACGAGCGGGGAGTTCGTCAAGAACCTGCTCTACTTCGGCGCGGACGTGCACGTGATGGAGCTGCGCGGGCACGGGCTGAGTTCCATCCGGCTGCAGTACGAGCGGGCGCGGCGCCACGGCCGGCCGGTGCCCCCGGACATCGACTACGGCTGGGACATCGACTCCTACTTTCTCTACGATCTCCCCGCGGGCGTGGCCGCGGTGAAGCGCATCACGCGGAGGGACCGCATCTTCTACTGCGGCCACTCCATGGGCGGGATGCTCGGCTACGGCTACGCCGGCATCCACGACGACTTCGAGGGGCTCATCACCATCGGCGCGCCGGCGGATCTCGGGGCGGACTTCCCGCTGCTCCGGACGCTCGCGGTGAGCGGGCCCGCGCTGACGGCGGCGATCGATCTCGCGCTCGGGGCGATGAACCTGGAGCAGCGCGTCTCCAAGACCGTGGGCAAGGCGGTGGCGAACGCGGTGGAGCGTTTCAACCCGGAGCTTGCCGAGGAGCTCCGCCCGGGCCCGGTGCCGCGGCGCCGCAGTTACCGCTACCTCCCGGTGGACACCTGGCAGCGGGTGGCCGAGCGGTTGCTGGCGCGCGCGGAGGTGCACCCGCTGTACGCGCAGGCGTACCAGCGCATGGGGCTGCTCGCGAACGCGCAGCGCGTTGCCACCCAGGACATCCGGTGGCTGCTGCGCGAGGGGGGAGAGCGCGAGTCGCGGGGCGTGGTGGACCAGTTCGCGAGGTGGATCCGCCGGCGCGAGATGGTCTGCTACCGGACCGGGTACGACTTCAAGCGCGGCTTCTCGAAGATCCGCGTGCCCATGGCGATCATCTTCGGGGACATGGACCCGCTCGCGTCCGTGGAGAGCACCCGCAGCGTCTACCGCGCCGCGCGGAGCGACTACCTCCTGTGGCGTCCGGTGAAGGGCAACAGCCACGTGGAGCTCACCATGGGGCACGACATCCGGCAGATCTGCTACGACATCAAGAACCTGATGGAGTACGCGCTCACGCACCGGCACCGGGCCCCCTCGCTCCCCCGGCTGCGGTAGCGGCAAGGAAATTTCCCGGCGATCTGCGCGTGTTAGCGTGTTCCACGCCTTGGATTTTCCCTGCAGAACCCGTGTGCCCGTGTGCCCGCCCGCGTGGGTCCTCTGGCTGCTGCTCGCCGGGCGGGTGGCCACCGCTGCGCCCGAGCGCCCGGAGCTGAACCAGGTCACCTCGGTCCAGGTGTCCGCGGGCAAGGTCGTCATCACGGGGACGAAGCGGCCCAACTTCACGAGCTTCACGCTGACGAACCCGCCCCGGCTGGTGCTGGACATCTCGGAGGCCGTCTTCAAGGGCGTCCCGGCCTCCCAGGCCGGGGCAGGCGACATCACCGGTGTGCGGACGGCTTCGTACGGCTCGTCGGCGTCGGCCATTGCGCGCGTGTTGGTGGGCTTCACGCGCGAGGCGGACACGGACATCCAGGTGACGCCGGAGAACGAGCTCGTGGTGAAGGTGCTCGGGCGCGGCGAGGAGCTGCTCGTCGCGCGGAAGGATCCTGAGGTCCAGGACGCGCACAAGGCCGCCATCGACGACCTGGTGCGCCAGCAGCGCGAGGCGGCCGAGGCCCAGGCGCGCGCCGAGGAGGAGCGCCGGCAGCAGGAGCTCGCGGCGCGCGAGGCGCAGGCGCGGGCGGACGAGGAGCGCGCGGCGCTCGAGCGGGAGAAGGCCGCCCAGGCGAAACAGACCGAGGAACTCCGCGCGCAGGCAGAGGCAGCCCGCGTGGCCTCCGAGTCCGCGCGCAAGCAGCAGGAGGAGGAAGCCCGCGCAGCGGCGGAGACCGAGCGGCAGCGGAAGGCGGAGGAGGCCAAGGCGGCCGCGGAAGCGGAGCGCCAGCGCAAGGCCGAGGAGTCACGTGCCGCGGCAGAGGAGCGCGCGCGGCAGGCGGAGGAGGCGAAGGCGGCCGCGGAAGCGGAGCGCCAGCGCAAGGCGGAGGAGGCGCGCGCCGCGGCAGAGGAGCGCGCACGGAAGGCGGAGGAGGCGAAGGCAGCGGCCGAAGAGGAGCGCCAGCGCAAGGCGGAGGAGGCGCGCGCCGCGGCAGAGGAGCGGGCACGGAAGGCAGAGGAGGCGAAGGCGGCGGCGGAAGCGGAGCGCGCACGGAAGGAGGAAGAGGCGCGCGCCGCGGCAGAGGAGCGCGCACGGAAGGTGGAGGAGGCGAAGGCGGCCGCGGAAGCGGAGCGCCAGCGCAAGGCCGAGGAGGCGCGCGCCGCGGCAGAGGAGCGCACACGGAAGGCGGAGGCGCGTGCAGCCGATGAGGCGGAGCGGGCCGCGAAGATCTCCGAACCGGTCCCGAGCGGGGGGCGCCGGGTGCTCGAGTTCATCGGGTTCTCGCAGCAGACCGCCACGAGCCGCGTGTACGTGCGGACCAACGGCCCGGTGCGCCACGCGGTGGGAGAGGCAGGCCTCGGCAAGGTGGTGCTGACGCTGGAGGACACCTCCATCGGGATGGCCAACAACCTGCGGACGCTGGACACCAGCTTCTTCGAGTCCGCGGTGACGCGCGTGCAGGCGGTGCAGGGGGCCGGCCGCACGGTGCGCGTCGAGATCACCCTGCGCCGTCCCGTCCCCTACTCCGCGAGCCAGGAAGGCAACGAACTCCGCGTGGAGTTCGAGCGGCCCAACAGACCGTGAACGCGCCGGCACTCGTCACCGCGCTGCTCGGGTGGGCGCTCGTCGCCACGCCCTCGCCGCTCCAGCTCGGCCCGGGCAAGCGCGTGCTGGCGGCCGCGGACCGCGTGGCGTGGAGCGAGGACGGCCAGCGGCTCGAGGCCCGCGGCGCCGTGGAACTCGTCTCGGACTCCCTCACCGTTCGCTCGGACGCGTTGGACTACGACGTGGGCTCGGGCGAGGTGGTGGCCCGGGGCCACGTGCTCTTCGTGTCGTTCCCCTACCTGGGAGTGGCGGACGAGGCGCGCGTGGACGCCGAGGGAAAGGAGGCCCACTTCAAGGGGGCCCTGTTCTTCCGGAAGTCCGGGGTGACCGAGTCCGCGCTCCGCGCCGCACGCACGCTCGACGACGTGCGGCGCCTGGGCCAGACGGAGTTGATGGTGAGCGGCTCGGCTGCTCGCCGGCTGGCCGCGGACACGTGGGAGGTGGAGGACGTGGCCTTCACCCCGTGCGACTGCGACCCCACGCAGGCGAGCTGGAAGATCGAAGCGCGGCGCGGGAACTTCCAGGCCGGCGAGCGCGCCATCCTCGAGTGGACGCGCGTGTCGGTGCGGAACCCTCCGCTGGTCGGCGCCTGGGTGCAGGAGCTCCCGGTGCTGCCCCCGCTGCCGTGGATGTACGTCCCCCTCTCGCCCCGGCGCTCGGGGCTGCTCATTCCCAGGGTCCAGGGGACGCCGCTCAGCGGCCTGATGGTGGAGCAGCCGGTGTTCTGGACCCTCGGCGAGAGCCACGATCTCACGCTCTCCCCGGCCTGGTTCTTCGGCAACCCGGCGTCCGTGTACGGCGTGCAGGGGCCCCGGCTCCACGGCGAGTACCGCTACGTGCCGTCCGAGCAGACCAGCGGGCGGGCCACCGCGGCGCTGCTGTGGGATCTCCGGACGCAGAGGGATCCGCTCCGTGCCTCGAGGGCTGCGCTCTTCCCCACGGCGTCCGGCGCGCTCGCGGAGCGGGAGCGGGGGTTGCGCGGGGAGTTCAGCGCGTCCCACGTGCAGCGCTTCGGCGAGGGGTGGGCGGCGCGCGCGGATCTCGCCGCCGTGTCGGACGGCCACTACGTCCGGGACGTGACCCCGGACGTGCTGGGGCGCGAGGCCCAGTACCTCCGCTCGGCGGCGACCCTCTCGAACCGGGGCGCGGATCACTGGGTGGGCATGGACGCGGTCGTCCGGCAGGATCTCCGCTTCGGCCACGCGCTCTTCGGCGGGGACCGTGACTTCCGGGGCACGGAGGTGCCGGGGCTCCGGACGTTGCAGCGCTTCCCGGCGGTGCGTGCCGAGTTGCTCGAGCGCCCACTCGCGGGCCCTGTCACCTGGAGCGTCTCGAGCGCGTTCGTGCGCGTGGCCCCGCTGTGGGGGCTCACCGGGGACGAGGGCCGGGACGGGCAGCTGGATCCGCTCCGCCCCGACGCGGATGGGAGCCAGGGGGACGGCGCGTTCCAGGCGGGCGAGCGCGAGGCGCGCATGCGGCTGGATCTCCTCCCGCGGGTGGCGGCCAGCGGGCGGCTCGGCAACGTGGCCTCCGTGTCGTCGTGGGCCGCGTGGCGCCAGGACGTGTGGGTCGGCGAGGGTTCCGGGCGCGTGGACGTGCGGGGGTACCCGTTGGCCGGTCTCCGCGCGGAGAGTCGGCTGGTGGGGGTGTTCGGCGAGGGCGCCCGGCAGGTCCGCCACGTGGTGGAGCCCGCCGTGGAGCTCCGCTCGTTGCCGGTGGTGTTGGGGGCTGCCCCGGCCGTCGCCTACGACGAGCTGGATGCCCCCGCGGCAGGCCCGTTCCCGCTGCAGGGGATTGCCTCGGTGCGCCAGCGGCTCCTCCGCGCGAATGGCGCCGAGCGCGCACGGCTGGAGGTAGGGCAGGGGGCATCGCTCGCGGGGGGACGGCTCGCGGAGAGCTTCGGGCGGTTGTCGCTGGAGGAGGGGCCGTTCCGGCTCACCGGGCTCGCGCGGTTCGATCCCGTGAGAGCCCGCTGGACGCAGCTCAACGCGGGGCTGCGGATCGGCTCTTCGAAGCGGGGCCTCTACGCCACGTACGAGCGGCTGCTGCTCAGCGGCACGGAGCGGACGCGGCGGGGCGTGGACGAGCTCGTGGGGACGGCAGCGCCGCCGGGAGAGCCCAGCGTTGCCGACCAGCTCAACGTCGGCGGGGCGTGGGCCTTTGCGTCGGGGGTGGGGCTCCGGTACGACGCGATCTTCGGCCCGCTGGAGATCCCCACCGCGACCTCGGGGGGCACTGCGGCGTCGTTCCGGCAACAGGCGCTTGGGTTGTCCTACGGCCCCGCGTGTGACTGCTGGCGGTTCGAGGGCCAGCTCGTGGCGCGTCCCAATGCCGCGGTGCCCGGCGGGATCAGCTGGCAGTTCGGCCTCTCCCTCACGCTGGCGGGATTCGGGACTTTCGGTACCGGAGGCTGAGTCCCGAGGCTCGGGACCGGGTCCGCTGTCCTTGACTGGATAGAGGGGGGCTGGGGCAGGATGCCCCGTCGGTCGTCACCCAAGGGAGAGATGCAGATGCGACACGTCCCGGTGCTGTGCGCGCTGGTGGGATGGGCCCTCGTTGGATGCGGTTCCAACCCGCCTGCCACGCTCGAGTTCGTGGAGGTCACCCCGGCCAACCCGCGCATCGGTGACATTGCCACCGTCCGGTTCCGCGCCACCGATTCCCGCGGGCAGCCCATGGCGGGCGCCCAGGTGAGCTTCACGCTGGCGGACGAAGCCCAGCTGGGGCCGGCGGAGCGCCCCTCCGTGCGGCTGAGCCCTACCACCGCGCTCACCAACAAGGGCTCGGGCGTGGTGGAGACGCAGCTGGTCGTGAACTCGCGGGTCAACTCGGTGATCGTGGTGGCCACGGCCGAGGGCAGCAAGGTGGCCCAGTCTCCGCCCATCAGCTTCGCAGGCACCGTCCCCAACGCCCGGCAGTTCACGTTCCAGTGCGGCTCGGTCTCCGGCTCGGAGCCCAACGGTGGCGTGCGGGCCATCATCGCCTACAACGAGACGCGTGACCTGATTGCCGGTGTGCGCCTGTCCTGCTCCGCCCACGTGGGTGACCGCAACGGCGACGGCGTTCCGAACGCGCTCGTGACCTTCATGCCCGAGGCCGGCACCGTGGGTCCTTCGTCGGTGAGCAAGTCCGACGGCGTGGGACATGCCCCCATCCTGTACAAGACGAGCTACCCGCTGCCCGTGGAGGTGGAGCCCACCGTCTTCCAGTGGACCCCGGAGGTGGATGCCACGCACACCGGCGAGTACGTGGCGCCGCTGTGGATGGAGCCCTTCCACTGGTCCCAGAATCCCATCCAGTTGGGGACCCCGGACAAGCAGGAGCCCCGCCGCACCGATCCCATCATCAACGCCCGGCTGAACAACCCGCGGGACAACCTGGTGACCCTGATCGCGGTCACGGCGGGCGAAGAGGCCTTTGACGACGTCAACAACAACGGCAAGTGGGACGACGGGACGAAGCCGGAGGAGGGGGCCAAGGAGGAGTTCGTGGACACCACCGAGCCCTTCGTGGACGCCAACGACAACGGCACCTGGGACGTGGACGAGCGGTACGTGGACACCAACAACAACGGGAAGTGGGACGGGAAGAACGGCCTGTATGATCCGTCCACGCTCATCTGGGTGGCCAACCGCATCACGTGGACCGGCATCCCCAACCTGTTGGACTACGGCGGCACGCGGCCCATCTACCGCGTGGTCTCCCCGGTCACGCCCCCGGACATCAGTCACTTCGGGAGCGCCACCTACAACATCGTGCTGACCGATCCCTGGTTCAACGGGATTGCCTTCAGCGGCAATGACCGCTGCAGCGTCATCGGGGCGTCGGTGGTCAAGTCCGTGCCCGAGAACTTCTTCAGCGGCTTCCGGCTCCACTACCCGTCGCCCACGCGCATGACGCTCACCGTCTCGGACGCGCACGATCCGACGGCCGAGCCGCCGCCTGCTCCCTTCAGCGCACCCATCGACTGGGAGGCGGCCATCGAGTGCCAGCATTCGTTCAGCCCCCTGGACCAGGGGCAGTTCACCATCACTTACCCGCGATTCTCCGGGACGGTGCTGTAGGCGGCGCCTTGGCCGCGCGCACCCGCCGCAAGCCTGCGTCCGGCCGCCGTCCAGCGGCCGGGCAGGACACGCGCCGCCGGGCCATCCTCCGCGCGGCCGTGGAGGTGTTCGCGCGCAAGGGGTACCACGGCTGCCGGATGTCGGACGTGGCGCGGGAAGCGGGCGTGGCCTACGGCCTCGTCTACCACTACTTCCGG
>JBDLRJ010000126.1:0-13743 GCA_039800145.1 Pseudomonadota bacterium | reverse complement strand
TCGCCGTGAACTCGGACCCCGACGCCGAGTGCGGCCTCACCTTCTGCAGCGGCAGCACCTCCTGCATCGCCTCCTGCGCGGCCGACACCCAGTGCAAGGACGGCAACTACTGCAACGCCGGCACCTGCACCGCGAAGAAGTCCAACGGCACCTCCTGCGCCGCCGCCAACCAGTGCACCTCCGGCCAGTGCGTGGACGGCGTCTGCTGCAACACCGCCTGCAACGGCGGGGCGTGTGATGCCTGCAACATCGCGGGTTCCGTGGGGACGTGTTCGCTGTACGCCAACGGCACGGTGTGCCGGCCCTCGGCGGGCGGGTGCGATCCGCAGGAGACGTGCAACGGCTCGAGCGCGGCCTGCCCGGCTGACGCACGTTCGTCGGCGGGCACCGTCTGCCGCGCCGCAGGGGATGCGTGCAACCCCGCCGAGACCTGCGACGGCTCCAGTACCACCTGCCCCTCGGACACCGTCCTTCCCAACGGCACGAGCTGCAACAACACCGCGTACGGCGGCTGGAGCGGGTGCGGGGGCTTTGCGGAGCCATGTGGCAACACGGGCAGCATGAGCCGCAGCTACACCGGCTACACCTGCGGCAACGGCACGTGCAACGCGAGCAGCGGGACTGAGTACGCTGCCTGCTACCGCGACACGAACGGCTGGGTGTGTGACGACAACAACGGCTGCTCGGCCTCCAGCAACTGCTCGAACGGGGTCTGCGCGGGCAACCTGCTCCCGCTCTATTCCCCCTGCCTGAACAACTGCGAGTGCCAGACCGACTTCTGCTGGTCGGCCAAGGGCTCCCCCGTCTGCAGCGAGCCGTTCGCCATCCCGTGACGGAGGGGCCCTTCAGGGTGTTGCGCTGGTCCGCGGAGTCGCTCGGGGCGGCACGCGCGCACCGCTGGGTTGCCTCTCCCGGCGCCGCGGCGGGCCCTCTGCGCCTCGCCGTCGTGCAGGGTCCCGGGGAAGACGCCGCCGCCCTCGCGGCACGTGCCCAGCAGGCGCTCTCGGGCCCGGAGACCCGGGATCTCCGCGGCGAGCACGGCGCATACTTCACCGACGCCCCCGCGGGCCCGGGACAGCTGGCAGCGCTCTTTCCCTCCGAGGGACTGCGGGGCGCCCCGCGCATCGCCCGGCTCGTGCAGGACGCCGCCCAGCGCGCGCGCAGCACGTGGACTTCCCTGGCCGCCCTGGGCATCCACCCCTCGCTCGCAGCAGGTCACAGCGCAGGGGAGCTCGCAGCGGCCACCGCGCTCGGACTCCTGGATCTGGACGTGGATGCGCTCGTCCGGATCGGCGCAGATATTGATGCCGCGGACTCGGCGCCCGTGGCACTGCTGTCGGTCCTGGGGGCCCCGGAGGGACACGTCCGGGAGTTGCTCCGCGCCGGGGCGGGGCTCTACCTCTGCGCCGACGACTCTCCCCGCCACCAGCTGCTCGGGGGCGAGGCGGAACGGGTCCGCGAGGCGGCCACGGCCCTTGCGGCAGCAGGGGCCCTCTGCCGGGAGCTGCCCTGGCCCATCTCGGCGCACACGCCCCTGTTCCGCCCGTTCGCAGAGGCGCTCCACGCCCGCTTCCATGCCGCCGCCGTGCAGCGCCCGGACGCCTGCCTGTACTCGAGCGCCGAGGCCCGGCCGTTTCCGTGGGAGGATCCACCCGCGGCCCGGATGCTCCTGCGCAACCAGTGGCTCGGGACGGTGCGCTTCCGGGAGACCGTGGAGGCGATGTACGCCTCCGGGGCGCGGGCCTTCGTCGAGCTCCCGGGACGGCAGGGGCTCGCCGGGTATGTCACCGACACGCTCGGGCCGCGGCCGCACCTGTCCCTGGCCCTGTCGTCCCCGGACACCCGCGAACTCGCGCACCTCGCGGCCGCGCTCTGGGTCCATCACCTCCCCGTGGACGTGGCGCGCCTGGACGCGGCACTGCTGGGATAGGTTCCGAGGCGGTGATGTCCCCGAGCCCTCCTCCCCACCTCGTCCAGGCCGTCCTCGACGCGCTCCAGCGTGCAGGCGTCCGTCCGCCCATCCCGCCGGACACGGCGCTCGACCGCGCCGGCATCTACTCGATCCAGGCCCTCGTGGCGCTCGCGGACCTCCAGCGAAGGCTGGGGCTCGGGACCGCGGTCCTGGACCGGTTGGTCTCGCTCGGGATTCCCCTGGGGCAGCACACGCCTGTGGGGGTCGCCCGGGTGCTCGAGGAGCTCGGCCCCGGAGCGGCGCCCCCTTGATCCCCCCGGTGCGCGGCCAGGTCTTGATCCGCACCACGCTCGCGCTCGCAGGACTCGCGGGGCTCGGCGGTCTCACGTGGCTGTCCATCCGGCTCCAGCACCCGGTCCTCGCCTTCGCCGGGACCCTGGTCCACCCGCTCAGGGCGTGGCTGCTCGCCGCGGTCGCCGTGGTCGCGGGAAACGCGCTGCAGGGCAGGCCGCGCACGTACGCGCTCCTGCTGCTGGGGGGAGTGGCCTGCCCGGTGCTGCTCGGCCCCGCGGGTTGGATTCCGGTGCTCTACGCGCTCTTCACCTGTGCCGTCGCGCGGGCCCCGGGCGGACCGTGGCTGCGGGTCCCCCTGCTCGCGGCGGGCTGGGGCGGATACCTCGCGGCGCGTCCCGTCCTGCCCGGGTGGGCCCTGCCCACCACGGCGGTCCTCCTCGCGTGGGCGGCGCTCGCCTACGCCTCGCTGCTGGTCGTGCTGGAGCGCGCCCGCCACCGCGAGAAGGCACACGCGGCAGACGAGCTCGGCTACCTGCTGGCGCTTCCCCGCCTCCTCTCGCCTTTCTTCCAGCCCATGCTGCCCAGCTACGTGCGCGGCCGCGTCCACGCCGAGTCGCCTGTCCGCGGGCCGCTGCTCGGGCTGGGGCTGGGACTGCTCGCGCTGGGACTGACACCGCTCGGGGTGTGGCTGGCGAGCCATCCGCCGCAAAACGCCCCGCTCCCGGTGCAGGCGACCGTGGCCCTCGCGCTCGCCTGGCTGCAGTACGCGCGCGGCATCTTCGCCGCCGTCGCCCTCTTCCGCCTGATGGGCTTCGACCTGGCGTCCGGGTTCAAGGCCCCGTTCCTCGCGACGTCCTACGCGGACTTCTTCCGCCGCTGGAACCACTATGTCCGCGACACGGTGTCCGAGGCCTTCTTCGTCCCCCTGTACGCACGCCTCTCGGCACGGGTGCACCCGCGCGCCGCCGCAGTGCTCGCCGGGTACGGGGCCATCCTGGTGGGAATCCTCCTGATGAGCGAGGCGCTGGTGCCCGTCGTAGGCGGGATGCCCCTCCGCGCGATCACGACGTGGACCCTGCACCCGGTCCGACTGGGGGTCCTGGCCCTCTTCTGGACCCTGGTGGTGGTGCCCGAGGCGCTCGGCGTCCGCCTGGAGCTGCCGGGAGGCAGGCCCCTGCCCCGCCCCGTGCGCACGCTCCTCTTCCTCGCGTCCCTGGTCGCGCTCACCAGCGTGATGCTCGCCGGGGGGACGCGGCCTTGAGCGCGTTGCTGCGGCTCCGCCACGGGACGTGCGCACTGAGCACGGTCATCCCCGAGACGCGCGGGACTTCTCAGACCCCGGGACACGCCGCGGGACGACGCGCCGTGGCACGCGCCCTCGCCGCGCTCGGTGCGCCGCCGGGGCCCATCCCGCGCGGTGTCCGCGGCGCCCCGGTCGCCCCCCCGCGCTTCCGCTGCAGCATCTCGCACGCACCGTCTCTCGCCGCGGGCCTGGCGGCGCCCGACGAGGGCTGGGAGATCGGCGTGGACCTCGAGCCCTGGCAGCCCGTGTCCCCGCTCCTCGCGAGCGTCCTCCTGTCCAGCCGTGAGCGCGCGGCCCACGATGCGCTCGTGGGCGAGGAGGCCGCCGGGGATCTCCTCCTGCGCCTGGCGATCAAGGAGGCGCTCTACAAGGCACTGGATCCCTGGCTGGGACGCTTCGTCGCGCCGGCCGAGGTGTCGCTCCAGCTTTCCACGGGTGGCTCGGGACTCGCGGAGCTCGAGCCCGCGCGCGGCGAACGGGCGTTCGAACTCGAGTATGCGTGGCAGTGGCTCGCGGGGCACGTGCTTGCCACGGCGCGGGCCCGCCCCCGGGACTGACCGCGGGGCGGACGTGGGCGGGCGACTTGCGCTCGTCCCGGCGACGCCGGGGCACTCCGGGACCGGGAGGGACTCGGTGCGGCCGCTCGCCCCGGCGAAATGGCTGCATCGCACGGGGGGAACACGGCTACGCTGCACGCATGGGCAGCAAGGATCCCCTCCAGTCGCCGCAATACGAGCGGATCGAGCGGGACCTCCAGGCCGGGCTCGTCCTGGGCATCCTCACCCGCGCAGAGGTGGCCAGGCTGGGTCGCCACGTGGCGTGGGCTGCCACGCGGGAGATGGGTTGGAACAGGCTGACGGCCTTCCACCACGCCCACAGCGCCTTCCTCAAGATGTTCGAGAGCGACGAGACCCGCGCACGGCTCCCCGTGGTGCGCGCGTCGTACTTCAAGCTGCTCGCGAACTCGAACGGCGAGGACGTGACCCGCTGGGACTATGGGTGCGCGGAGACCTGGAAGGCCGTCGTCCTGTCCAGCACCGCCTTCTCCCGGCCCAGCCTGTTCGCCCGCAAGTCGGTGAACGACCTCGTTGGACTGCTGAGGCAGAGGTTCCGACCGGTCCTGGACGCGGACGTCCGGGGCGCCGCGCGGGAGGGCGGGGCCATCGGAGAGGTGCAGATCTTCACCTCGAAGGGCTCCAGCTGGGCCTACAAGGCCGCCGGCAGTGACACCCATGACTGCATGGCGGGGATCAACTCCGGGGTCGCGGGGGCCGGTGCCAACCTGAACGGGCGCAGCATTGCCTCGTACGCCCTGGCCCGTGCACTGGGGCTCGAGGGCATCATGGTGGACACCCAGTGGGCGTTCCGCGTGTCTGGCAAGAGCGTTCAACATGGCATCCTCATGGCGGGGGCAAAGGGGCTGCAGCCCAAGCGCCGGTACATGCCGGTGGACAGGGCCGAGGCGCTCAAGGCCAGCCGCGCGGACATCTCGCGGGCGGACGTCTCCACCCTCTGGCAGAGCAACCTGCGGGAGTACCTGCCGGCGGCGTTCGAAAAGGCGGTGTTGAAGCAACCGCGGTGCGCGGTGGACCTGGTGGCCGCCCAGTGGCTGGACTTCGTCTGCGCGCAGGTGGACCGCCACGACGAGAACTACTTCATTCACACCGAGGGTCGGGGCGCCGCGGCCCGGTACCTGGGCCTGTGCCTGATAGACAACGACATGGCGTTCGGGGCCAACGTCGACACGGACGAGACGCTGGCCGGCTGCCACGGTTCCAACTTCCTCCGCCTCCCGGACCTGGTACCGCCTGGACTGGGCGAAGCGCTCGCCCGCGTCTTGCGGGCCGTGGGACGCTCTGCCCAGGCCTACTGGCGGGGCGTTCGGTCGCCGCCCGATCTGCAGGAACCCGCCCCGGTCGCCCCGGCGCAGGCCCCGGTGGCAGCGGAGAACGGACCGGACGTCCAGGGCGCCCTCGCGGAGGTTGCGCTCAACATCACGGAGGCGGAGTTCGTCGCCCTGCACGGGCGGATGCAGCGCGCGCAGGCCCTCGCCGACCGGGCACGGGTGATGACCGAGGCCGTCGTCGGCGCCGAGTACGCCGCCTACCTCAAGCTGGATCCGCCGGCGCGCGCCGCTGCCACCCGGAGCTATTGGCACCGGGTCGTGGATCTCCACTCGGAGGGCTCCACCCGGGGAGCGTTGCCCGAGGCGTTGGTCACCCGGGCCGACCTCAAGTTGGAGCACCTGCTGGCCATGCCGGGAAGCGACTGAACAGGGCAGCACCGCGCCCGCCACGCCTCGGCCTCCAGCCCCTCCCACCGCCGGACTACGGCGCGCTCACGCGCCGGAGGTACCGCACCGACCACGGGCCGACCTGCACCTCCATCCCCGCGCGCAGCACCCGCAGCGTCTCTCCCCCACCGAGCATGTCCCGGAACAGGGCCCCCTCGGGGGCCACGTCCCGCGGGACGTCCAGCGCCAGCGACAGCGCCCCGCGGCCACGGTGCACCACCGCCAGCACCAACTCCTCCCCCTCGCCGCGCGCCACCACCCAGGTGTCCTCGGTGGCGAGGAGCGTGCGGCTGGCGCGGCTCCTCAGCCCGGGCGCCTCGCGCCGCGCGCGCGCCAGCGCCGAGACGCGGTCCAACTGCCGCGCCTCCCTCGGCGAGAGCTGCGCCCGCGGACGCCAGGGATGGCGGTTGTCCGGGTCCGCCCCGCCGTAGTCCCCGTACTCGTCCCCCGCGTACAACAGCGGCATCCCCGGCAGGGACAGGAGCCACCCGAACGCCGCGTACATCCGGTCGTACGGGCCGTCGTCCGCGGGGGGCCCCGCCAGGGTGTCCCAGGCGTTCCAGGCGCGCCCCGGGTCGGACGCGAGCGTCGCGAAGCGCGGCACGTCGTGGGAGCCAAGGTAGGGCGTCATCACCGCGGTGGCCGGGTACTGCGCGAGGCTGGCCCGCGTCCAGAAATCCACGTGCGCCATGCCGCGCCCCGGGACGTCCTGCAGGAAGGAGAGCGCCGCCGCGTAGTACAGCGGGAAGTCGAACTGTCCATCCAGTCCGTGGGGCCCCACGTAGCGGGAGATGATGCCGTAGTTCTCCACGTTCCCGCCTTCTGCGGGGCCGGCGTTGGGATCCCACCCCATGGCCGTCTCCCCCATGAGGAACAGCTCCGTCCCCGCCCCCTCGAGCCGCTCGCGCAGCCGCACGCACAGGTTGCGCACCGCCAGGTCCGGCACGTGCTTCACCGCGTCCACGCGCACGCCGTCCAGGTCATGCCGCTCCACGAACGCCACCACGTCCTCGATGAACTGCGCCCGCGCCTGCGGGTGGTGCCAATCCACGTCCGGCAGGTGGGGGCGGAACAGGCACTCGAGCCGCTTCTCCGTCCAGTCGCAGCCGGGGGTGCCGCAGGTGCACCCGGCCTGGAACCACTCCGGGTGGGCAGAGACGTAGCCATGCCCCGAATGCACGTGGTTGACCACGGCGTCCAACATCACCCGCACGCCCCGCGCGTGTGCCGCTTCCACCAGCCGGTCCAGCGCCGCCTCCCCGCCGTAGCGCGCGTCCACCCCGGCCGGCTGGATGGGCCAGTAGCCGTGGTAGCCGGACACCACGTGCACCCCGTCCCCCGCCACCTCGGTGCCCGCCGGGTTGGGGAGAAACGGCGTCAGCCACAGCGCCCCCACCCCCAGCTGCCCGAGGGTGCCGTCCTCGAGCGAGGCACGCACCCCGTCCAGGTCACCGCCCTCCCAGCGCGCCCCGCTGGACGCAGAGGTGGGAGGGCCGTCGTTGGACGGGTCGCCGTTGCGGTACCGGTCCGTCACCGCCATGTAGAGCAGGGCCCCGTCCCACGAGAAGCGCCGCGGCTCGGACCAGAGCGGCAACCGCAGGGGCGCAGAGACGGCCCCGGACGCCCCCATCCCCTTCACCGTGATCACGTGCTTGCCCCGCGGCAGCCCGTCCAGGGAAAGCCGGAGGGCGTCACCGTCCACCTGGAGCTCCTCCCCCGAAAGCACCCGCTCCCGCCCCGCATGGCGGATACCGGCGGACACCGAGACGAGCGGCCCGGCGAGCCGCCCGTCGTAGCGGAGCACCGCGCGCACCCGCCCGGCGGCCTCGTCCACCTCGGTCTGGGACACTTCCAGCAGGGGTTGCCGGCAGTCCTCCACGCGGAGCCCGGACACCTCCATCCCCTCCCAGCTCGCGCGCCAGGGGTTCGCGGGATCCAACCGCCACGGCGAGCGGCCGTCCCCGGTCACCCGCAGCCGGTAGGGGTACTCGCCGGGCAGCAGCTGCAGCCGCAGGCGGTACGTCCCCGTTCCGTCGTCCCGGAGCTCGTCCCCCTCCTGCGAGTGGCCGTTCCAGGCCCCGGAGGCAAAGACGCGCGCCCCGTTCGAGGCGGTGTCCCGGTAACGGAGCTCCACCGGGCAGGTGACCGGCCCCTGGCCTCCATCCGACGGCGGTACCGTGGCACGCTCGGGCGTACACGCGGCCACGAGCAGCATCCAGGCCCCGACACAGGCCCTCCACGCGCAGGGTCTCACGCCCGCCTCCTTCGGCCCAGGACAGCGGCCGCCATGAACAGGCCGGGCAACCACGCCGCCCCGGCCCCGCTCGCCCCGCAGCCGCACCCGCCCCCCGCTCCGCCGCTGCCCGCCCCTCCGTCCAGCCCCGCCTCGCCGCCGTCCGGGCTGACCGTCCCGGCGTCGTCGGACGGGGCGGGGTCCGGCGGCTCGGGGGCATAGGCGCCGCACGCCGGAGCGTTGGGACCCTGCAGCGTGGCGAGCACGAGCGCGCCCGCGCCGAAGCCCACCATGGGGACGGAGCCGCGCGCGTCCGCGGTGACGGGATCCTGCAACTCCGCCACGTACCCGTCGTTGGCATCCGCCTGCGCAGACACCCACTCCCGCAGCGCAGCCCCCTCGGGCGTCCCGGCCAGCGCCTGGGCCAGCCGCAGGTCCACGAAGGTCCATTCCTGCGAGTCGTACCAGTCCCCGTCGTCGTTGCGGCGCAGCCCCTGCCCGTGGGCCACGGTGAGGTTCTCGCGGAGCGCCGCCACCGTCTGGCGCGCCACGCGCCCCGAGGGAGAGACGATCCCCCAGTTGATGGCCTCCACCGCCGCCGCGTCGAGATAGCCGTGACCTCGGGCGAGATCCTCCACGCTCTGCGCCAGCGCCCCGCGCCCGTCGGTGTGCCGCGCCACCACCGCGTCCCGCAGCGCGGCGCCCGCCGCCCGGTAGCGCGCCTCGGCGGCCGGCATCCCCAGCCGCCCGGCCAGCAGCGCCGCGTCGCACAACCCGCGCGCGGCCGCGAGCGAGGTGTAGGTGAACTTCTTCTGCTTGCCGTTCCAGTGCACCTCCCAGATGGACGAGTCCGCGCGGACCGTGCCGCTGGCGTCCACGAGCGAGGTGAGCACGTCCGCCACCTCCTGCTCGATGACCGGCCAGGCCCCCCGCAGCGCCTCCACGTCCCCGCCGGCGCGCAGGTACTCCCCGGCGGACCAGAGGAACAGGCCGAAGCCGTCGAACTCCACGTTGGGCCCGTCCGCGTTGCAGTCACTCTCCTCTGCGCCGTTGCCGAAGTAGCGCGTCAGCGAGATGCGGTAGGGCCGCCCCACCTTGTCCTCGTGCAGCCCCCTCGGGGCATGCAGCTGGAACAGCAGGGCGTCCCGCGCCTCCTCCAGGTGCCCGCTGCGCGCGAACGCGGCGGTGGCGTACGCCATGTCACGCACCCAGCTGATGTTCCAGGTGGCCTCCACGTTGCCGAGCCCCGGCGGCAGCGAGGCCATCACCTGCCCGAAGCCCGGTCCCGGCTCCCGCACCTGGCCCTGGCGCAGCAGCGCGGTGTGAGGCCGCAGCCCCGGGGGCGTACCTGCCGCGGCGTGCCACGCCTCCCACGCGTCCCGCTCGCGGGAGAGGATCTGTGCGGGGGTCAGCTGCCCGGCCCAGGCCTTCACCGCCTCCACGCGCGGGGCGGCGTCCTCGTCCAGGGACCACGAGAGCGCCACCGCCATGTCTGTCTCCTGCCCGGGCGCGAGGGTCACCTCCGCGCCCTGCAGGCCGGGCACCACGTCCGCCGAGGGCCCGGCCGTGGCGCGCACGTCGTCCAGCTCCCCGCCCAGGAGGAGCGCCTCGTACGCCCCGCTGACCGAGGCCCTCTGCAGGGGCGTGAGCGGCACCAGCGCCGCCGTCCCCCGAGAGCCGGCCGAGTACTCGTAGAGCGCCCCCTGCGCCCAGTCCCACGCCACCTCCTCGCCGGCGCTGGAGGGCTCCCGCTTCCCGTCCGCGGGGCCCAGGTGGAGGTTGGACAGGAACCAGGGAGACACCGTCAGCGGGCGGCTGCCCACGTTGCGGAGCGTGAGCGTGAAGAGCACCACCGGGGCATCCAGCGTGTAGGGCGCCACGAGGCGCGTCTCCACCTCGAGCGCGCGGCCGGGCCCCGCGTGCTGGGCAGCCACCACCACGTTCGTCCCGGGCTCGAGCCGCGCCCCGTCCAGCGCGCGCGCCGGCAGCCACTCGTTCGTCACCGCCGCGCCGTCCCGCGCACGCACGCCGAAGAACAGGTCGAACGCGAGATCCCGCGTCTCGTCCGCGCCGAAGCACAGGTCCGCGTCCGGCAGCCGCGGCGCGGCGAACCGGTACGGGTGCTCGAGCAGCGTGTCCACGCGCCGGGACAGACGGTCATAGCTGGCCACCAGGTGGCCGTTGCCGGTGACGAGCCGGTGGAAGCTCCGGTGGGGCGAGACCGCGGCGGAGGCGCCCGCGGACGGCAGCGCGGCGAGCAGGACAGGCAGCAGCACACTCAGGGAACGCACGGCCTCGCATCCTAGGCATTGGAGTCCGCGTTCTTCACCACCGGACCGGCCTCGTGCCGCGCATGGGTGGGAGACGGGTTGAGTCCGCGGGGTCGGGCGGTGCATCCTTCCGCCATGATCCCTTCCCCTCTGCACCGGCCTTCCCCGGCGCCCGCGCGGCGCCTGCTTTGCCTCCTTCCCCTGCTGCTCGTCGCCGCGTGCGGCGGAGCGAGCACCGAGGTCGGCACCGTCTCCATCGGGTTCCCGCTCGGAAAGGCAGACGTGACGAGCGCGCGCTACTCCATCACCGGCGACGGCCTCTCGCAGGCCATGACGGGTGACCTGGTCCTCAACGGCGACCGGGCCGAGGGCACGGTGGCCTCCGTTCCCACCGGCGCGAAGACGGTGGTCGTGACGGCCTACACCGGCACGGCGCCCAACCTCGTGGAGGTCTGCACGGGCACCACCACGGTGACGGTGACGGCAAACACCTCCGTCCCGGCGAACCTGCTGCTGACCTGCACGGACGAACTGGGCGACATCTCGGTGTCCGCCACGTTCGACGCCACGCGCACCCCGGACTCCGCCGCCGCCACGGTGAGCGGCACGGGGATCGCCACGGCCATCGTGGTGCCGCTGGCCGTCGGCGGTGGCACGCTGACGGGCGTGATCAAGGGGGTGCCGGCGGGCGCCAACCGCACCGTCACCGTCTCCACCACGAAGAACGGCACGGTGGAATGCACCGGCATGGCTTCCGTCACGGTGACCGCCGGCGCCACGGCGACCGTGTCCCTGGTCGGCGCGCAGGCGCTCACGTGCAGCGCACCTCCGCCCACCACGGGCTCCATCACCATCAACGGCCAGGTGAACTTCACGCCCCGCATCCACGCCCTGTCCCTGTCCCAGCCGGGCGCGCTGCCGGGCGGGACGGTGTCCGCCTCCGTCGTCGCCTCCGATGGTGACGGCGACACCCTGACCTACGCCTGGAGCCTCAATGGTTCCGCGAGCGCGCTGTTCAGCGCCGCCTCGTCGGCCACCACCAACTTCACCGCCACCAACCTCGCCCCGGGGACCTACACCCTGACCGCCACCGTGAGTGACGGCGTGACCCCTGCCGTCAGCGGAAGCGTGAAGCTCGTGGTGGGCAGCAGCCTCGCCATCGGGTGGGGCGTCCACCAATTCCCCACGACGACCGAGTCCATCACCCTGGGCGGCAGCCTCACCATCTATGGGCGCGTCTACATCGACAACGGAGCGAACCCTGCCGAGCAGGGAACTGCCGCGGCGGGCGAGCCCGTGGGACTGCTGGCCCAGGCAGGCTACGGCCCGTCCACCGCGGATCCCTCCACGAATGCGGCTGCGTTCACCTGGGGCCCGGCAACTCACGAGAGCAGCTGCACGGGGTGCGGCAACAACGACGAGTTCAAGTCCGACATCACGCCCCTCTCCGCGGGCTCGTACCGGTACGGCTTCCGCTTCTCCACCAACGGAGGCGCCAGCTGGACCTACGTGGACATCGACAGCCTCTCGAACGGCTTCCAGGCCTCGCAGCTCGCGCTGCTGACCGTGAATCCCTGAGGCCCTCCCGCTTCCGGGGAGCGAGGGACGAGGAGCTCGAGCGCGAGCAACCCTGGACAGGCTGCGGCCGATAACGGGACATGTCTCCTACCATCAAGTCCGCAGTGTCCGCTCCAGCAGCTCCAAGGCCGTCCAACCGTCCCCCCGTGGATTGGGGTGATTGGGCCTCGCACAACGAAGCGGGGTCCGTCTCCGCCGCGAAGCCCTCTTCGTCTGCGTCCCCCGAGGCCGCACCTCCTGCCGAACCGCGCCAGGAGGTGGGCTACCGGAAGGAGGACGGCTTCGACAGGTTCATGCGCGTGATGGACCGGATCGAGACCGTGATGGAGCGGGTGACCGGCACCAGCCGCGACGAACGCATCACCCGGAATGCGGACAGGGCCTGGAAGGGACCGTTCCGCTTCTGACACGTCGTTGGTGCACAACCCGGTGGACGCAGGGGCATGGACGGGAGGTCCATGCCCTTGCTGCTTTCTACGCGCCGGTCTCCAGGCAGCGCGGGCGTCCCGTGGCGGGCGAACCCTGGGCGTGGACCACGCAGGCGCTCCAGCACGGTCCCGGCGCAGCGTCTCGCCTCTTGCGAGCACCACGGGCGTTCCGGTAACTGGCCCGCAGCGTCGCGCCGGTTCCTCGTCGCGTGCTTTCTCGGGAGTAGACACGATGCAACGGACGACGAACGGCGGCGGAAGGCTGCCGGTGGTGGGCCTGGCAGCGGCGGTACTCGTGGTGCTCGCCACCGCGTGTGCAGACAACGGGTCGAGGCCCCCGCCGGATCCGGGGACCGTGGACGCGGGCCAGCAGGGGACGGATGCGGGTTCCGGAGGTGGCGGATCTTCTCCGGAAGACGCCGGTGCCCCCGACGCCGGCAACGGCTGCACCGCGGACGAGGTGGGCTGTTCGGACGACTTCACGGCCTTCGAGTGTGACTCGACGGGGACGGTGCGCACCGAGACGCCCTGCGCCACCGGTACCTACTGCAACGGGGGAACGTGCCTCGCCCAGAGCTGTGTCCCCGGCGCCCAGTTCTGCATCGACGTACGCGTCCGCGGCGTGTGCGATGCACGCGGCTCGTTCCTGGAGGCGTTCCCCTGCGCCCCCGGCGAAGGGTGCCAGGACGGGGTGTGCGTGCCGTGCACGTGCTCGCCGGACATCACGCGCCGCTGCGGGACCGCCGAGTTGTGGTCGCGTGAGCGGTGCAACCTCGACTGTCGGACTTACCGCGCGGACAACTGCGCAGCCGACCAGACCTGCACCGGCAACGGCGCCTGCACGCCCCACGTCTGCACGCCCAGCGCGCCGACCTGCGACGGGACGACCGGCACGCGCCTCTGTGACGCAGACGGGCTCGGCTACGGGCCGACGACGCCTTGCGGCACGGCCTCGAGCTGTGACGCTGCAACCGGACTGTGCGCCGCCTGGACGTGCACCCCGAATGCAGCGACCTGCAACGCGAACAGCCGCAGCGTCTGCAACGCCGATGGGCTCGGGGAGACGGTCACCGCGTGTGCAGCCGGCGAGAGCTGCCGCGACGCCGGGATCTGCGCCGTCCGCTGCGGCGACGGCATCCGCAATGCCACCGAACCCTGCGACGACGGCAACACGGTCAGCGGGGACGGCTGCACGGCGACGTGCGAGGTGGAATGGCCGGCCTCCTGCCTCGCCGTGCGCGATGCCGTGGTGGCTCCCGCCGTGCCCACCAACGGCGTGTACCGCATTGACCCCGACGGCACGGGCGGCGAGCCCCCGTTTGACGTGTACTGCGACATGACGTCGGACGGAGGAGGCTGGACGCTGGTCGTCGCGCAGTTCGAGGCGGCCCCCGAGACCAGCTGGAACCGCGGCAAGTTGAACACCTACGAT
>JBDLRJ010000125.1:0-7302 GCA_039800145.1 Pseudomonadota bacterium | reverse complement strand
GGATGGAGCGGCTGCCCTTCGCCGGCTTGAAGGCGCAGTCGAACACCGCGAGGTGCTCGTCCTTGAGGTGCGGGGCGCCCTCGATGGTGTCGTTCTTCTCCAGGAAGGAGATGATCTCCGCCACCTCGGAGGGGCCGTAGCCCAGCTTCTGCAGCGCGAGCGGGACCGTGTTGTTGACGATCTTCAGCATCCCGCCGCCCACGAGCTTCTTGTACTTGATGAGGGCGATGTCCGGCTCGATGCCGGTGGTGTCGCAGTCCATCATGAAGCCGATGGTGCCCGTGGGCGCCAGCACCGTGACCTGGCTGTTGCGGTAGCCGTGCGCCTCGCCGAGCGAGAGCGCCTCGTCCCAGGATGCGCGGGCGGCATCCAGCAGTGACTTGCTGACGCCCGTGGCCGGGATCTGCCAGGCCGCCTTGCGGTGCTTGCGGATGACGCGGAGCATGGGCTCCTCGTTGCGGGCATAGCCGGCGAAGCTGCCCATCCGCTCGGAGACCCGCGCGGACTGGCGGTAAGCGCGGCCGCACATGAGCGCGGTGATGGCCGCGGCGTAGTTGCGCCCCTCCTCCGAGTCATACGGCAGGCCGCTCGCCATGAGCAGCGCGCCGAGGTTGGCGTAGCCCAGGCCCAGCGGGCGGAAGTCGTGGCTGTTCTTCGTGATCTTCTCGGTGGGGTACTTGCTGAACCCCACGATGATCTCCTGCGCCAGCAGCACCACGTCCACCGCGTGCTGGAAGGCCTCCACGTCGAAGTCGCCGTCGATGGAGCGGAAGTGCATCAGGTTCAGGGACGCCAGGTTGCAGGCCGTGTCGTCCAGGAACATGTACTCGCTGCACGGGTTGGAGGCGTTGATGCGGTCCGTGTTCGAGCAGGTGTGCCAGGCGTTGATCGTGGAGTCGAACTGCAGGCCCGGGTCACCGCACAGGTGGGCCGCCTCCGAGATCTCCTTGAAGAGCTCCCGCGCCTGGTAGGTGTCCATGGGCTTGCCATCCCGCACGGCACGGGTCGTCCAGGACTGGTTCTCCACCACCGCCTTCATGAACGCGTCCGTCACGCGGACGGAGTTGTTGCTGTTCTGGAAGAAGATGGAGCCGTACGCCTCGCCGTTGAAGCTGCCGTCGTAGCCGGCGTCGATCAGCGCCCAGGCCTTCTTCTCCTCGTCCGCCTTGCACTTGATGAACGGCAGGACGTCCGGGTGGTCCGCGTTCAGGATGACCATCTTCGCGGCCCGGCGCGTCTTGCCGCCGGACTTGATCACGCCGGCGAAGGCGTCGAAGCCGCGCATGAAGGAGACCGGCCCCGAGGCCGTCCCGCCGCCCGCGAGCAGCTCGCGGCTGGAGCGGATGGTGGAGAGGTTGGAGCCCGTGCCCGACCCGTACTTGAAGAGCATCCCCTCGGTGCGCGCCAGCGTGAGGATGCTGTCCATGGAGTCACCCACGGAGTTGATGAAGCAGGCGGAGCACTGCGGGTGCTCCTCCACGCCCACGTTGAACCAGACGGGGCTGTTGAAGGCCGCCTTCTGGCGGAGCAGCAGGTGCGTCAGCTCCGCGTGGAACGTGTCCCGGTCCTGCGCCGCGGCGAAGTAGCCACCCTGCTCACCCCACGTGGTCAGCGTGTCCACCACGCGCGCCACCAGCTTGCGCACGGACGTCTCGCGCTCCGGGGTGCCGGGCGTCCCTCGGAAGTACTTGGACGCCACCACGTTGGTGGCCAGCATGCTCCAGGACTTGGGGACTTCGATGTTCTTCTGCTCGAACACCACCTTGCCGTCCTCGCCCTGGATGCCGGCCGAGCGCAGCTCCCACGCCATCTCGTCCGCCGGGTTCACACCGGGCGTCGTGAAATAGCGGGCCACCTGGACGCCTCCGCCGGCGCGCGCCTTCTTCGCCGCCTTGCGGGTTTCCTTGGTCGCTGTGGACTTCGAGGACAGGTCCTTCTCCATGTGTTCCCTCCGGGTTTTCACTGCGAGTACGCGTAAAATCTTTTGCCCGGCAGGTTCAACAGGGGCAACGAAACCCTGTCCGCAGCCCCTGGGGGCTGCAGTGGTGTGCGCGGGTATGGGTTGGAATGTGCTGCGGTTCGACGGCGACTGCGGAGGCCCGATTTTCTAGAAGAACGCTCATCCGGGTGTCAAGCGTAGAACCACAACATGTTGTGTCAAAATTCCTGTCACCCCCTACATTTAGGAGGTTTTCCATGATCTTTCGCGCCTGTAGCGGAGGGGGTGGCGGGCAGCCGGCGGGCCAGGCGCAGCCACTTCCAGGCAGGGGCGACGCGCCCTGCGTTGGTGGGCCGGTGTGCGCTTGACCGAAGGTCGCTGCTACAGGTTGCCGCATCATGTCTGAAAGTTTGCTGTGGGTGTGTTTCTGGACTGTTGATTATTTTGTGGTTCAGAGTGTGCGAGGCCGATAAACCGCGGCTCCGTCACACTCCCACGCCCCCCTGACATCCGAAAAAGCGAGCCCCCATGCCCCCGCCCTACACGCTCCACGTGTTCGTGTGCACCAACCGCCGCCCGGACGGGAGCCCCCGAGGGTGCTGCGCCAGCAAAGGCGGGGACGAGGTTCGCCTCGCGCTCAAGCGGGCCGTGGACGCGGCCGGTGTGTCCAACGTGCGCGTGAACGCGGCGGGTTGCCTGGATGCCTGCGAGCGCGGGGTGGCCGTGGTCGTCTATCCGGAGGGGACGTGGTACGGCGGCGTGGCGGTGGCGGACGCTGGGGAGTTGGCCGAGTCGCTGAAACCGGGGGGGATCCCCGTCGAGCGGCTGCGGATGCGGCCCATTGAAAAGAGGAACGCATGATCCGCTTGCTCTCGCTGTCGCTGCTGCTGCTCGCCCCGGTCTCGCTCGCGGACTACGGGGCGCCGGGGCCGTTCGGGGCCAACCGGTTCACCGGAAACTACGTCCACGGCGGGGCCTCGTACCCGTACGAACTCCACGTACCGTGCGCCCCGGGGAGCACCTGCACCAACGCGGCCCCCGCGGGGAACTCGGGCGGTCCCTACCCCGTGGTGGCGCTCGGCCATGGCTTCTGCAACCAGCCGGAGAACTACCGGAACTTCGGCGCGCTGCTCGCCTCGCGCGGCATGGTGGTGGTGGCGCCCAAGCTCGAGTGCAACTTCCTCACGTCCGACCCGGGGGCACTCCACGCGGGGAACGCCCAGCGGTTGCTCGCGGCCCTGGACCAGGTCGTGGCCATGGGCAACGCAGGCGGGGTGCTGGCCGGGCGCCTGGACGCTGCCCGGACGGCGCTCGCGGGCCACTCGGGCGGAGGGCTGTCGGCGCTCGTCGCCGCGGGAGCACGCCCCTCGGTGAAGGCGCTGGTCCTGCTGGACGGCGTGGACGCAGGCAGTGGCCCCAGGGCATCACCCGTGCCGACGCTGATGCTCAACACCGCTGGGAGCACGTGCAACAGCAACAACAACAACAGCGCCTGGTACGGGCTCGTGGCGGCCGGCCAGCCGCGCTCGCGGATGCGGATCGTCGGGGCCGACCACTGCGACATGCAGGAGCCCCTGAGCTCCGCCTGCTCGTTCACGGGGTGCGCAGGGAGCTCCCCGGCGGCGGTTCGCCCCGTCTTCCTGAGGCACACGGCCGCGTGGCTCGCGCTCTACCTCGGCTGCGACCCAGCCGCCCTGGACACCGTGGAGCAGGGTGGGACTGCGTTCCAGTCGGATCTCTCCGCGGGGCGGATTGCCGACGTGGAGCAGTCCGGGGTGAGCGCCGCGGCGAGCTGCTCGACCGGGCCTCTGCCGGATGCCGGCCAGCCCCCGGACGCAGGTTCACCGGATGCCGGCAGCCCGGACGCGGGCGAGCAGGCGCCGGACGCCGGTTCCCCCGCGCCGGGCCCCGACGCGGGCCTCTCCGCTGATGCCGGCGCACTGCCGGATGCCGGCGCCCCGGCCCCGGGCGGCAGGGACGCGGGTGAGCCGGCAGATGGCGGGGCGGACGAAGCCCCTCTTCCCGTGGGGTGTGGCTGCGGGGCGCTGCCGGTGCCGTTGGCGCTCGCCTGGACGCTCCTCCCGGCGTGGGCGCTCCGGAGGCGGCGGACGGCGTAGGAAGCATCCCTCCGGGTGTGGTAGGCCCTCGGCGCCCCGATTGTCCGGCGGCCAACCACCCCGAGGTGTGAATGCTTTCCCCCTCTGCAGCCTCTTCCCGGCTTCGCCGCGCGCTCGGTGTGCTGGCGCTCACCCTTGCCGCCTGCGCCGGGGAGCCCACGCCGCTCCCTCCGGACGCTGGCTCCGGGCCGAAGTTCGTTGACCCCACCAACACGCTCGCCCCGAAGGGAACGCTCCAGGGTGCGGTGGTGGATGCCTATGACCAGGTGCCGCTGCCGGGCGCGAAGGTGACCCTGAACTACGACGGCGCCTCGAAGACCTACACCACGGGGGCGGACGGGACCTTCTCCTTCGCGGACATCCCGGCGAGCGCCAACCCCAACGGGGACGAGGCCGCCACGGGCCAGTACACCGTGGTGTTGGATCTCACCGGGGTGCAGCTCGAGGGACGCAAGTACAAGCCGTACCGCACGCAGCGCGTCTCGGTGCAGTTCACCCAGCTCACGCAGCCGGTGGCGGCGGGCGGGGCAGGGGCGCAGGCCCCGGTCGCGGACCGCAACCCGGTCAGCTACCTGGTGTCCAACGTCACCTTCAGCGTCCAGCAGGCGCGCGCGCGCGTGAGCGGACGGCTGCTCTCCGCCCCGGACTTGAAGCCCATCGAGGCGCAGGTGCTGCTGGTGGCCGCCTCCTCCACCGGCACGGTGCCCGCGGGCGCCACGGCCGCGGTGGCCCTCGCGGATGCGACGACGGGCGCCTTCACCTTCCAGGACGTGGAGGAGGGGCTGAACTACCGCATCGCCCCCGCGGACCAGGGGCTGGTGCTGGATCTCTCGTCCAGCAACAACTACTCGGGCAGCGCCTTCTACGCCGCGGAACTCGGGGCCACCACGGTGGTGCCGACGGTGGTGGTGATCCCCCGGCCGGCGCAGGACACCCGGGAGCCCTTCGTGGTGAGCGTCTCCCCGCGGGACGAGGAGGTCCTCCCGCGCGCCCAGGCGAACGCCAACGTCACGCTCACGTTCAGCGAGGCCATGAACACCGTCCGCCCGCAGGACGCGGTGGTGTCCATCTTCCGGCTCGGCCGCCGCGGGCAGCCGGATGACGCCATCCAGCCGGGCGTGCCCTTCGTCGCGAGCTGGGATGGGGCGGGCAAGGTGCTGACGGTGGATCCCCGCCAGGACCTGCTCCCCGGTTACCGGTACCGCCTCTTCGTCTCCAACGCGGGACTGCTGGATGCCGCGGGGAACGCCCGCACGGGCAACGTGCCCGGCACCTCGCCGCAGCAGCTGGACGCGCTCGCCGTCACCGGCGGCAGCGCGGACCTGGACTTCGCGGTGTCCGCCGAGGCGGGCGAGCTGGTGGTGACGAACCTGGCGCAGGAGCCGGACACCGCGGACAACGTGCCCGCCTCCACGGTCGTGCGCGCGTCCGTGCTCGAGCAGCGCGCGGACGCCACGGAGCGCTCCTTCATGACCCACCTCGCGGCCGGGGACTACGAGAGCGCAGCGGGCAGCCACTGCGCCTACATTGCATGGACGGCGCCGGCCGAGCCGGTGGTCCGCTACCAGGTGTACGCGCGCAAGTCCGCCGCCGGCGCGGCGGTGGCGCTCGCCAACCACGCGGGCTCCCTTGCCGTGGCGCGCCGCATGCCGCTCGCCGGGACGCGCACGGGCTACCAGGTGTGCCTGGACGAACTCTCCGCGGTCTTCACCAACGCCCCGGCCGTCTCGGCGCCGCTGCCCAACACCACCTGGGACAACGGACTGTCGGTGGAACTCGGCGTGGCCGCCACCAACCTGGACGGCGTGGAAGGGCCCATCACCTGGGTCCCGGTGAAGGACAACACGGCGCCTGCGCTGCGGTTCGGCGGGCTGGGCTTCGACGCCACCTTCAACCCGTTCAACGGCGTGCAGGACGCCATCTCCCTCGCGGACAACGCCGCCTGCACCTCGCCCACGCTCAACCGGGTGATGTGCCCGCAGCTGCCCTCCACGGATTTCGCCGGGATGGTGGCGAACGCGTTCGGCCAGCGGGTGCTGCTGTTCGAGCTCTCCGAGCCGATCGACCCGGCGTCCGTGCTGCAGGCGAACGTGAAGCTCTCCACGGGCCTCATGCCCACGCGGCTCACCGTGACCGATCCCAACACCGTGGGCGGCTCCACCGAGTCGGATGCGGCCATCTCCGGCGCCGCGCCCTACGAGGTGGTCAACGGGCGGACGAAGCTCATCGCCGTGCGGGTGGAGAACTTCTACGGAATCGACACCGGTGACGTCTTCGCGCTGCGCCAAGCGGACAGCGCAGGCATCCGGGATCTCGCGGGCAACGTGGCCAAGGACGACGCGGTGAGCAAGGCTCCCTTCGTGGACAGCTCGGCCCCGATGCTGAAGGCCGCCTCCTACGACGGCGCGGCCAACACCCTGACGTTCCTCTTCACGCGGCGCCTCAACGTGGTGAAGGACGCGGATGCCACGCGCGGCAACTTCGACCGGGGCCTGCTCGCGTTCGACACCGCGTTCTTCGACGAGGCGCGCGCGGGTCTCCAGACCGTGAACCACTCGTACAACGCGCACGGCGACTCGCAGCTCGTGTTCCAGTTCACGGACGTGGGCTACCTGCGCGGGTTCAACAGCACGCACCCCTCGTGCGCCGCGCTCGGTGGCACGCGCGTGCGGCTCAACGGCGTGGGCAACGCGGACGTCGTGGACAGCAACGGCACGCTGGGCGCCACCAACAGCTCGGACACGGGCACCCAGGCCTACGTCAACCTCCTGCGGGATCCCGCCCAGCCCAACGCCGGGGGCGCCTACATGCCGGGCCCGGGCGAGGTGGGCACCCGCTCCACGTTCGAGGACAAGATCGGTCCCCGGCTCTCCAGCGCCTTCGCAGACCGCTCCCTGTCCACGGCGAACAATGCCTTCAACGTCTCGGGGACCTCCACCTCGGCCATCCTCTCCGTCGACGTTCGCCTCACCGAGCCTGCGACCCCGGCCGAGATCTCGGACGTGGCGAAGTGGAACCTCAAGCTCGTGGACCTCGGGGGGGACTTCTCGTGGGCCAGCAACCAGGGCAACGACGTCGCGGCCGCCAACGCGAGTGCGGCCATCACCAGCGTGGCGCTCAACAGCGTGCTCAGCGCCTGCTCGACCGTGCCGACGTACCGGGTGTCGTTCCGGATCACGAACAACGACGGCAACTTCCGCACCTTCGGTGTCGGCGAGATCTCGCTCTCGCCCACCGTGACGGATC
>JBDLRJ010000124.1:0-4472 GCA_039800145.1 Pseudomonadota bacterium | reverse complement strand
GCGGAGCAGAGCGTGGAGCTCACCCGCGAGGCGCGCATGGTGGGAGACATCCAGGCCCCCCGCGTCATCATCCTCGACGGGGCTGCCTACCGCGGCCGCGTGGACATGTCCGGTGCGCCCTCCCACGCGGCGCGCACGGTGCAGGTCCCCGCCGTCCGCGCCCCGGCGCGCACCCCCCAGGCCCCGGCAGCCCGTCCTGCGCCTCCGTCGCGGCCCGTGCCGCCGCCGGCCCCGCGCACCACGGTCGCTGCCCCCGCCGCCGCACCGGTGGCGCGCTCCAGCGTCCCGCGCGCCGAGGGCCGTCCCGTCCCGCCGCCCGCTCCGCCCGCCGCCCCCGTGGTGGCCGCCGCCTCACGCAAGAAGGTGGTCGTTCGCAAGCGGAAGTAGCGGGCCGTTTCCGGGAGAGCCATGGAGAACGATCCCACAGCCCCCGCCGCTGCTGCGCCCGCCCCGGCGGACGTGCCGGCCGGGGCCGTGGCCACCGCGCCCGAGCCCCCCGCTCGCCCCGCGGCGCCTTCCCTGCCGCCTCCCGCGGACGGCATCCTCGAGGACGACACCTCGGACGCGGACGCCGCCCCGCCTGCCCCCGTCCAGCCGCCCCCGCTCGCGTGGGTGCAACTGGACGCGCTCGTGGATGACTCCGCGTTTGCGCTCCGCTCCACGGGAGACGTGGACCGGCTCGCCACGGACATCGCGCGCGTGGGTCAGCTGGAGCCGGTGGATCTCCGCCCGGCCGGCGAGGGGCGGTACCAGGTGATCACCGGCTTCCGGCGCGTGGCCGCCCTGCGCGTGCTGCACCGGGACAAGGTGCTCGCGCGCGTGCACGAGGCGCTCGTGGACGAGGACGCGCTGCTGCTCGCGCTCGCCCCGGCCATTCACCAGCGCGCCGTCCCGGTGCAGGAGCTGCAGGCCGCGCGCGACCGGCTCGCGTCCGGCGGTCACCTCACCGGGCTGCTCCGCGACATGCTGGACAAGGCGCTCGCGCCGGATGACCAGCTCGAGAGCGAGTTCGTGGGCGGCGTCACCGCGGAAGAAGAAATCGACGCGGACGAGCTGGCGCTCACCACCGCGGCGCGGCTGGCCGAGCTGAACCAGGACCTCGCGCTGCTCGCGGACGTCTACGCGGGGCTGGACGACGACCGGAAGCTCGAGCTGCTCCGGCAGCTCCGCTACTCGGCGGACCTCGTGGCATTTCTCGAGAAGGTGGGCCCGTGACGCGCTCGCACGACTGGCAGCGGCTGCTGCAGCTCCTCACGGAGCGCTCGTTCGAGCGGCGCAAGGTGGTGCTGTCCTCCGGGCGGGAGTCGGACTTCTACATCGACTGCAAGCGCACGGTGCTCACCGCCGAGGGGCACTTCCTCGTGGGGCGGCTGCTGCTCCAGGCCATCCGCACCACCTGCCCGGAGGCGGTGGGCGTGGGGGGGCTGACGCTCGGGGCGGATCCGCTCGCCTCTGCCGTCAGCCTCACCAGCCACCTCGCCGGCCAGCCGCTCGCGGCCTTCATCGTGCGCAAGGAGCCCAAGGGCCACGGCACGGGGCAGTGGGTGGAGGGACTCAGCAGCTTCCAGCCCGGTGACGCGGTGGCGGTGGTGGAGGACGTGGTGACCACCGGCGCCTCCACGCTGAAGGCCCTGGAGCGCGCGCGCGCCGAGGGGCTCCGTCCCACGCACGCGTTCGCACTGGTGGACCGGATGGAAGGTGGACGCGAGGCGGTGGAGGCGGCCGGGTTCCAGCTGGTGTCGCTGTACACCCGCAAGGACTTCATCCCGTGAGCCTGCGGGCCTTCGCGCTCGCCGCCGCGCTCCCGGGGTGCGCGCTCGTGCCGCCGCGCGTGGGTGAACCACCCCCGGTGCTCGCAGACGCGGACGCCGAGCGGGCGTACCGGGCCGTGCTCGAGGCGTCGTCTGCCCGCGCGGAGATCTACGCCGGGCTGGACTCCCGCGCGTTCGTGGGGATGACGTGGCAGTCCGCCGCGTTCCGCGAGGCACGCACGCGCCGGGAGGCCGCCTTCGGGAACTGGCCCGCCGGTGCGCTGCAGGCAGCGCTCGAGCGCGAGCGCGCCGTGGCCGGCAGCAGCGAGGAGTTCCTGCTCGGCGTCCACGTGGAGGACCGCCGCTACGACGACTTCGACCGGCCGGGGAGTGCCTGGCGCCTGGTGCTCGAGGGGCCCGGTGGCGTGGAAGTCATGCCCAGCTCCGTGGAGCGCGTGGGCCGCGTGGGGCTGCCGCTGCGGGCGCTCTACCCCTACCTCGGGGAGTTCTGGGTGGCGTACCGCGTGCGCTTCCCCGCGCGGGACGAGGCGGGGCGGGCGGTGCTGCAGGACGCCGGTCGCGGCTTCACGGTGAAGCTGGGCTCGGCGCTCGGACAGGCGAAGCTCGCCTTCCCCGCGAGCGCAGAGGCGGAGCCCCGTGGGCGGTGACGCACTCCGCGCGTGGGCCGCGCGCATCTGGCCCGCGGCGCTGTGGCAGTTCAGCTTCGTGGGCGCGGTGGCGCTGCTCAAGAGCGCCTCCAACGCGCTGGTGCTCGCGCGCTTCCAGGCCTCGGCGCTCCCGTGGCTGTACCTGGTGTCGGCCGGGGTGACGGCGGGGCTCTCGCTGGCCGCGGGGCCGGGGCGTCCCTCCTCCACGGCGCGGGCCCCCGTGCGCATCGCGCTGCTCGGCGCGGTGCTCGCCGCGCTCTCGGCGGCGGCCATGGCGGCAGAGTGGTCCTGGGCGGCGCTCGGCCTGTACCTGTTCGGCGAGTCGTTCGCGACGTGGGCAGCCATCAACTTCTGGGCGGCGCTGGGCAACGCGTTCGACGCGCGCGAGGCGCGCCGGGCCTTCCCGTGGATCAACGGCATCGGGATGGGCGGTGGGATCGTGGGCGGGCTGATGGCGAAGGGGCTCGCGCAGGTGGCGGGCACCAACGCGCTGCTCGCGGCCGCCTGCGCGCTGCTGCTCGCCTCCGCGTTCGTCTTCCAGTTCCACCGCGTGCCCGCGGCGGTCTCCGCGGCCACGCCCGCGCGCCGCGTGGACCGGGGCGCCGCGCTGGCCTGGGCCGCCGGCAGCCCCTACGTGAAGGTGTTCGCAGGCCTGGTGCTGGCGTTCGCGGTGCAGACGTCGCTCGTGGACTTTCTCTTCCGCCAGCGGGCGGCGGCCACGCACGCGGAGGACGGGCTCGCGGCGCTCTTCGGCGAGCAGCAGCTTTGGATTGGCCTCGTCTGCATGGTGTTCCAGCTGTTCTTCGCCGAGTGGCTCCTCAACCGGCTCGGCGTGCTGCGGTACCTCGCGCTGGTGCCGGTCGTGCTCGCGCCGCTGGGCATGGGGGCGCTCCTCTCCGGGGCGCTGTGGCCGGTGTACGTGCTCAAGCTGCTCGAGGCGTCTGCCACCTTCGCGCTCATCCCGGTGACGGTGCAGCTGCTCTACGCCCCCATGCCGGACGACGCGCGGGACGGGCTGCGGCCGCTGATCGACGGGATCCTCCGCAAGGGCGGCGGCGCGCTGGGGGGGCTGCTGCTCATCGGCGCGGGGGGGCTGCTGCAGGGGCCGGCCGTGGCCCTGGCGCTGCTCGCGCTCTACGCAGGCGTGGGCGTACTGCTGTACCGGCTGCAGCCGCTCTACGTGAAGGCGCTGGCCTCGCGCGTCAACGCCGAGGAGGCGCCGACCGCGCTCGAGGCGGACGAGGCCCAGCTGGCACAGGTGCTGTCCGCGGAGGACCCGGACCGGGCATTGAAAGGTCTTGCGCTCATGCAGCAGGCCGGCGTCTCGCCGCGGCCCTACCTCCCGCGGCTGCTGGCACACCCGTCCGACCGCGTGCAGGAGCGCGCGGTGGTGCTCGCGCGGGAGCTGGGCGCCACCGAGCGGCTGCCGGAGCTGGAGCAGCTGCTGCAATCCGGCGCGCGGCGGCCGAGGCAGGAGGCGGCCTGGGCCCTTGGCGCGCTCGCGCCCGAGCGGGCCCCGGCGCTCCTGGTGCCGCACCTGTCCGCGGCGGACCCGGGACTGCGCTGCGCCGCGGTGGGGGCGCTCCTCCGGGCCCACGGGGAGCAGGGGCCGCTGCGCGCAGCGCTGGACCCGCTGCTGCAGCGCGGCGAGGCGGCACCGCCGGGGGAGCGGCGCGAGGTGGCGCGGCTGCTCGGCCGGCTCGGGGACCCGGGGTGGGCGGCGCGGCTCAAGCCGTACCTGAAGGACGGCGAGGTGTCCGTGCGGCGCATCGCGCTCGAGGCGGCGGGCGAGGGCCGCTACGTGGAGCTGGCGCCGCGGATCCTCCCGTTCCTCACCTGGCGCGAAGAGCGGAGGCACGCGCGCCACGCGCTCGCGCAGATGGGGGACCGGGTGGTGCCGCTGCTCGAGGCGGCCTTGAACGACCGTGCGCGGCCGGCGGCGCTGCGCTACGAGCTTCCGCGCGTGCTGCGGCGCGTGGGCACCCAGGCGGCGTTCGACGCGCTGCTCTTCAGCAACCCGCGCGACGACGCCTTCCTTCACTACCGCGTGGGC
>JBDLRJ010000123.1:0-9159 GCA_039800145.1 Pseudomonadota bacterium | reverse complement strand
TTGCCCGCCATGTTGGGGCCGGTGAGGACCAGCAGCGTCCCGTGCTCCGCGGACATCCGGATGTCATTGGGAACGAAGACGTCCCCTTGCAGCAGCCGCTCCACCACCGGGTGGCGGGAGCCGGTGAGTTCCAGGACCTCCGAGTCCTCCACCTCCGGGCGGCAGTACCCGTACTCCGCCGCGCACCGCGCGAAGGACAGCAGCACGTCCGCCGTGGCCACCGCCTCCGCCGCCGCCCGGAGCCCTCCCGCGTGCGCCACCACCTGGGCGCGGAGGGATTCGAAGAGCTCGAACTCCAGTGCGAAGCGACGCTCCTCTGCGCTCAGCACCTCCGTCTCGAGCTTCTTCAGCTCCTCCGTGATGAACCGCTCCGCCCCCACCGTGGTCTGCCTCCGCTGGTAGTCCGGGGGGACCCGGTCCAGGTTGGCCCGGGTGATCTCAATGTAGTAGCCGAACACCCGGTTGAAGCGGACCTTCAGCGAGGGGATCCCGGTCCGCTCCCGCTCGCGCTGCTCGATGGACAGCAGCAGGTCCTTCCCTGAAGTCGTCAGCTGGATGAGCCGGTCCAGCTCCGGGTGGAACCCGGCCCGGAACATCCCTCCCTCCTTCAGGACGGCCGGTGGCTCCTCCACCACCGCCCCCGCGAGCGCCTTCTGCAGCTGTCCGAGCGCGCCGAGCGGACCTGCGAGCAGGCTGAGCAGCGGCGCCCTGCACCGCGCGAGGGCGGCCCCGAGCGAGGGCAGCTGCTCGAGGGAGCGCGACAGCGAGAGCAGATCCCTCGCATTGCCGGCCCCGAGCGCCAACCGTCCCGAGAGCCGCTCCAGGTCCGAGACGCCGCGCAACAGCCCGAGCAGCTCCTCCCGCCAGACCGCCTTCCCGGCAAGCTCCTCCACCGCGTCCAGCCGGGCGCGGATCTCCGTCACCCCGCCGAGCGGCGCCGTGAGCCAGCGCGCGAGCGTACGCGCGCCCATCCCGGTGGCAGTGCGGTCCAGCACGCCCAGCAGCGACCCTTTCCTCCCCCCGTCCAGCGACCGGAGGATCTCCAGGTTCACGAGCGTGGATTCATCCAGCCGCAGCTGCGTGGAGGGGTCCACCCGCCGGAGCCGGTCCACGTGCCGGGCCTCCGTGCGCTGGGTGTCCTTGAGGTACCGGAGGGCGGCGCCGGCCGCCCCCACGCAGCTCTCCGTCCCCTGGAGCCCGAAGCCGTCCAGGCCTCCCACGCGCAGGTGCTCCCGGAGCAGCGCCCTCGCCCGTCCAACGGCGAACGCCTGCGCCTCCAGGGTGGCCACGGCGGGGCGCCGGGAGAGTTGACCACACAGCGTCAGCACCCACGGCGCAGAGGCCTCCTCCGTGGGGACCAGCAGCTCGCGGGCCCCCGCCCTGCCCACCTCCTCCGCGAGCGCGGCGGCAGAAGCACAGTCCGCGACGAGGAACTCCCCCGTGGAGGCGTCCAGGAGCGCGAGTCCGTAGTGATCCTTGTCCGGCACCACCGCCGCGAGGAAGTTGTTCTGGCTTGCCTCCAGCACCTCTTCGTCCAGCACCATCCCGGGCGAGATGATCCGGGTGACCTCCCGCCGGACGATGCCGCCCCCGGTGCCGGGCGGCTCCACCTGGTCGCAGATGGCCACCTTGAGACCCTGGTCAATGAGCCGGGCCACGTACCTCCGCGCCGAGTGGTAGGGCACCCCGCACATGGGGATCCGCGAGTCACCCTTGGCGCGGGACGTGAGGGTGATCTGCAGCAACTCCGCCGCCCGGACGGCGTCCTCGAAGAACAGCTCGTAGAAGTCCCCGAGCCGGAAGAAGAGCAGCGCGTCCGGGTGCTGCGCCTTCACCTCCAGGTACTGGCGAAGCATGGGGGTGAGCTGGGCCGCGTCCCCCGTCACCACCTCCGCCACCGCCGCGCCGACCTGCTCCGCCATGGACGTCCCTTCCCCTGTGCCCGCACCGGGGCAAGCGTCCACCGTTTACCACTTCCCCCTGACACCTCCGGGATGGAAATCACGCCCCGCCCCCGCGCCGAGATCCGTTAGCTTCTCTGCTTGCCATGTCGGAACGTCCCCGTCCCCTCCCCCCGGTCTTCCAGGCGGTGCTCCGCCCGCTGCAGACCTTCTTCGCGTTGGAGGTGGCAGGAGGCCTGCTGCTCGTGGCCGCCTCGGCGCTGGCGCTCGGCTGGGCCAACTCACCTTGGGCCGCGAGCTACCGTGCGCTGTTGGATCACCCCCTGGGACTCCAGGTGGGCGCCTTCCGGGCAGACTTCCCGCTGCACGTGCTCGTCAACGACGTGCTGATGACGGTGTTCTTCGCCGTGGTGGGGATGGAGATCAAACGCGAGCTGGTGCTCGGGGAGCTCCGGACGCCTGCGCGCGCGCTGCTCCCGGCCATCGCGGCCGCGGGGGGCATGGCGGTGCCGGGGCTCGTCTACCTGGCCTTCAACGGCGGCAAGCCCACCTCCTCGGGGTGGGCCATCCCCATGGCCACGGACATTGCCTTCAGCATCGGGGTGCTGACGCTGGTGCGGTCCCGCGTCCACCACGGGCTGGTGGTGTTCCTCACGGCGCTGGCCATCTTCGACGACCTGGGCGGCATCCTCGTCATTGCCCTCTTCTACGGGACGGGCCTGCACGCAGAATGGCTCGCGGGGGCCGCGGGGGTGACGGGGCTGCTCCTGCTCTTCAACCGCTACGGCGTCCGCAACGGGGTGGCCTGGCTGCTGGGGACGGCAGGGCTCTGGGCCTGCCTGCACCACGGCGGCATCCACGCCACGCTCGCGGGGGTGGTGGTGGGAATGTGCGTCCCTGCGCGGGGACGGATCTCGCCGGGCGAGGTGCTGGAGGCCCTGCGCAAGCACGTGGAGGGGCTCGGCCGGAAGCCGGAAGAGGAGGAGCTCGAGGCGGGAGAGATCCTCCAGATCGAGGAGACGCTCGAAGATCTCGAGGCGCCGCTCAACCGCTTCGTCCACATGCTCCACCCCTGGGTCGTCTACGGCATCCTGCCGCTCTTCGCCTTCATGAACGCGGGCGTGGGGCTCGGCGGCGGCGGTGGCCTGTCCTGGACCAGCCCCGTCGCGCTCGGGGTGGGACTGGGCCTGCTGATCGGCAAGCCGGTGGGGATCTTCTTCACGACGCTGCTGGCGGTGAAGAGCGGCTTCGCCCCCATGCCCGGGGACGCGAGCCGCCTGCAGCTCTTCGGCGTCTCGGTGGTGGCGGGAATCGGCTTCACGGTGGCGCTGTTCGTGGCGGCGCTGTCCTTCCCCGGCCAGGACGGGGTGTTGGACGCGGCCAAGCTGGGGATCATCTCCGGCTCGCTCACCTCCGCGGTGCTCGGATACCTCGTCCTCCGGCTCGCGCCGCCCCCGGGCCCGGAGACCAGATGATCAAAGAGGCGTTCCAGGACCTGAACCGGGTGCGGCAGATCGCGGTGATCGCCGCGCGTTACGGCTTCGCGGAGTACGTGGACCGCGGTGGTCTCTGGAGGCTGCTCGGCCGGCGGGAAGAGGTGGCGGAGGCCCCGGAGATTGGCCGTGCGTCCACGGCGCGGCGGTTCCGGATGCTGCTCGCAGAGCTGGGGCCCACCTTCGTGAAGCTCGGCCAGGTGCTGAGCACGCGGGCGGACCTGCTCCCCGCGGAGTTCGTGGAGGAACTCGCCCACCTGCAGGACAACGTCCCGCCCGTGCCGCTGGACCAGGTGAAGGCGCAGATCCGCGAGGGGCTGGGCAAGGATCCCGCCGAGCTCTTCCGCGAGATCGATCCCGAGCCGCTCGCCGCTGCCTCCATTGCCCAGGTGCACCGCGCGGTGATGAACGACGGGGCCGAGGTGGTGATCAAGGTCCAGCGCCCGGGGATCGGCGAGTCCATCCGCGCGGACCTCTCGGTGCTCCGCTCGCTGGCCCGGATGCTCGAGGCGCTGGTGGAGGACACCGGCGTCTACACCCCCACGGGGATCGTGGACGAGTTCGACCGGGCCATCCACGAGGAGTTGGACTTCCTCCACGAGGCGGCCAACCTCCGCGCGTTCCAACGCACGCACGTGGACCGCCCGCGGGTGCGCATCCCCGCACTCCACGAGTCGCTCAGCTGCCGCACCGTGCTCACCCTGGAGCTGGTCCGCGGCGTGAAGGTGGGACAGCCCGAGTTCTCCGGGCACGATCCCGAGGGCCTCGCCAGGCTGCTCGTGGAGGAGAGCTTCCGCCAGCTGTTCGACGACGGCCTGTTCCACGGCGACCCGCACCCCGGCAACATCCTGGTGCTGCCGCAGGAGAACGGCGAAGAGCGCGTGGCGCTGCTGGACTTCGGGCTGGTGGGGCGCGTCAGCCCGCAGATGCAGGAGACGCTGGTGATGCTGGTGCTCGCCATTGCGCTCAAGGACGCAGACAGCGCGGCGCGGATCCTCTACCGGGCGGGCGCACCGGACACGCGCACCAACCTCACGGGCTTCCGCAACGACATCCGGGTCATCCTCGGCAGCTACCTGCCCGCGGCGCTCGGCGAGGTGGACGCGCGCATGCTGTTCCGGGATCTCCTCGATCTCGCGGTGCGGTACCACATCCGCGTGCCGCGCGAGTACGCCATCCTCTCCCGCGCCACCGTGGCCATGGAGGGCATGCTGCGCTCGCTGCACCCCAACATGAACATCGGGGAGATCGCGCAGCCGTTCGCGCAGGAACTGCTCGCGGACCGGTACGATCCAGCCCAGCTCCAGGGCAACCTGGCCCGGACCCTCTTCCGCCTGCAGGGACTCGCCAGCGACGTGCCCCTGCAGCTCTCGCAGATCCTCCTGGACCTCGAGTCCGGGAAGTTCACCGTGGCGGTGCGGAGCCCGGCGGTGGACGAGCTGGCCTCGCAGCTGCGCGCCACCGCGGTGATGATCTTCCTCGGCCTGTGCACCTGCGGGTTGATCGTGGGATCCTTCATCGCCCTTCCCCACGCGCAGTGGACCTGGCGGGGGGTACCGGTGCTGGGCGTGGTGGCCGCCGCCGGGGCCGCGGGGATCGCCGGTTCGGTGCTGGGCTGGGCGCTGCTCGCCGGGAGGTTCCGCAAGCTGCCGCTGCGGGCGCTGTTCGGTAAGCAGGGAGCCCCGCGGAGGTGAGGCTCGCCTGCGCCGGCGTCACGGTCCGTCACGGCGCCACGGTGGCGCTCGAGGACGTGTCCGTGGATCTCCGGCCCGGCGAGCACGTCCTGCTCGCAGGGCTCTCCGGCTCCGGGAAGACGACCCTGCTGAAGGTCCTCGCGGGACTGCAGCGCCCCAGCGCAGGCCAGGTGACGTGGGACGGCGAGCCGGTGGAGTCGCTCTCCGAGGCCGAGCGCCGCCGGCGCCAGGCGGCGTTCGGCATGGTGTTCCAGACGGACGCCCTGTTCGACTCGCGCACCGTGCGCGAGAACGTGCTGCTGCCGCTGCGCAACCGGGGCGTCCCCGGACCGGAGGCCGCGTCCCGCGCCGACTCGGCACTCGCCTCCGTGGGGCTCTCGGCCGCGGCGGACCGCTCCCCGGATGCGCTCTCCGGCGGGATGCGCAAGCGGGCCGGGATGGCGCGGGCGCTGGCGGTGAGTCCCGCGGTGCTCTTCGCGGATGATCCGCTCGCGGGACAGGACCCTGCCACCGCGAGATCCCTCTGCGAGCTGCTGGCCCGAGAGTCCGCCGGGAGATCGCTGGTGGTGTCCGCCCCCGAGCCGCTCGACGCCCTGGCCCTGCCCCGCTGGTGGGTGATGCACCGGGGCCGGCTGGTCCACGACGGTCCCCCGGCGCCCGGACTGCTCGACACTCTGGAGGAGGCATGACCGCTGCTCTCTCCGCGCTGGGCCGTGGAACGCTCACCCTGCTGCGGGCGCTCGGGGCCGCGGGGTTGGTGCTCGGACGCACGGCGCGGGCGCTCCCCCGGCTGGACGGCCGAGAGCTGCTCCGGGCGCTGGTGCACTTCGGCTGGGACAGCCTGGGCATCTGCCTGTGGGTGTCCGGCGTGATCGGCGTGATGGTGGTGGTGCAGTCCGGGCTGTACGTGAACCGCTTCGGGGCGCGGGTGGCGCTGGGGTGGGCGGCGGGCTTCGCGGTCATCTGGGAGTTCGGTCCGCTGCTGCTGGGGCTGGTGCTCGCCGCCCGCGTGGGGGCGCGCAACGGGGCGGAGCTCGCCTCGCTCAAGTCCGGCGGACAGCTCGAGGGACTGCTGGGCATCTCCCTGGATCCCTACCCGCTGCTGCTCGCCCCGCGCTGGGTGGCCATCACGGCCACCTCCCTGCTGCTCGCGTGCGTCACCTTCCTCGTGGCGGTGGGGGTGGAGATCGTCTCCGCGTGGGCCTCGCTGGGGATCCCGCCGCGCGTCTTCGTGGGCAGCCTTGCGGAGCTGCTCGGGTGGCAGGACGTGCTGGGCGGTGCGACCAAGTCGCTGGCCTTCGGGGCGGCCATGGCCACGGTCTCCACCGCGGTGGGGCTCGCCTCGTCGGGAGGGGCGAGGGGCGTGGGCCTCTCCGCGGCGAGCAGCGTGGTGCTGTCTGCGTTCTCCATCTTCGGGCTGGACCTGGCGCTCACGCCGGTGCTGGCGGCGGTGTTGGCGCGGTGAACGGCCCGCTCTCCACGTTGCTGCGCACGGTGCGCGCGGTGGTGCGCCGGGGGCTGTCCGGGCGGGACTGCGTGGAGCAGGTCCACGAGCACGGCAACCGGACGGTGGGGCTGGTGGTGGCGGCGCTGTCCTTCTTCGGCGCGGTGATGGTGACCATTGCCCACGCGCAGGCGCGGAAGATCACGGGCAACCTGGCCACCGTGGGCCCGCCCTACCTCGAGCTCCTGGTGCGGGAGTTCGGACCGCTCACCTGCGCGCTGCTGGCGGCGGCCCGGTGCGGGGCGGCGAGCGCGGCGGAGCTGTCCTCCATGGCGGTCAACGAGCAGGTGGAGGCGCTGGAGCTGTGCAACGGGGATCCGCACGCGGACCTGGTGGCCCCGAGGCTCGTGGGATCACTCGTGGCGGTGCCCCTCCTCTGCACGCTCGGGACCGGGGCCGCGGCGCTGTCGGCGGCGCTCACGGCGCGGTACGTCTTCCACGCGGATGGCAGCGCCTTCCTGGATGCCCGGTTCGTGGACGGGTGGGACCTGCTCTCCGGCGGCCTCAAGGCGGTGCTCGCCGGGGTGTGGATCCCGGTGGCCGCGGCGTTCCACGGTCTCTCGGCTCGAGGCGGGAGCGCCGCCGTGGGCAAGGCCACCACGGACGGCGTGGTCTCCGCGTGCGTGGGCAGCATCGTCATCGTCGCGGCGGTGGGGCTGGTCTTCCACCTGCTGGGCGTCTGAGAGCGCCGCGGGGGTCCGTCAGCGCATCATGCCGACGATGCGGCGCGCCTTGTCCGAATCGAAAGGGGCGCGCAGGTACGCCCGTCCCTTTTCGCCCACCTCGCAGATCTCAAGGGGATCCTCTACGCCCTTCATCTCGTAGTGGCCGTGGTTCACCCACTGGATGTTGGCAAGGCCCTCGATCTGCATTCCCCGCATGACCTGCCGCGCATTCTCGGCTGCCACTCGGGAGAGCAGGATCTGGTCGGGGTTGGCGAGCGACATGATCCGCGCGGCGGTGTCCACCTGGATGCCGTGGAGATCCAGCGGCTTGTCCGCACCAGCGCCGCGCTCCTCGACGAATACCTCCCCGAGGTGGATGCCCACGCGGTCCGACATGCGGATGCCATCCTCGAAGATGTGGCCACGGATGGTGTTCTGCATCCGGAGCGCGAACTTCACCGCCTCGGACGGCGTCACGAAGATGCAGAAGAACGAGTCTCCGGCGGTGCTGATGAAGTGGCCGCCGTGGACCTGCGCGAGCAGCCGCCGGATGAGATCATGGTGCTTGCGGATGATCTCCGTGCCACGGCGATCCCCCATCTTCTGCTTCAGCTTCGTCGAGTCCACCACGTCCGTGAAGAGCATGGTGACCACGCGCGTGGCAAAGCCGCGGTCCCACCTGGGAAACAGGTTGGGGTTGTTGAAGCCGCGCGGCGCCTCTACGGCCGGGGCGGACAGCGATTGGGCGAACTGCTGAGGCGCCTCCGCGGGGGCTTCGAGCGGGTTGGCCTGCGGCGGCTCCGGATCGCGGGCCATGTCCGCGAGCACCCGCTGAACCAGCGCGCCCAGCTCCGGCGTCATCACTTCCCGGTTGAGACACTGCTGGAGAAACCCCGGGGTGAGCTTCTCCCGGAGAATGGGGTGCAGCCGCTCCTCGGCGAGGAAGGCCATGGGCCCCTGCGGGGTCTGCCACACCGGGACCACCTGGCCCGCCAGCCGTGCGATCTTGCAGAGCTGAACGATCTGCCGGTGCACCGAGGCCTGCTCGGACGGCTGCAGCTTCAGGAACTCCGCGGTGAACGGGACGAGCAACACGTCCGCGCCCGCGAGGTTCAGGTGTCCAACTCGAAACCGTTGCATGGGTGGCCGGGGAGAGTACGCCGCGCCCATGTCCACTGCCACACCGTACTGGAGGCGCGGTGCTAACGTGTGACAGTCCGTGACTGTCGACTCGCAAAGTTACCTGTCCTTCGATGCCGTGGAGAAGGCCTTCGGCGGCGTCCCCGTCCTCCGCGGGCTCACCGCGCGGGTGGACGTGCGGAAGGTCACCTTCGTCGTGGGGCGGAGCGGCCAGGGCAAGAGCGTCCTGTGCCGGCTCGCGGTGGGGCTGGAGACCGCGGACGCGGGCCGGATCACGCTCGCAGGACAGCGGGTGGAGACGCTGGGGCGGGCCGAGCGGCTGCGGCTCCGGCGCGAGTTCCCCTACCTCGTCCAGTCCCCGGCGCTGCTGGATTGGATGTCCTTGCGGGACAACGTGGCGCTCGCGGCGCGAGAGGGGCCGGGCCGGGACGTGGACGCGGCGCTCGAGCGCGTGGGGGTGGCGGAGCACGCGCGGAAGCTGCCCCCGGAGGTGCCACCGGGCGTGCGGAAGCGGGCGGCCATTGCGCGGGCGCTGGTGCTCGGCCCCCGATGCCTCGTGCTGGACGAGCCCACCACGGGGCTGGACCGGGCTGCGGCCGCGCGCGTCAACGCGCTGCTTGGCAGCCTCCGGCAAGAAGGGCTAGGAGCGGTGGTCGTCTCCCACGATTACCGCTCTCTCGCCTCCACGGCGGACGAGGTGTTGATGGTGTCTGAAGGCCGCACGGCGTACCAGGGCAGCGCGGACGGGTTCCTCTCGAGCCC
>JBDLRJ010000122.1:0-11895 GCA_039800145.1 Pseudomonadota bacterium | reverse complement strand
CGAACACGGGCCACATGGTGCTCTCCACGCTGCACGCGAACACGGCCATCGAGGCGGTGGGCCGCCTGTTCGACCTCGGCATGGACCCGTACCAGATTTCCGTGACGCTGCTGGGGACGCTCTCCCAGCGCCTGATGCGGAAGCTGTGCCCGCACTGCAAGCGCAAGGCGACGTTGGACCCCACGCTGCTGGACCCGCTGCTGGCGGAGAACGTCTTCGGGGCGGGGCGGGTGCCGACCAAGCCCATCGAGGTGTTCGAGCAGGGGAAGGGCTGCGCCAACTGCAGCGGCGGCAACGCCGGCCGCACGGTGGTGGCGGAGGTGCTCGCGCTGGACTCGGAGCTGCGCGAGCTGGTGTACCAGCGCTCCAGCAACGAGAAGATTGTCCAGTCCGCGCGCAAGCGGGGGTTCCGGACCATGATGGACAACGCCCTGTGGCTGGTGGTGAAGGGGCTGGTGTCCAGGCAGGAGGCCGAGACGGTGGTCGGCCCCATGACGATCGCGGCCAAGGCGGCCGAGAAGTAGGAAACGGGAGAATGACCATGACAGTGCGTCTCGCAGCCCTGTTGTCCGCCGCGGCCCTGGTGTCCGGGTGCAACTCGTTCGTCACGCCGAGGGTGACGTGCCCGGACGTGGTGCTCGCGGCCGAGTACTCGCTCACGGCGGAGCGGGAGAACGTGCCGTGCTCGTTCCCGGAGGTGGTGGACTTCACCATCACGCGCGCGCCCACCATCGACCCCGTGTGGGCCGCGGCCAACGGCAACCCCTCTGCGAACGATCTCGTGGGCGCCCAGGTGACCATCAACCGGGGCACCGCGGCGGCCAGCCTGTGCGACGGGGTGGACTGCGACCCGGCCAACCCCACCATCACCACGGCCATCCAGTCCACGGGCGGGATGAACTACCGCGTGCGCCTGAACCTGGACGCGCTCGGGAGCATCGTGGGGCCGGGCGGCACCAACACCTCCACGGGCATCGCGGCCACGGAGGTGTATGGCCCGGGCAACGCGTGCAACGTGACGTTCCGCATCGTCACCTCGTGCGCGCAGCCGATCGTCCAGCCGGGCGCCCAGTAGGGCACCGGGCGCTGGCCACCTCGAGGAGGACGCAATGCTCTACGTCTACCAGGCCATTGGTCGCTCCGGGCGGTACGTCTCCGGCAAGGCCGCGGCGGCCTCCATCTCGGAGCTGCGGATGGACCTCGCGCGCACGGGCCTGTCGCTCGTGGAGGCGCGGGTGGACCTGGCCGGGCAGGTGCTGCAGGCGCTGAAGCCGCGGAAGCTGCCGCGGGACGTGATGATCGACATGTTCGGGTTCCTCCGGGGACTGCTGGGCATGGGCATTGACATGAACACCGCCTGGAACTCCGTGGCGGAGGCGCTTCCGAACCAGCTGGCGAAGGAGACGTGCTCCACGGTGGTGCACTCGGTGCAGCAGGGCCACTCGCTGCACGAGTCCATGAACCGGGCCGGCGTGTTCCCGCCCATGGTGCTCGGCAACATCCGCGCGGGCGAGCAGTCCGGCACCCTGGAGAAGGTGTTCGAGTCCCTGGAAGAGCACTACCGGCAGGAGCAGGTGCTCATGCAGCAGGTGATGAAGGCCACCATGTACCCGGCCATCTCGGTGGGGGTGCTCTTCCTCATCGGCGTGGGGCTGCTCGCGGGCGTGGTGCCGCAGCTCAAGGGCATCTTCCCCCCCAACCCGCCGCTGCCCACGCGCATCCTGCTGTTCCTGTCCGACGGCGTGGTGGACTACTGGTGGACGGTGCCGGGGTTCATCGGTGGCATCGTGTTCGCGTGGTGGCGGCTGCCGGACGGGGTGAAGGCGCGGGTGTGGGAGCTGTTCTACCGGGTGCCCGTTATGGGGCCGGTGCTGAAGAACGTGGCGCTCACCAACGTGTTCCAGAACATGTCGCTCATGCTGGGGGCGGGCGTGAACCTGACGACCGCGCTGGACGTGGCCATCACCTCCGTCTCCTCGCGCGCCATCAAGGTGCGGCTCGAGGCCATCCTGCAGTCCATCCAGCGCGGCGGGACCTTCTCGGAAGGGTTCGCGGACCCGTTCTTCCCGCCCATGGCGGCGGGCGTGCTCCGGCAGGGCGAGATGATGGGCAAGCTGGACCAGTACCTGGTGCGCCTGTCCACGTTCCTGCGGGACCGGACCCAGCAGCGGCTGCAGACGGTGGCCACGCTCATCGAGCCGCTGCTGCTGCTGGTGGGCGGCGGCATGCTGATGCTGCTCGCCATTGGTATCTTCATGCCCATCTACGGCTCCATGAAGAACGCCGGCCGCTGAGCGGCGGAGGCCCCGCGCGGCTGCCCCTTGCCCGGTGCGCGCCCCCGTCCCCGTCTCCCCGGGAGGAGAGGCGGGGGACATGGAAGGACGCGTGTACGTGGACTGCAGGGAGGTACCCCCGGACGCCCGCAACTGCTCGCTGCGGATGTCCGGCACGGAGCAGGAGGTGGTCCGTGCGGCGGTGCAGCATTCCGTGGATGTCCCCGGGGCCGTGACGGATCCGGGGCTCGAGAGCACCGTCCGGGCGCAGCCCAAGAGGGAAGAGGGAGGCGGGCGCGCCGCCGGGGCGGGGCAGCCAGGCGGCGCGGGGCTGCACGGAGGTCGTGGTTTTTGTTGCGGCGCAGCAAGATGGTGGCCATAGTGCGCCGCCATGCTCTACCCGCTCCATGATCTCCAGCGCGCGTGGTTCCGCCCCATCTCCGAGTGGGCCGCGGCCGGTGCAGGGGTGCTCCGGGCCTCGCCGCTGCCGGGGGTGGCCCCGCTGGCGGCGGGGTGGGAATTGCTGCACCGCATCACGAAGGAGTTCCCCAAGCCGGCCTTCGGCATCACGGGGGTGACGGCGCACGGCCGCCCGGTCAGCGTGGTGGAGGAGGTGGTGGCCGAGCGCCCCTTCTGCAGGCTCGTGCGCTTCGTCCGCAGGACGGAGGACCCCGCCGTGGCGGAGGCCCTGTCGAACGACCGCAAGCTGCTGCTCTGCGCGCCGCTGTCCGGGCACCACGCCACCCTGCTCCGGGACACGGTGAAGTCCCTGGCGCAGGACTTCGACGTGTACGTCACGGATTGGAAGGACGCGCGCGAGGTGCCGCTGTCCGAGGGCCCCTTCCACCTGGACACCTACGTGCAGTACCTGCAGGGCTTCGTGCGGCAGCTGGGCCCGGGGCAGCTGCACGTGGTGGCGGTGTGCCAGCCGGTGGTGCCGGCGCTCGCGGCGGTGTCTCTGATGGCGTCCGCGGGGGAGCCCACGCCGCTGTCGCTCGTGCTGATGGGCGGGCCCGTGGACGGCCGGGTGGCGCCCACTGAGGTGAACCAGCTGGCGCAGTCCCGGCCGCTGTCCTGGTTCGAGCAGAACCTGGTGCACGCGGTGCCGCCGGGCCACCCTGGGGCAGGGCGGCGGGTGTACCCGGGCTTCCTGCAGCTGACGGCCTTCGTGGCCATGAACCCGCTGCGCCACGCCAGCGCCTACCGGGACTACCTCGTGGAGCGCGCGCGCGGCGAGGACGGCGCGGCGCACGAGCGCTTCTACGACGAGTACAACGCGGTGCTGGACATGGACGCGGCGTTCTACCTGGAGACGGTGGACGTGGTGTTCCAGCGCTTCCTGCTGCCGCGCGGTGAGTGGGACGTGGCCGGGGTGCGGGTGCGGCCCGCGGACCTCCGGGACACGGGGCTGCTCACCGTGGAAGGGGCCGAGGACGACATCTCCGCCCCGGGCCAGACGCACGCGGCGCACGGGCTGTGCGCGGGGGTGCCCGCGGAGCGAAAGGCCCACCTCCTCGTGGAGGGGGCGGGCCACTACGGCATCTTCTCCGGGCAGAAGTGGCGCGAGCGCGTGCACCCGCGCGTGCGGGACTTCCTGAAGGCGCAGGAGGGTCGGGCGTGAGCGGGCTCGCGGGGAAGGTGGCGCTGGTGACGGGCTCCACGAGCGGCATCGGGCTCGGGGTGGCGGAGGCGCTCGCCGGGGCCGGGGCGCACGTGGTGCTCAACGGCTTCGGGGACGCGGGGCCCGCGCGGGAGAAGGTGTCCCGCGCCGGGGCGGGGCACGGGGGGCGCGTGGGCTTCCACGGGGCGGACCTCTCGCGCCCGTCCGAGGTGGAGGCGCTGGTGCGGTACGCGGAAGCCGAGTTCGGCGCGGTGGACGTGCTCGTGAACAACGCCGGCATCCAGCACGTGGCCCCGGTGGAGTCGTTCCCGGTGGAGCGGTGGGACGCGGTGCTCGCCGTCAACCTCACGGCGGCGTTCCACACCACGCGGCTGGTGCTGCCGGGGATGCGGGCGCGCAACTGGGGGCGCATCCTCAACGTGGCCTCGGTGCACGGGCTGGTGGCGTCCGCCCACAAGGCCGCCTACGTGGCGGCGAAGCACGGGCTCGTGGGGCTCACCAAGGTGACGGCGCTGGAGACCGCGCGCACGGGCATCACCTGCAACGCGCTGTGCCCGGGCTGGGTGCTGACGCCGCTCGTGCAGCAGCAGGTGGACGCGCGGGCAGCCGCCGAGGGGCGCACCGAGGCGGAGGCGCGCGAGGCGCTGCTCTCCGAGAAGCAGCCCTCCGGCGCGTTCGTGACGCCGGCGCAGTTGGCCTCCCTCGCGCTCTTCCTCTGCAGCGACGCGGCCTCCGAGGTGCGAGGGGTGGCGTGGAACATGGACGGCGGCTGGACGGCGCAGTAGCCGCTGTCACGCAACCGTTTCAGCGCCCCCGCGATAACCAGGACAAGGAGGATTCATTCCATGTCCGTTTCAATCAACGTCAACGTCTCGACCCGCTTCAACGGCCAGCCGGTGGGGGGCTTCGCCTCCACCCCGAGTGGGGCTCTCCGCGCCACGCAGCCGGCCACGCTCGCCCCGGCCGCCCTGCTCGCGCGCCCGGCCCAGCCCGCCCGGCTGACGCCTGCGTCCATGGTGGACGGCTTCGAGTCCGGCGGCTCGGTGAACCAGCGCGTGTTCGACGCGGCGAAGGGCTACTTCGGGACCTCCACGCGGTCCGGTCCCGGCGGTGGCAACGTGGCCTGCGCCTGGGCGGTGAACAACGTGCTCGCGCGCGCCGGCATCCCGAAGCTGGGGGCCAACACCAACTACGTGCCCTCCGTGGAGCAGGCGCTGCGCAGCGGCCGGGGCACCCAGGTGTCCGCCGCGGAGGCGCGTCCGGGCGACATCGTCATCTCGCCGGGACAGTCCCACGTGGGCATCTACATGGGGGATGGGCAGGTGTTGTCCAACTCGTCTTCCCGCGCCTCGTTCCGGTGGCAGTCCGGGCTGAACTTCGACGGGTACTACGGCGGCGGCCAGTCCCGCATCTACCGGCTGAACCCGTGAGGTCAGCGGGCGCCCGTTGCGCCCATGGCACCTGGCTTCGTCCGCGCCAACACCGGCACCACGTCCCGCAGCAGGAACTCGACGTGCTTCTCCTGCCACGCCGAGTCGCTCACGGCGCCGGTGAGCACGGCATCCCATTCCGCCGCGTAGTAGGCCCACGTCCCGGTGGCGCCCGAGTGGCCGACGAGCGTTGGCAGCCCGGCGAGTGCGAAGAAGACGCCGCGGGGGCGGATGCGCCACGCGCAGCGTCCCACGTCGATGCCGGGGTGCAGGGCGTCCCCGGTGAAGTCCGTCTCCAGCGCAGAGAGGGGGACGGGCCTCCCGGAGGCGAGTGCGCGGACGAAGGCGGACAGGTCTGCAACCGTGGTGATGAGTCCGCCGCCGGCCTGGTCCACGGAGAGCGCCGGGGCGCCGTGCAGGTTCACGCCGCTCACCCACACCTCCGCAGGCGGGAGTGCCCCCGCGGGGGGAGGCTCGAAGGCGTGGTACCAGGTGTGGCGGAGCGACAGGGGCGCCAGCACGAGCTCCCGGACGGCCCGGTGGAACGGTTGGCCGGTGATGCGCTCGAGCACCATGCCGAGGAGATCGTAGTTCGTGTCCGCGTAGTGGAATTGGAGGCCGGGGGCCCCGGCAGGGGCGTAGTGGGCGCGTGCGTAGTCCAGGAGGTCTCGGCGGCTCCAGGTGCGCCCGCGCTCGGTCGTGATGCGGTCGAACAGGCGCGGTGCACCGTCACGGGAGGCGTCCGAGAAGTAGTCGGGCAGGCCGCTGCGGTGCGAGAGCAGCATGGCGACGGTGATGCGCCCGAGCGCGGCATCTCCACCCTCCACCGGGAGTCCGGACAGTTCCTCCGCGGCAACGAAGCGCGCGACGGGGTCCTCGAGCGACAGCCGGTCGTCTGCCACGAGCTTGAGCACGGCGGTGGCGACGAAGAGCTTGCCCACGCTGGCGGCGTAGAACGGCGTGTCCGCGGACATGGCCGTGCCCCGCGAGTCCGCGGTCCCGTGGGCGAAGTCCCGCACGATCCCCAGGCGCGGTACGTCCACGCGCATCACCGCCCCGTGGATTCCCTCACGGGTCACCCGGGCCAGCGCGAGGTCGAGGCGCCCGGTGGCTTCCCCGGGGTCGAGGCTGCACGCCGAGCAGAGCGCGGCGAGCAGCGGGACGAGGCGGACCACGTCCCGCGACGCGGACATGTCAGTACGACCGCGCGAAGACGATGCGGCCCGGCGAGGCGCCGCCGCAGACCACGCACTTTCCCGGCTCCTGCTTCAAGTCGAACGGGCGGTTGCGGGTCGTAATCTGCAGGTCGTCCTTCGCCTTCTTCTCGCAGGCGTGGGACTCGCACCAGTGGGCCTGGAGGAAGCCCTGGTCGGCCTTCTCGGTGAGCTCCGCGTAGCTGTTCACCTCGAAGGTGTGGGCGTCCCGGAAGGCGCGGGCCTTCTGGAGCAGCCCCACCTGCATGGCGTCCAGCTGGGTGCGGACGTGGTCCACCACGGAGGCGAGCGGGACGAACTGCTTCTCGCGCGTGTCGCGGCGGGCGGTGACGCACTGGTCCTTCGCCAGGTCCTTGGGCCCGAGCTCGACGCGGAGGCAGACGCCCTGCAGCTCGTATTCGAAGAACTTGAAGCCGGGGCCCTTCGTCTCGTCGTCGTCCACGATGACGGAGAGGCCGTGGGCGCGCAGGTCCGCGGCCACCGCCTGCGCCTTCGCGATGACGGCCGCGCGCTCCTCCGGCGTCTTGCCGATGACGACGATGACGACGTGCGTGGGGGCGAGCTTCGGCGGGACGACGAGGCCGGCGTCGTCCGAGTGGGTCATGATGAGACCGCCGATGAGGCGCGTGGAGACGCCCCACGAGGTCTGCCACACGTGGTGCTGCTGGCCGTCACGGCCCTGGAAGACGGTGTCGAACGCCTTGGCGAAGTTCTGGCCGAGGTTGTGCGAGGTGCCGGCCTGCAGCGCCTTCCGGTCCTGCATCATGGCCTCGATGCTGTAGGTGCGCAGCGCGCCGGCGAACTTCTCGGACTCGGACTTGCGGCCGGTGATGACCGGCATGGCCATGTAGTCCTCGGCGAACGCGCGGTAGACCTCCAGCATCCGGAGCGTCTCCTCTTCCGCGTCCTTCTCCGTCTCGTGGCAGGTGTGGCCCTCCTGCCAGAGGAACTCGGTGGTGCGGAGGAAGAGGCGCGTGCGCATCTCCCAGCGCATCACGTTGGCCCACTGGTTGATGAGCAGCGGGAGATCCCGGTACGACTGGATCCACTTCGCGAAGGACCGGTTGATGATGGTCTCAGACGTGGGCCGGATGACGTACGGCTCCTCCAGCTTGGCGCCGCCCGCGTGCGTGACGACGGCCAGCTGCGGGTTGAACCCCTCCACGTGCTCGGCTTCCTTCTTCAGGTAGCTCTCGGGGATGAGCATGGGGAAGTAGGCGTTCTTGTGGCCGGTGGCCTTGAACTTCCCGTCCAGCACCCTCTGGATGTTCTCCCAGAGGGCGTACCCGTTGGGCCGGATGACCATGCAGCCCTTGACGTCCGAGTAGTCGGCGAGTTTCGCCTTCTGGACGAGGTCCACGTACCACTCGGAAAAACCCTTCTCGCGCGCGATGAGCTTGTCTGCCATGAGGGCCAAGGCGCTTAGGCCAAATCGTGGACCGGCTCAACTACCACCACCTGTTCTACTTCTGGGCCGTGGCGCGGGCCGGGAGCCTGGCGCGCGCGAGCGCGGAGCTGCGCGTGGGACAGCCCACGCTGTCCACCCAGCTGAAGCTGCTGGAGGGGGAGCTGGGGCAGCAGCTCTTCGAGCGGCACGGGCGGCGGCTGGCGCTGACGGACGCCGGGCGGCTGGCGCTGCGGTACGCGGAGGACATCTTCCGGACCGGGCGCGAGCTGCAGCAGGCGCTGCGCGGCGGGCCCGGGGGCCACGTGCGGCTCCAGGTGGGCGTGGTGCAGGTGATGCCCAAGCTCATGGCCCAGCAGCTGCTGCAGCCCGCGCTGTCCGCCGTGGAAGGGATGCAGCTGGACTGCCGCGAGGGGACGCAGGAGGAGTTGCTCCAGGCGCTCTCCCTCCACGAGCTGGACCTGGTGCTGACGGACGGCCCCGTGCCGGAGGGCAGCCGGGCCCGGACGCACAGCCACCTGCTCGGCCAGTCCGGGGTGAGCTTCTTCGCCGCGGGGAAGCGGGTGGAGGGGCTGCGGCGGGCCTTCCCGCGGGGGCTGGACGGCGCGCCGCTGCTGGTGCCTGCCGAGGGGAGCTGGCTGCGCCGGGAGCTGGACGCGTGGCTGCAGCGCCACGGGCTGCGCCCGGACGTGCGCGGCGAGTTCGAGGACTCGGCGCTGCTCAAGGCCTTCGGCGCGGCGGGCGCCGGCGTCTTCACCGCGCCCACCGTCATCGCCGAGGAGGTCTGCCGGATGTACGGCGTCCGGCGCGTGGGGGAGGCGGACGACCTGCGCGAGCGCTTCTACGCGGTGACGGTGGAGCGCAGGCTCCGGCACCCGGCGGTGGCGGCGCTCGTGGAGTCCGCGCGGGAGCGGCTGTTCGGAAAAGATTCTGAAAAAGCGAAGTCATCCCTTTGATTCTTGAAATGGTTTGCCGCGGGCAGGCTGGTTAAGCACGCCCCCACATGGCTCCCACGAACCCAGCTGCCCCGGCCCGTCCCGAGCGGGCCCTCGCGGACGCGGTGGAACGGTTGGCGCTGCGCCACGCGCCGCTGCTCGACGGGGCGGTGGCCCGCGCGGCGGCGGTGGAGACCCTGTCCTCGGTCCGTCCCGCGGCGGCATCGCTCGAGGCACTCGCACGGCTGCTCGGGCCCGCGGGGCTCCGGGCCACCTTCCGGGAGGACACCCTCGAGGCGCTCGCCGGGGGAGCAGCCGGCACGGCGGCGGTGGTGGCCGCGGGCGGGGGGCTCTGGTGGGTGACGGGCGAGGGCAACGGCCGGGTGGGCGTGCAGCCGCTGGGGACGGACGCGGGCGCGCGGAAGCTCGGGGCGGCGGACGCGGCGGGCGTGCTCGGGGTGAAGCCCCACGACGCGCTCCGGCTGCTGGACGCGGTGCCGTTGCACCCGGCGTCCGGCGAGCAGCACGCCGACACGCCGCTCGGGGCCATGTGGGCGCTGCTCCGCGTGGAGTCCAGTGACCTGTGGGTCGTCGTCATCTACGCCATGGGCTACGGCCTGCTGTCCCTGGCGACGCCGGTGGCGGTGCAGTCGCTGGTGAACACGGTGGCGTTCGGCTCGCTGATGCAGCCCATCCTGGTGCTGACGCTGCTCGTGGCGGTGGCGTTGGGATTGGGGGCGCTCCTGCGGTCGCTGCAGGCGTGGGTGGTGGAGCAGGTGCAGCAGCGGCTCATGGTCCGGGTGGCCCTGGAGCTGGGGCAGCGGCTGCCGCGGGTGCGGGAGGAGGAGCTCACGGGCGGGGCCGGTCAGGAGATGCTGAACCGGTTCTTCGACGTGCTGACACTGCAGAAGAGCGTCTCCACGTTCCTGATGGAGGGCATCCTGCTGGTGCTGCAGGCCTCCATGGGGCTGCTGCTGCTCGCCTTCTACCACCCGGCCCTGCTGGCCTTCGACGTGGTGCTGGTGGGGCTGGCGTTGGCGGTGCTGGTGCTGGCGGGGCGTCACGGAACGTCCTCCGCCATCCAGGAGTCCAGGGAGAAGTACGCGCTGGCGGCGTGGCTGGAGGAGCTGGCGCGCGTGCCGGTGGTGCTGCGGGGACCGGAAGGGGCGAGCTGGGCGCAGTTCCAGGTGGAGGAGCGCGTGCGGGCGTGGCTGTCCGCGCGGAAGGCGCACCACCGGGTGTCGTTCCGGCAGCTGGCCGGGGCCTATGCGCTGCAGGCGGTGGCGGCCACGGCGCTGCTGGGCCTGGGCGGGTGGCTCGTCATCGAGCGGCAGCTGACGCTGGGACAGCTGGTGGCCGCCGAGTTCGTGGTGACGACGGTGCTCTCGAGCGTGACGCGGCTCGGGAAGCAGCTGGAGACCTGGTACGACGCGCTCGCCGCGGCGGACAAGCTCTCGCACCTGCTGCACCTGCCCACCGAGGCGGAGTCCGGGGCGGGGCTGTCGCTCGCGGGCGAGGGGCCGCTGCGCGTGACGCTGGTCCACGGGCTCGAGCTGCGGGCGGGCGAGCGCGTGGCGGTGGTGGGGCCGGCGGGGGCCGGGAAGAGCTGGCTGGGGCGAGCGCTCTGGGGCCTGGAGATGCCGGAGCCGGGGCGGCTGTCGCTCGGCGGGGTGGACCTGGTGCACGTGGACCGCGCGGCGCTGCGGCGCGCGGTGGCGCTCGTGCGCGGGGCGGAGTGCCTGCAGGCGACCGTGGCGGACAACGTGGCGGTGGGGCGTCCCGGGGTGGACCGCGCCGAGGTGATGGCGCTGCTGCAACGCGTGGGACTGGACGGGCCGGTGCAGGAGCTCGAGGGGGGAGATCTCCACGTGCTCTCCGGCACGGGCGCACCGCTCACGCGGGGCCAGGCCCGGCGGCTCATGTTCGCGCGGGCGCTGGCGGGCGGCCCCCGGCTGATGGTGGTGGACGACGGGCTCGAGGACGTGGAGCCGGAGCTGCGCGGGATGCTCGCGGAGGTGCTGGCGCCGGACGGCGGGGCGCCGTGGACGCTGCTGGTGTTCGCGCAGGAGGAGGACGCGCTCGTGCGGCGGTGTGACCGCGTGGTGCGCTGGGACGGGAGGGACCATGGCCGGGAGGACTGACGGGACGCCGGGGCGGGAGGCGCTGCAGCTGGTGCCTGCGTCGCGGCCGGCGCGGGTGGTGGCGCGCATGGGGGTGGTGGCCCTGGCGGTGTCCACGCTGACCCTGGCGGTGGTCCCCTGGCAGCAGAGCGTGGTGGGGACGGGGCGGGTCATCGCCTACTCGCCCATGGAGCGGCAGCAGAACATCGAGGCGCCCATCGAGGGTCGCGTGGTGCAGTGGTCGGTGCAGGAGGGAACCCGGGTCAAGAAGGGGGAGCTGGTGGTGGAGCTCTCGGACAACGACCCGGACCTCGTGCAGCGCCTCGAGCGGGAGCGGAGCGCGGTGCTGGCGCGCATCGAGGCGGCGCGGGCGCGCATGGACAGCATCGAGGGGCGGATGGAGGCCCTGCGTGCCTCGGGCGCCAACGCGGGGACGGCCACGAGCGAGCGGGCGCGGATGGCGTCCGAGCGCACGCGGGCCGCGGAGCAGGCCGTGGAGGCGGCGCGGGCCTCACAGGACACGGCGCGGCTCAACGTGGAGCGGCAGCGGCAGCTGTCCGGCTCCGGCCTGGTCTCCCGGCGCCAGCTGGAAGTGGCGGAGCTGGAGATGACCCGTGCGCGCACCGAGACCGAGCGGGCGGAGGCCACGCTCGCGGCGGCACGCAACGAGCAGCGGGCCCTGGCGGCGGACCTGGCCAAGGTGGGCACGGACGCGCGCGCCGCGGTGGACGACGCGCGGGCGACCCGGGCCACGGCGGAGGCGGAGGCGGCGAACGCCTTCGCGGAGCTGGCGCGCATCGACGTGCGGATGGCCCGGCAGGGGGCGCAGCGGGTGCTCGCGCCCATGGATGGAACCATCTTGCGGCTCGGCGGCGCGGTGGGCGGAGAGATGGTGAA
>JBDLRJ010000121.1:0-6786 GCA_039800145.1 Pseudomonadota bacterium | reverse complement strand
TTCCAGCGAGGGCAAGACCTGGCCCATGGACCGAAAGTCCAACCCGGAGGAGATCAAGGCGCAGCTCGCCATGGCGGAGAAGGAGAACTGGGTGCCGGACGCGCAGTTTAACTCCGCGCTCTGGTGGGAGGGGCTCGGCAAGAGCGACAAGGCCATTGCCGGCTACTCGGCCTACGTCTCGCGCTTCAAGGACAAGAAGGACGTCCCGGACATCGCCTTCAACATCGCCCGCATCCACGAGAAGGACGGCCGCGTGGCAGAGGCGCTCAAGGCTTACGAGGCGCTCAACGCCACCTACTCCAGGGATCCCCGCGCCACGGAGCCGCTGCGCTACCAGTCGAAGTACCGCCAGTACCTGCTCCACCTGAAGGCGAAGAACCCCGCCGCGGACAAGCTCCAGGACGAGCTCGTCAAGGGCTTCGGGAAGCTCAGCGCCACCGAGCAGCAGGACATCGGCAACCTGAACGCCTTCGCCCACGCGAAGTTCAACGAGCTCGACGGCCTGTGGAAGCAGTACACGGACATCAAGTTCAACAAGGTGTCCACCATCAAGAAGGACTTCGAGGCGAAGCAGAAGAAGATCCAGGAGGTCGAGGCGGCCTACGCGAAGGTGCTCGCGCTCGGGGCCGGCGAGTGGGGCATCGCGGCGCTGTCCCGGATCGGGTTCGCGTACTCGGACTTCTCCACCAACATCAAGAAGTCGCCGGACCCGAAGGGGCTGGACCCGGACCAGCTGGACATGTACCGGTCCGAGCTCGAGAACATGGCCTTCCCGCTCGAGGACAAGGCGGTGGAGGCGCTCGAGAAGGCGCTCGCCAAGGCGTACGAGCTGAAGATCTACAACCAGTACTCGCTGGAGGCGCAGGAGAAGATCAACGAGTACCGCCGCGGCTACTACGCGGAGGTGAAGCCCGTGACGTACCAGGGCAGCGAGTACTTCACGACGGCGGCCGTCCAGAAGGACGTGGGCGCCGTGGCGAAGATCTCCCCGCCGCCCCCGCCCCCGGCCCCTGCACCCGCGCCCCAGGCGCCGGCCGCAGGCACCCCGTAACCCACCGCACCGGACCCGGAACACGCCATGTCACACTTGATTTCCCGCAGCTCCGCCACGGTCCTCGCCGCCTCGCTCGCACTCGCCGGGTGCACCGCCGCGCGCGAAGAGGTGAAGGTGCCCGTCGTCGTCGAGGCCCCGCCGCCCCCGCCCCCCGAGAAGACCGCCGAGGAGCGCTTCGCCGAGGGCGTCGCGGCCTTCGACCAGAAGAACTGGGACGAGGCCACCGCGGCCTTCTCCGAGGCGCTGAAGAAGAACCCCTCGTTCGTCAACGCCCAGTACAACCTGGGGCTGATCGCCGAGCGCAAGGGTGAGATCGCCGCGGCGCAGGCCGCGTACGAGGAGGCGCTGAAGCTGGACGGCGCCCACCAGCCCTCGCTGCTGAACCTCGGCAAGGTCTACCGGATCCAGGGCCAGTTCGACCGCGCCGCCGCGCTCTTCGAGAAGGCCGTGGCGCTGCCCGGCAACGAGTGGAACGTGGCCCTGCTCAACAACCTCACGGTCGCGTACCGGCTCCAGAAGCAGTACGCGAAGGCGGAGGCCACTGCCCGCAAGGTGCTCTCGCGCAGCAAGGACAACGCGGACGCGCTGAAGAACCTCTCGCTCGTGTACTACGACCAGGGGAACTACCGCCTCGCGGAGTTCACCTCGGGCAACGTGCTGAAGCTCGACAAGAAGGACCCCGGCGTCCACAACAACCTCGGGATGATCGCGCTGAAGAACGGAGAGCGCGGCCGTGCGCTCGCCAAGTTCCAGGAGGCCGTGGCGCTCAACCCCGAGTTCGCGCCGGGGCACATGAACATCGGCGCCATTGCGCTGAGCTACCGGGACTACGAGAGCGCGGAGAGGTCCTTCCGCAGGGCCCTGGACCTGGACCCCAACAGCTTCGAGGGGCGGCTCTACCTGGCCCAGTCCCTGGATGGCCAGCGGGGGCGGGATCCCAAGAAGGGCGTGCTGGCCGGGGACGAGTACGTCAAGGTCCTCTCCCTCAGGGCGGAGCTGCCGGAAGCGGTGTGCGGTGCGGCGTGGGCCTACGCCGCGGACAAGTCCGGCTGGGAGCGCGCCCTGCCGTTCCTGGAGAAGTGCAAGGCGAACACCCAGGACAAGAAGCAGGAGCAGCTGCTCGCGGTGAAGATCACCACGCTGCAGAACGCCATGAAGGCCGGGCAGCCGCAGCCCGCACCGGAGGAGAAGAAGGCCGCCCCGAAGCCGAACGCCACCGGCACCTCGGTGTTCGACAAGGTCTCCGAGCAGGCCGCGAAGGACGAGGCGGCGGCCCCCGCGCAGGCACCCGAGTCTGCGCCGACCAGCGAGCTCCCGGCCCCCGCGCCTTCCGGCGAGGCAGCACCTGCTCCCGCCGCCCAGCCTGCCCCCGAGCCCCCGGCCCCGGCCGCCCCCTGAGTGCCGCAACCCGTCCCGGGGCGTGACTTCGGGACGGAATTTCCTTAAGGTGCCGCGCCTTCCGGGCGGAACCGCATCCGCATGACCGGTGTCCCATGCACCGGCGCATCAACACAGGGAGTACATCCATGAAGCGAATGTTCACCGCGGTGGGAATGGTGGCCGTGCTCGCGTCCCCGGCGTGGGCGCAGGAGCGGGTCATCCAGGAGGCGGACAAGGTGGTGGTCCGCAAGAAGACGGTGATCGACTTCACGGACGTGGCCGTCGAAGGTGAGCTGACGAAGCCGGAAGGCTCGTACGTGCTCAACAAGAAGCAGGCGCAGTTCAAGAGCCTGATCAAGGTCCGCGACAACTTCCAGCCCGAGCTCAAGAAGTCGGTGGACAACCTCTAAGGCCCTCCACACATGGACAAGCAGACCGGTATCGACATCAAGAAGGACGGGGTGGCGTTCGCGGGCAACTCGCCCCGCGGCGGCCGCAATGTCGCGGACCTCTTTGGCCGTCCCCTGGACGGCGAGGCCACGCCCTCCGAAGACAACCACGTGTTGCAGGTGGCGCTCCTCTGGGGCGACACGCTGATCGACGTGAAGCACTTCGAGGACGGGCAGGTCGTCCGGATCGGCGACGGCGAGGAGAACGACTTCCCCGTGTTCGCGAAGGGCGTAGGGGCCCGGTACCCGCTCGCCGTCTCGGGCAGCCGCACCATCAAGGTGAACGTGCCGCCGGAGACCGGGCTGTCGCTGGTCTCCAAGGGGGACAGCTTCAAGTCCCGCGAGCAGCTGAAGTCGGAGGGGAAGCTCAAGCCCGCGCAGGGCGCCGCCGGTGACGAGGTGGAGCTCGGCCTGCACGACCAGGTGACCCTGACGCTCGACAAGGTGTCGTTCATGATCCGGTTCTCGCGCCCCTCGGCGCGGGTGACGGCGCCGAGGCTCGAGGAGCAGGACTTCTCGTTCTTCAAGATCTCCACCATCAGCATCCTCGTCTTCATCGCCATGGTGGTGAGCATCTTCATCACCCCCAAGGTGGACGACGGCGGCCAGGAGGACATCTTCCAGAACCCGGCCAAGTACGTGAAACTGCTCGTCCGGCCCGAGAAGAAGATCGAACTGAAGAAGGAGCTGTCCGGCGCCAAGGAGGGGGCGAAGGCGAAGGACGACGAGGGCAAGTTCGGCAAGAAGGAGGAGAAGAAGCAGGAGGCGGACCCGTCGAAGAAGGGGGCCCCGGTGGTGGACGCCAACAAGCGCGAGGAGGACCGCAAGAAGGTGATGAGCGCGGGCCTGCTGGGCGCCATGGGCGGCGCTGCCGGCGCGGCTTCCAACGTCTTCGGTCCGGGTGGTCTCGGCACCGGCATCAACAACGCGCTCGGCGGCCTCAAGGGCGGCGCCGGTATGGGTGACGCCGGAGGCGTGGGTGGCCTCGGTTCCCGCGGTGGCGGTGCGGGCGGCGGGGGCACGGGCCTGGGGCTTGGGGGGCTCGGCACCAAGGGCGTCGGCCGTGGCGCCGGTGGCGGCGGGATTGATCTCGGCGGCCGCGGAAAGGAGGGCACGCGCATCATCCCCGGCAAGACGACGGTGGTGGGCGGCCTGGCCAAGGACGTGATCCAGAAGGTCATCAAGCGCCACGAGAACGAGATCAAGTACTGCTACGAGTCCGAGCTGCAGAAGACGCCGGATCTATCGGGCAAGGTGGCGGTGGCCTGGACCATCGACGGCAGCGGCGCGGTGGCGGACGCCAACGTGTCGGAGTCCACGCTCGGTAGCAACAGCGTGGAGGCCTGCATCCTGACCCGCATCCGCCGCTGGAAGTTCCCTGAGCCCGAGGGCGGTGGCGTGGTGAGCGTCACCTTCCCGTGGGTGTTCAAGCCGGCCGGTTCGGGCGACGAGTAGTGCATCCCTTTTCGGAGACGAGTCACGTGCGCAAGGCGCTCCTGTTTGGCCTGATGATGCTGGTTCCCGCGGCTGCCTCGGCTGCCACCCCTTCCGAGGGCGTGGCGCTCAAGGTGCGGCGCGGCTTCTACACGGACGTGGACGTGGGGGCGTTCTTCACGCTCGGCGGGAAGGACGTGTACAGCAACGCCCAGACGTACATCCAGCTGGGCGCTGGGTACGACGTCACGGAGAACATCTCGGTGTCGGCGAACTTCGGCATCGGGGCCTCCGCGGCCAACTGCTTCGGTGACCGGAACGCGGCGGGGCTCTGCATTGCGCCGGGGCAGACGGATCCCAACACCCGGAAGCCGTACGAGGTGTCGGACAACTTCACGGTGACGTTCCTGAACGTGAACGCGTCCTACCTGCACAAGCTGGCGGACCGGCTCTACCTCACCCCCAAGGTGGCGCTCGGCTACACGCTCCTGGGCCCCGAGCCCACGCGCCAAAACGGTCAGCCCGTCACGTCCGGCATCAACGCCGGTGCGGGCGTGGGCATCGAGTACGCGACCAGCATGGACCACTTCTCCGTGGGCGCGGACGCCATGGTGCGCTTCATCGTGGGGCCGAACATCACCTCCGTCGCCATCTACCCGCGCATCAAGTACACGTTCTAGCGACTTCTGAAATAATCAAGCTAGCGCCGATCACCGAAAGGTGATCGGCGTTTGTATTTAAAGGAGGAGCGGACATGGATTGGTCGTCTCAGATCTTCCTTGTTGCCGGGATTGCGGGGCTGCTCGCCTGGGTCGGGCCGGCGCAGGCCCAGCGCGCGGGACGCTTTGAGGGCAGGCGCATTGCCGTACTCGAGTTCAAGGTAGCGGAAACTGCTCGGATCAGCTCGGGCGAGACTTTGACGGACGAGGCGCGGGGTGCAGTGGTCCAGTTCACCCGCGCAGACGGTATGCTCGTTCTGACCCGCGAAAACATGATGGAGGTCCTCCGGAGCACCGGGGGCGAGTGCAAGGAGGGAGAATGCGAGGTCGAGACTGCTCGCAACCTGGGAGTGGACTATTTCCTGGCCGGCTCGGCGCTGGAGATAGAGGGCAGGTTGGTGCTGGTTCTCAAGGTTTACGAGACTCGCACCGGCGGAATGCTTGCGAGCAAGCGCCTGCAGTCCACGGGGGAGTTTGAACTTTTGGAGCGCACTGCACCTGCCACCCTCGCTCTTTTGGGGTCGGCGTTGGGGAGTCCCTCGGATCAAGTTCAGCCCGAGCCTGGCACGCCCACTGTGCGCATTGCGGAACGTCCGTCCCCCCCCGCTTCAGAGTCCGCGGAGCGCCCAGCACTCCTGAGGGCTCCGCGGCAGACGATGGATGAGCAGGCGCTCGGGCGCAAATCACACCCTCCCGTGTCGGAAACTGGGAGCGAATCCCGTGCGCGCGGCGAGCGAGCATGGGGATTCCGCCTCGTGCCTGCGTGGACTCAGGTCAATGGCTCGTACACCCGTCACTGGGGCAGTGCGGCCGGCCTGGACTTGGCGATTGGGCGTTCGTTCTTGGTGCGAGCCACTGCCGTTTATGCTTGGTACACGGCCTCGACCGCGATGGATCTTGTTGAGGCCACGCGCACCCTGCCGATGCCCTCGGACACCTTCTTGCTTCAGTGGGCGGCGTTGGGGGGGGCAGAATGGATACCCTTTCGGTGGGAGCGTTCTGAAGGGAAACTCGGTGTAAGCCTCGGGCTGTCCGCTGCGATCGGGGCAGGGGGAACGCGAACGTTCCTTCGAGGGAGCGGGAGCGAGACAGTGTACGGCTCGACCGGCATCCGCCCTGTGGGCCAAGTGGGGGTGGCCGGTTACCTGATGTTGACCGACACAGTCAGCATCAGCTTGTCGCTGCAGGACAACTTCTTTTCGTCCTCGTCCCCATCGGTCAACGGGTGCTCGCTCGCGGACCTCGCTTCGCTCAAGGCAAAGGGCGATTCAGGGGCGACCATCTCGAGCGCTTCCGTAGGCAGTACCTGCGATGTGGGCGCGTTCGGTCAATACGGGGGAAATCCAAGGGCGGACGTCGCCCTTGCCATGGACGTGGTCACCGCTACCACGGCGGAAATCGTCCATAACGTGGGCATCTTCGCAGGAGTTGCGTTGACTCTTTTCTAGGGGCGCTGGGCGCACGCTTCAGCCGTTGTGCGAGCGACACGGAACGAACTGGCAGACCGAGTGACAGGTGCGGATCCGATTCGCCTTGGGCAGCCCGGCCGTGAACGGCTGCTCCCTCTTACGTGGTCGGTGATGGCAAGTGCCGGGGCGTGCCGCGCCGCCTTCCCGTCCGGTATGCGGCGCGGTTCAGTTCTGGGGCCACGGCGCTGGACATCCCGTTGGACTCTGACGTTGATCACCCCATGGGCAAACCCACCGCCCGAAGGCTGGAAAACCTTGAGACGCCCGTCTTCGTGGGCGCG
>JBDLRJ010000120.1:0-13044 GCA_039800145.1 Pseudomonadota bacterium | reverse complement strand
ACCCGGGGGCGGTGAGGGAGGCGGCACCGGTGGCGGAACGGGCGGAGGGACCGGTGGCGGTACCGGTGGTGGGACTGGCGGCGGAACGGGCGGAGGGACCGGCGGCGGTACCGGTGGTGGGACTGGCGGCGGAACGGGCGGCGGAACGGGCGGCGGGACCGGCGGCGGTACCGGTGGTGGCGCTGGTGGCGGCACGGGCGGAGGGACCGGAGGTGGCACCGGTGGCGGAACGGGTGGAGGAACCGGTGGTGGCACCGGCGGTGGCCCCGTGGACGCCGGCGTGCAGGCACCGCCCACGTTCCCCTCCACCATCGGCACCTTGACGGTGGGGCTCCGGACCGGGACCGGCACGAACGACGGCACGGACAACAACGCGCTGTCGCTCTGCGTGAACGCCACCACCTGCTACCCGCTCAACCTCGCGGACGTGAACGACTTCCGCGTGGGCGGCTACGACACGTACCACTTCACCGCGAACATCCCGCGCAGCGCGGTGACACGGGTGCAGATCAAGTCGGCGAATGGCACGGACGCCTTCCGCCCGGCCTGCCTCGAGCTCCGCTTCGACGGCGAGCCCGTCTACTGCAACGGCCAGCTCAACATGTGGCTCGGCAACGGCACCGCCACGGGCGAGGCCGAGCAGTGGACGGACCCGGCCGGTCTGCACAACGCGTGCTCCACCTGCGCCACGCGGCAGCTCACCCACGGCCCCATGGTGGGGGCCGTCTCGGACACCGAGGCGCGGCTGCTCGTGCGCACGGATGCCAGCCGGCGCGTAGAGGTGCAGTTGGACGAGGCGGCGGCGCCGGGGACGCCCGTGGCCTACTCCGTGGTCTATCCGCCGGCCACGCGGGACTTCACGCGGGTCGTGACCTTCCCGGGCCTCAAGCCCAGCACCGCGTACGAGGCGCGCGTGCTCGTGGACGGCGTGCAGGCCACGCGCAAGGCGAGCTTCCGCACCCCCACGCCTCCCGGTGCCGGCGGGAAGTTCAAGTTCGCCTTCGGCTCCTGCGCGAAGGACAGCGCCCAGCCCATCTTCAGCATGTTGCGCAGCCGCAACCTGGACCTGTTCCTGTTCGTGGGAGACAACCACTACGGCAACACGCCGGACCGGGACAGTCTCCGCTGGTTCTACCGCTCGTCCTGGGCGCGCGCCGGCCGCTCCGAACTGCTGTCCGAGGCCTCCACGCTCGCCACCTGGGACGACCATGACTTCGTCGGCAACAACACCAACAGCACCAGCGCGGGCGCCTCCACGGCGCTGAGCGTCTTCAAGGAGTACTGGGCCAACCCGTCCTACGGCACCTCGGCGACGCCGGGTGTCTTCTCTACGCACCGTTTCGGGGACGCCGAGTTCTTCCTGGTGGACGACCGGTACCACCGCGCTGCGCCCACCGCAGGCTCGGGCTCCATCCTCGGCACCGCGCAGACGGCGTGGCTGGTGTCCGCGCTGAAGGCCTCCACCGCCACGTTCAAGTTCATCGCGTGCGGGAGCCTGTTCGGTCCGGGTGCGACGGAGAGTTGGTACAACGAACGGCCCGCTGCATTGACCGCGCTCTACTCGGCCATCAAGACCAACAAGATCCACGGGGTGGTCTTCCTCGCCGGGGACATCCACAAGTCCCTCTTCCAGTCCCACCTCGCGGCCACCACGGGTGCGTACCGGATCCCGGAGCTCGTCTCCTCGCCGCTCGCGAACGGGCAGACCGGGCAGACCTGCAGCGCGGGCCCGAGCGGCTACAGCCGCAGCGGGTGTGAGATCAACGGCGACTACGTGACCGAGGTGGAGGTGGACACCTCGCTCGCGGACCCGCAGTTCACCGCGCGGATGCTGGACGTGAACGGCGCGCTGCGCGACAGCTGGACCGTGAAGCGCTCGTCGCTCGAGGTGCCGTGAAGCAGCGAACCCCGGGCGAGCGGGTGTGGCTCGCGCTGGGTGAACACTTCCTGGACACGGAGACCCGCCACCTGCTTCCGCTCACCGCGCTCACCTGCGTCGAGGCAGGGCTCGGCCCGGCGGCGGTCCGCGACACCTGGCGGGAGGACATGCTCCCGGTGCTCGGCAGCAACTTGCTGGACGTGGCCGGCACCTGGGACGGGTGGGACGAGGACTGGCTGCTGTCCGAGCTTGCTCGCCGAAGGAAACAGGACCCAGCCCCCGGCATCGTCCGACGCATGTCACGGGCACTCGCCCTCCCGGACGTGGCGGCGGGGACGCTCGAAGCGCTCGTGAAGTGCGTGGAAGATCTCCAGGGCACGCCGCCACCGGAGAGGGAGGCACGGGCACGGGCGCTCTCGGACCTCGCGCGCCACGTGTTCGAGTTCAACCCGCCTGATGCATCCGCCTGGACGCCCGAGACGCTGCGCCTCGCGCGCTCGCTCGCACCGGGCCCCGTTCTGGCGCTGCTCCGCCCTGCGCTCCTGCCCGACGAACCCGCCGTGGCCGCGGCGCGGCTCGAGGCCTTCCTCAGGGAGTCAGCGGCGTGGCCTTCATCATGACGGTGCTGGTCGTGAACAGCGGCGTGCGCCGGTCGAACGTGAAGTCGACGTACCGCCCACCCTTCGGCATCTTCACGACCGTCCCCGTGCGCCCGACCTCCGTCTTGCCGTCGTAGAGGTAGAGCTCCAGCAGCCCCGAGAAGTCCCGCTCGAACACCACGTAGACGTTGACCGTCTGGACGTTGGGGTCCTCCACGGCGCGCGTGGCCCGGGTCACCGAGAGACCGTAGGACTGCAGCCCCGGCTCGGGCAGGACCTTCAGGGCGGTGCTGCAGCCCGCGAGGAACAGGGCGCAGGGGACGGCGAGGAACAGGGCGCGCATGCCTGGGAGTTCTACCACGCGCCCGTCAGTCACCCAGAACCCGCTTCGCCTCGGTCCAGGTGCCCACGTAGGCCTCGAGCGTGGACTCGATGGGCCGCGCGTAGCCTCCGCCGAGCGTGGTCACCACCGGGATGCCGCGGTGCCATGCGGCGCGGAACACCTGCTCGTCGCGGGCCCGCATCCCTGCGTGCGTGAGCGAGAGCCTCCCCAGCGTGTCCTCGGCCAGGGCGTCCACGCCGGCCTGGTAGAAGAGGAGGTCCGCGCCGGCCGCTTCCAGCACCTCGGGCAGGTGGCGATCGAGCGCCTCGAGGAACCGCGCGTCGTCGGTCCCGTCGGGGAGCTCCACGTCGCGGTGACTCTTCTGCTTACGGAAGGGGAAGTTCTTCTCCCCGTGCATGGAGAAGGTGAAGACCTCGTCGTCGCCCGAGAAGATGGCCGCGGTGCCGTTGCCCTGGTGCACGTCCAGGTCCACCACCACCGCGCGCCGGATGCGCCGCTCGGACTGCAGCGTGCGGATGGCCACGGCGATGTCGTTGAACACGCAGTACCCCTCGCCGTGGTCCGCGAAGGCGTGGTGCGTGCCGCCCGCGAGGTTCCCCGCCCAGCCGCGCTCGAGCGCCGCCCACGCCGCGGCCACGGTGCCTCCCACGGACGCACGTGAGCGGGCGAGCAGCGCAGGGCTCCAGGGGAAGCCGAGCCGGCGCACCTCTGCCTCGGTGAGTTGACCCGAGAAGAGCGCGTCCAGGTACGCGGGGGTGTGGACGAGGGCCAGTCGCTCGCGGGGCGCCTCCTCGGCGGGAGTGAGTTCCCCAAGCGCGAGGATGCCGCGCGCGAGCAGCAGCTCCCGCAGCCGCCGGTACTTCTCCATGGGGAAGCGGTGCCCCTCGGGGAGCGGCACCTCGAAATGGTCCGAGTACCAGGCGCGCATGACTCAGCCCCGCGGCACGGTGTGGGTCGGCAGGAAGCCTGCGTCTCGGGAGACACCGCGCTCCGGGCGGTGGGATGGCGCACGTACCCGAGCATCCTGCTCCCCGGCATCTTCCTCGACCGGGTGCTCTCCGTGTGGCGCATGCGGGGCGCGCACGCACCTGGGCGCAGGTCGGCGATGGGCAGCGCGCCCGGGACTGCCCGCGCGCGTCGCGCCGGCGAGGTGCGGGGCGGTCGGGATTCGCGGGAGAGCGACGAACTCCGTGCCGAGGGCGCGGGGAGCTGCCGCGCCGTCCCTGGGGCGCCGGCTCATGTCGGAGCGCTTCGAGCTCGGGAGGAGCATCCGCGTCAGTCCCGCGTGACCGCCCGGAGGACGAGCTCCCGGCGCACCTCGAGCAGCCGGAGCACCGTGGGCAAGGTCGCCGCGTAGAGCGCCCACCCGGCCACGGCCGCCCCGCACACCACGCCCAGCGTGTCCCAGCCCGGCCCCGCGCGGCCACACGCGCGCAGCGCCCACGCGAACGGCGCCGCGCCCACCGACGCTGCGGCCACGCCCAGCATGGAGGCCGTGAACGGCAGCTTGTCCCGCCGCTTCAACGACGCGTGGAACTTCACCGGGAAGTAGAGCGACAGGAAGTTGCCCGCGGTGAGCAGCACCGGGAGCAGCGCGAGGATGGCGGCGAAGGCGAGCAGCACCTCGCGCACCCCGCCCGCGCGGAAGTAGGCCAGGTAGAAGGCGACCACCAGCGCGCCGAGCCCCAGCGCCGAAGCGGCATGGACGCGGTTCTTCGCCTTGAGCACGTCCCCCACGGACATGGGGGCGGCGAGGAAGACCGCGAACCCCTGGCCGTCGTACGCGAAGGTGTTCTGCGCAAACGTCGAGGCGATGACCACCGCGCCGTAGAGCGCCAGTCCCCCGAGCAGCCACGCGTCTGCGCTGTCACCGAGGGCCCAGGCGAAGAGCGAACGGCCCGACAGCAGCTTGAGGAGGATGGCGAGCAGGAAGGGCACCGCCGCGAGCAGCCGGGCGCGCGGGTTGCGCCAGAGATCCAGCGCCTCGCGGAGCAGCATGGCGTCGGTGCGCGGCCCCTTCCGCGAGAACGGGTTGCTGTCCGCCGCCACCGCCACGCGCGGTCCTGCCCGCCCCACGCTGGAATGGAATTGCAGGAGCAGCGCGTAGGCCACCAGGAACCCCATGGCGGTGAAGAGCACCATGAGCCAGCCGTCCACCAGCGCCGCGAAGTACGCCCCGTGCGCGAGTGCCCACACGCCGTCTCCGAAGAAGCCCGGCGGCACGCGCCCCAGCGCCACGGCGGCGTTCAGCAGGACGTCCGGTCCGAGCGCCTGCAGCCCCGCGTTGCCCACGTCGGTGAGCCACGAGGTGTCCACCGGCGGGATGAGGGACGCGAGGAAGAGCATCACCAGGAAGCCGCCGCCCAGTATCTCCGCGCTCTTCTCCTGCCGGAGCACGTTGAGCACCACGTGCAGCCCCACGCGGCTCCAGGCGGCGTTGTGCACCGCGTACAGCGCGAACATGAGCAGCGCGGGAAGCAGCGGCAGCGGGTGGTGCTGCGCGTAGCCCAGCGTCGCGCCCACGAGCGGCGCGTAGATGACCAGTGCGCGCGGCTCGGCCAGGGTCGCCAGGGTCGAGGCGAAGAGCAGCCGGAACGGGGAGATGGGGAAGGCCGAGTAGCGCGAGAGCTCCGAGTGATCGTCCACGCCCGCCGACAGGATGGGCCACGTCACCCACACGGCGGTGGTGACGAAGCAGGAGAGGTTGAGGATGAAGGCGCACCAGGCGGCGGACTCGGCCACCGGGCCCCAGGAGAGGAGCCGGTAGAACGCCGCGCCCAGCCCGAGGGCAGGGGAGGAGGTAACGAGGAAGCTCAGCACCGCGAGCACGCGGCTCGGCCGCTTCCCCTGGTTGAGCCCGATGTCCAGGCGCAGCTTCCAGAGCAGCAGCACGTGCTCGAGGAAGCCGGGGCCCCTGCGCGGCGTCACGGCCCCGTCTCCGGCCGTGGGCCGTAGAAGCTGAGCGCCGCGTTGCGCGCGGCCGGCACGCCGATGAGCTGCTCGAACACCGCCTCCAGCGTCGGCACCCCGTGGCGCGCCTTGAGGGATGCCACGTCCCCCTGGTCCACCATCTTCCCGCCCTTGATGACGCCGGCGTGGGTAGCGAGCCGCTCGGCAATCTCCAGCACGTGGGTCGTGAGCAGCAGCGTCACCCCGCGGCGGGAGAGCTCCTGCAGCAGCTCCCGGATGACCCCGGCCGCGAGCACGTCGATGCCCTCGAAGGGCTCGTCCAGCAGCACCAGCTCCGGGGCGTGGATGAGTGATGCGGCAATGGCCAGCCGCCGCCGCATCCCCTTGCTGTATTCCGCCACCAAGCCCCCCGACTTGTAGGTGAGCTCCGTGAGCTCCAGCAGCTCGGAGGCGCGCGCCGAAGCCTCGTCCGCCTCCAGCCCGTACATGCGTCCACAGAAGGTGAGGTACTGTCGTCCCGTGAGCCGCTCGAAGAGGCTGAGCTCTTCGGGCACCACGCCCAGGCGCGCCTTCACGCCGAGCGGATCCGCCTTCACGTCCATCCCGAGGATGCGGATGTCCCCCGCGTCCGGGCCATAGATGCCGGTCAGGATGGCGATGGTGGTGCTCTTGCCCGCGCCGTTGGGGCCGAGGAAGGCGAAGAAGCTGCCGCGCGGGATGTGGAGATCCAGCCCGTGCAGCGCCGTGAAGTCACCGAAGCGCTTCACGAGGCCGCGGGCCTCCACGGCGGGTGAGGGGAGGGGAGCGGTCATGGGGCGGGGAGACTCTAACGCGCCCACTCTCGGATGGGGTCCGCCACACTGCGGCGGCAGGTCACTCCTCCCCGGGCGGCTCCAGCAGGGCGTAGAACTCCTGCAGCTTCTGCTGCAGCACCTCCTTCGCAGGGAGGACGGCCTGGTACTCGGCGACCAGGGTGGGGGAGAGGCTCCGGTTGAGCGCGTACTCCACGACGTTGACATCCTTCGTGGCACACAGCAGCACCCCGATGGAGGGCCGCTCGTGCGGGAGCCGCACGTCCCGGTCCAGCGCCTCCAGGTAGAAGTTCAGCTTGCCGAGATCCTCCGGCTGGAACGCCCGGACCTTGAGCTCCACGGCGACCAGGCACTGCAGCCGGCGGTGGAAGAACAGCAGGTCCAGCGAGAAGTCCTGTGCCCCCACCTGGAGCGGGTACTCAGACCCTGCAAAACAGAAATCCCGGCCGAGCTCCGTGATGAAGCGGCCGAGGTTCTGGAGGAGCGCTGCGTGGAGGTCCGCCTCCGAGTGGCCCGGAGAGAGCCCGAGGAACTCCAGCGCGTAGGCGCTCTTGAACTCGGAGAGGGCGCCAGGGTGGGCACGCTCGAGTTCCGGTGCTGCCTGAGTCCGGCGGGTGTCCGACCGGGCCCATGCCTGGGCGCGGATCTGCCGGTCCAACTCGCGCCGGGTCCACCGTTCTCGAACCGCAGAGATGACGTAAAAAGCCCGTTCTTCCGGCGACTTACACGCGCCGAGGATGACGAGGTGGCTCGTCCACGCCAATTGTCGCGCCAGTGGCGCGACAATTTCGTTCCCCCGGTACGCCTCGTAGAACTGGCGCATTCGGAAGAGCCCGTCACGGGTGAACCCCCGCAGCCCCGGATGCCTCCGCGCTATCTCGTGTGCGAGCGCCTCCACCACCCCGGCGCCCCACTCGGACCGCTCCAGCTTCCCGCTCAGGTACTCCCCGAGCCGCCAGTACAACCCCACGAGCTCCGAGTTCACCGCCTGGTACGCCCGGACCTTCGCCGCCTCGATGAACCCGAGCACCTCGGTGAAGTCCGGCGCCCTCTCCAATCCCACCGCCTGCCGCTTGCTTGCCATCTCGCGCCCCCTGCAAGAACGCTCTACACCCTCCGTCTGACGCTCCGGCCGGTTGCCGCCGCCGCGCGCCCGTGGCAAGGGGCGCCCTGCCATGAACGCCTCCGCGGTCCTGCTGTCCGGTGAAGCCCTCGTGCAGGGCCTCGCCTTCGCGTGGGCCTCTCGCGGTCCGGCCCTCTCGGCGCGGACGCGCACCGCGCTGCGGCTGCTCGCGCTCGCTGCCCTCCTCCCGCTCCTGCGCGTGCCGCCCCTCGCCGCCGCAGTGCCCACCGTTCTCGCGCTTGCCCTCCTCCCGCGCGAGCGCTCCACGGTGCGCCAACTCGCAGCCCTTGGGTTGGATCTTGCCGTCATCCTCGGGGCGGTTGGATCCCTGCACGCCACCGTGCTCCAGCCGGAGTCCCCCCAGGTCTTCGCGGCAGACCTGCTCACCGTGGCTGCGCTGGGGATGCTCGTCAACGTGGGCAGCCCCGAGCCCGGCCTGCGCGCCTATTGGCTCCTGGTCATCGTCGTGGGGCTTGGCTCCCCGCTCGCCGCGGCTCGACAGCTGGAGACCCGGTGGGCGGACGCCTGGCTCCCCTGGGTGGTGGGACTGGGCTCGGCGGCACGGAGCTTCGCGGCACTCGCCCTCGCCCGCGCCTTCCACGCCCCGCGAGACGCAGGCGTTCCCCACCGCGCCTCGGTGGCCTGGTTGTTGGGGCTGAACCCGCTCGCACTCTTCACCCCGCTCGCGCTCGGCGTGGCGTTGGTTCTGGCCCTTTTCCACGGCCGCACCCACCAGGTCATCCCCCTCGGCCTTGCGCTCGTGGTGGTCTCACTCCTGGTCGGCGTGCGCACGGTGCTCGCGGCCCTGGAGAACGCGCGCCTGCTGCGCGAGGAGCAGGCCGCGGCGGACCGCCTCCAGGTCGAGCGCGAGCGGGCCCGAAGCGAGGAACGCGCACGGCTGCTCGAGAACGTGGAGGACGGCTTCGGCGCGCAGCTCGCCCGCACCCGCCGTGAGGTCGCCGAGGGAACGCTCTCCCAGCACCAGGTGGGCGAGCTGCTCGGGGACTGCCTCGCGGACCTGCACCTGGTCATCGACTCGCTGAAGCTCCAGGAGGACAGCCTCGGAGCCGCGCTCGGCGACTACCGCTACCGGCTCCGGAGGCGGCTGGAGGGAGCCCCCTGCCGCATCACCTGGGACCTGCAGCTGTCGGAGTCTCCCGCGCTTCCCACCGTGGCCATCCTCCAGGTGCTGCGCGTGCTGCAGGAGGCGCTCAGCAACGCCCTGCGCCACGCGCACGCCACGGAACTCTCCATCCACCTCTCCTGTCCGCGCACCGGGCCGCTGCTGCTCCGCGTCTCGGACGACGGGCAGGGGCTGCCTTCATCCCAGGCCGCGGGCGGGCGGGGGATCCCGTTCATGCAGCGGTGCGCGGCAGGGCTCGGGGGCTCGCTCGTGCTGCGTCCAGGGAGCGAGGGCCGGGGCGTGGTGGCTGAGCTCACCGTGCCTCTCCCGCTCTCCCTCCAGCCGCGGGGGACGGCCGCGTTGACCGCCTCGGTCACTGCCCCTACCGTCGCGTCTCCATGAACGCTGCCGCCACCGAGTCCATGAAGAAGGTCCTCGTGGTGGACGACGACGCGGACCAGCGCGGGCTGCTCGAGGACGCGGTGCGCGCGGTGCCTGGCCTGTCGCTCACGCCGAGCGCGGAGGTGGGCCGCGAGGCGCTGCGCCGCGCAGAGGGGGGCGAGCCCGCCCCGGACCTGGTGCTCCTCGACGTGCGCCTCCCGGACGTGGACGGACTGGACGTGCTCCGCACGCTGCGCAGCGCCTGGCCCACCTCCGCAATCCTCGTGGCGTCCGTCATGGACGACGAGCGAACCGTGGTGGAGGCCATCCGCCGAGGCGCGCGCGGCTACCTGCTCAAGGACGGCAGCCTCGAGGAGATCGTCCACGCCCTGCACGGCGTGCTGGACGGCCACTACGCCATCAGCCCGGCGGTGGCCCGGCACCTGGTGTCCCAGATGAAGGTGGAGCCGCGCGCAGCCCCGGAGGGCGAGCCCCTCACCGCGCGCGAGCTGGAGGTGCTCGAGCTCATCTCCCACGGCGACACCTACAAGGAAGTGGCCGCGAAGCTGGAGGTCCAGCTGTGCACCGTGGAGGCGCACATCAAGAACCTTTACCGCAAGCTGGAGTCCCACTCGAAGGTGCAGGCCATCCGCACGGCCAAGGCCCGCGGTTACCTCGCTTAGCGCCTACAAGAGCCCGTGCTGGCGGGCGCGCAGGAGCGCCTGCGTCTTGGAGTGCACCTCGAGCTTCCGGTACAGCTTGCGGATGTGCGCCTCCACCGTGGAGCGAGAGATGTCCAGCGACTCCGCGGCCTCCTGGTAGCTCAAGCCGTCGGCCATCTTGTACAGGATGTCCAGCTCGCGGCGCGTGAGCTCCGGCGCGTCGCTGCCCGGGGCGGAGTACCGCGTGGCCCCGGTCACGTAGGAGATGAGGTAGCGGGCAACGTTGGGGCTGATGGGGTTCTGCCCGGCCATCACGTCCCGGATGGAGGCGGCGAGCGCCTCGTCGTCGCCGTCCTTCACCACGTAGCCGCTGGCCCCTGCCTGGATGGCCTTCACCACGTTGCGCTCGTCGGTGTGCACGGAGACCACGAGCACCTTCGTGTCCGGCCAAGCCTCTCGGACTTCCCGCACCAACTCCACGCCGGGGGCGTCCGGGAGCCCCAGGTCCAGGACGAGAAGCTGCGGTGCCGGACGAGAGGAATCCTTCAGGTGGGACCGGAGCTCCTCCGCACACCGGTGCCGTGCGACGGGCGGGGTGGTCCCCGCGAGTTGGACGGCCGAGGACAAATGCTTCGCATGAACTGCGTCGTCTTCGACGAGGCAGACCGTGAATTGGGGGAGTCCCGTAGCCATGGGGTGGGCGTAGCACCCGCCCTCTGGAGGGGGAATTCCATGGTCATGTAGCAATCGAAAGGCATTGCATGAACATGTTACTCGGGATCGGCCCGGATGCGACCCAAAGACGTACCTGCCATGCGATTTCCGACTCCGTAGGTGCTCCGTAGGGTCCGCGCACATTTTCGTGGGTGAGGTGCGCGTGATGATGTCCCGAGCGAACATTCGTTGGCTGGCCTTGGGCCTGCTCGCCGTATTGGCTTCATGCGGCGAGCGTACCGAGGGGACGGCAGTGCAGTCGCCTCCCGTGGCGCAGGCGCCCTCCCTGGCCAGGGCCAGGCAGGCCGTGTCGACCGTCAGCCTCGTGATGAACTGCAGTTCCAGCAGTAACAACTTCAACCTGGTCGTCGATGGCGTGTCGCAGGGGAACGCGGGCACCTTCAACATCACGGTGAACTCCGGGGACACGCTGGTGCTGACGACCAACGCAACCTGCAACCGGCTCAGGGCCACCAAAGGTGCCGTGCCGGGAATGTCCCCCACCTTTTGGACCGTGAGCTCGCCGAGTGGGACGGATTACGAATCGGCTGTCACCGTCATCAACGCCACGGACAAGACGAGCGGAATCACCTTCGCCCTGAACGAGGACCCCATCACCGGACAGGTGCCGAAGTTCTACTTCGGTTCAAGCACGGTCCTCTCGGCGATCGCCGACAAGTATCAAGCAAACGTCAACATCACCATCGTTACACCCGAACCAGACGCCCCGCAGAAGCCGGTGGGCGTGTCCGGCAACGGGTCAGCCACCGTTAACATCACGGGCGCGACAACTGGCTCGTCTCCGACCAGCTTTACCGTCACTTCAAACCCCGGGAACTTCACCTGCACTGATACCTCGTTGACCGGCACCGGTTCCGCGAAGACCGGCTCGTGTGTCATCACGGGGCTCACCAACGGGACCGCCTACACCTTCACGGCAACGGCAACCAACAGCACGGGGACCTCCCTGTCCTCCGTCCCGTCTGACCCCGTCACGCCTGCCCCGCCGCCTCCCAACGCGCCCACCCTCACCAGTGCCGCCTCAAACCGAGATCAGAAGGTGCCGGTGTACTTCACGACGGCCAGTACCGGCACTGCGCCCACCAGCGTGGAGATTACCGCAAGTCCAGGGGGCGCCACCTGCACCACTTCCGTGAACGGACTTGGCACCTCGTGGCTCTGTGAAGTCACGGGGCTCACCAACGAGACGACGTACACCTTCACCGCCGTCGCGAAGAACGTGAACCCGACCCCCAGTGCAGTCTCCAACAGTGTGACGGGCACGCCTGACACGGACGCGGACGGTGATGGGCTCTACGGCGCCGCGGAAACCCTGCTCGGCACTTTGAAGAACGACGCGGACACCGACAACGACGGGCTCTGTGACGGTGACCAAAACGTCGTGGGTGTCTGCTCGCGGGGGGAGGACTTCAACGTCAACGGTGTCAAGGATTCCTACGAGACCGATCCGCTGGATGCCGACTCGGACAACGACGGCGTCCCAGACGGCAAGGAGGGCGGCGTCACCAACGCGTTGGACCCTGACCGTGACAACGATGGTCTCTGTGACGGTCCCTCGTCCGTCGCTGGGACGTGCCGGCGCGGAGAGGACATGGACGCCGACGGCGTCGTCGATGCCAACGAAACGGACCCAGACGATTTCGACTCGGACAACGACACCATCACGGATGACCCCGAGTACGGGTCCGGGACGAACCCCCTGGACACAGACTCTGACGGAACCATCGACGCTCGGGACCTGGACAGTGATGAAGATGGATTCACCGACAGCCAGGAGAAGATGACCGACTTTGACAATGACCTGGTCCCGAATTGCCGAGACTCGGACAGCGACGCCGACGGCCTCCAGGACAAGTTCGAGGACTCGCTCGCGGACTCTCAGGACGTGGACTCCGACAGCGACGGCCTCTGTGACGGCAACGTCTCGTTCACGGGCATCTGCAAGGCCGGCGAGGACCTGAACCTCAACGGGGTGCTGAACCCCAATGAGACCAACCCCACCACCTCGGACACGGACAGCGACGGAATTTCGGACCTCGTGGAGTTTGGACCCGGCGCCACGGCGCTGGACTGGGACTCGGACGGCACCGTGGACGCGCGGGACTTCGACAGCGACAACGACACCCTCCAGGACATCAACGAGGGCGCGGGCGACGCAGACGGAGACGGCATCCCGAACTTCCGGGACCTGGACAGCGACAACGACGGCGTCGTGGACCAGTCCGAGAAGGGGGCGGACCAGGACAACGACGGCACCCCGGATTACCAGGACACGGACTCGGACAACGACGGCATCTTCGATTCCCAGGAGGCGGGGCTCTCTCCCACCTCCTCTGACGGCCGCGTCCCCGGCCCCTACGACTCCAAGGGCAAGTCCGGCACCACCGCCACCACCTGCACCGTGAACGCGAACTGCCCGTCCGGCAGCATGTGCTACCAGGGCGCCTGCGCGCTGGACACGGACGACGACGGCATCC
>JBDLRJ010000119.1:0-5531 GCA_039800145.1 Pseudomonadota bacterium | reverse complement strand
GACGGCATGGGGCTGGGCCTCATCACGGTGGCGTCGCTCGTCGCAGCGGCGCGCGGCGAGCTGGCGCGGTCCAACCACCCCGGTGGAGGCGCCCGCGTGGAGGTGGTGCTGCCGGCGCAGGGCGAGGCCGGCGAGTCGGACGCGGCGGCCTGAGTCTCTCCGCGGCGCCTGGACGCCCGGAAGGCACCCGGTCACCCACCGGCCCTCTACCTCGGGTCCCCCGGCACAGCGCCGGGAGGGCCCGTCTGCCCGGAGGCGAAGGCGCTCACGGCAGCTTTCGCAGCACCGCGAGTCCTGCCGCAGTGGACACCCTCAACGCCGCGGGCGTGACGCGGTCATCCAGCTCGAGCCGCAGCACGCGGTCATCGGGGAGCCCCGCGCCTGCGCGCAGCCAGGTGGTGGCGCCTGTGTCCGGGTGCCACAGCAGCACGCCGCTCTGCGGAAAGGCCACCGCGAGCCGGCCGTCCGGGAGCGCGACCAGGTCCCTCACCACGCGCTCGGGGGCGCCGAGCACCGCCGGGTCCACCGGGGTGAAGGCGAGCCCGTCCCACGAGGCGATGCCGTACGCCACCGCGTCCACGCCGGTGCCATAGCTCGGGCCGCTCGCAAACCAGGCACGACCGTCCGGGGCCACGGCGACGGCGGTGAGGTTCACCGCGTCCCCCTCCTGCGGCACGCGGAAGACGGGCTCGTTGACGAAGCCGCTCGAGGAGGGCGGCTGCGGGTAAGGGTCTCCGAATGCGTAGGCGAAGGCTTCGTCCCCGGGGCGCATGTACCAGCGCACGAGGTCCGCCTCCCACCGGATGGCGCCGGCGGTCCAGCGGCCCGCGGTCCACAGCAGCCCGTCCGCCGAGAGCGCGAGCCCGCGCCACTCGCCCATGCGCTGGTTCTCGGTGCCCGCGGTGCAGGGCGCGTGGTGGCAGACGCGCGCGTGGAGGTGGTCCGCCATCCACTCCTGGTTGACGGTGTCGAACCACTCGCCGGGCAGCGGCTCACGGTAGAGGTCCGGGCGGAGCAGCGTCACGCCGTGGTTGGTGCCCACGTAGAGCTCACCCGGGTGAATCATGTGGTCGTACAGCAGCCGGTAGACGGTCCGGTTGTGCCAGTACTGCGCGCCGTGCGCGTTGGCCACGAGGTCCATGCGGGTGACGTCCAGCGTGCCGTCCGCGCGGAGCCGCACGCGGTCCAGCTTGCCGCTGTGGCGGTAGGGGTCCGCCCAGTCTCCGGTGCAGGCCTCGCAGCTGTCCTCCTCCACGCCCGCGTAGCCGACGAACACCTCCCCCGCGGCGCCTCCCGCGACGGAGAGGATGCCGGGCGGTGCCGCTTCACCCGCGATGCGCGGGCTCCGGTCACCTCCGCCGAGCGAGCTGTCGTCGTACCAGGCGGGGTTGCCCGGCAGGTGCAGGCCGTCCGCGGCGGCGAAGCGTTGGAAGCGCGCATCGCCGGGGCGAAGCAGGTAGAGCGCCTCGTGCGTCACCACCCAGAGGTTCTGCGCCGCGTCCGTGCTCGAGCCCACGACGGGGCTCTCGAGAAGCCCGTCGGCGGCCCCGTACGTCCGGTTCTCCAGCGGCCATGGGCCCGGCCCGCCGAAGGGCGGTGGCCCGGCATCCGGCAGCGGTCCCGCGTCCGGCCCCTGTCCCGCGTCCGCGGCCACCGTGACGCCCGCGTCGCCGGTGGTTCCCACCTGCTCCACGCGCGGGGTCCGTTCACACGCCAGCACCACGCACACCGCGCCGCAGCCCACCCACGCCCATGGCTTCATGGCGGAGGCGGAGTGCAAGCCGCGGGCACCGGCGGTACGCCCTCAAGGAGGAGGCGTGCACGGCCACGCGGCGGAAGCGGTTTACCCAGCGCGGAGAAGCCGCGTGGCGCTCAGGCGCCGAGCACCTTCACGATGAGGCGCTTGCGCCGCTGCCCGTCGAACTCGGCGTAGAAGACCTGCTGCCAGGTGCCGAGGTCGAGCTTGCCCGCGGTGATGGGGAGCACCACCTCGTGGTGGACGAGCAGCGACTTGAGGTGGGCGTCCCCGTTGTCCTCGCCGGTCTGGTGGTGCTGGTAGTCCGGCCCCTCGGGGGCGAGGTTCTGGAGCCACTTCCAGATGTCGGCGTGGAGGCCGGGTTCGTCGTCGTTGACGAAGACGCCGGCTGTGATGTGCATGGCTGAGACGAGCGCCATGCCCTCCTTCACGCCGGACGCGGCGACGACGCGGGCCACCTCGTCCGTGATGCGGACGAGCTCGCGGCGCTGCTTCGTCTCGTACCAGAGGTACTCGGTGTGGGCCTTCACCGGGGGCTACTTGACGATCTTGATGGTGGGCTTGAGCTGGAACTTCGTGCCGGCCACCACGACGGACTGGGCAGCGTCGAAGTCCAGGGTCATGCTCGCGGGGGTGCCGGGCTGGAGCGTCTGCACGCCGACGATCTTAATGGTGCCGGAGGGCACCTCGAGCGCGGTGTCCGCGGAGCCGTCCTTCCAGGTGAGGGTGCCGGCGGAGACCACGAGCCGGACCTGGGTGATCTTCCCGGAGTCGATGTTGGCCTCCGGGCACATGGGGGTGGTCTTCCCGTTGGTGAGGGTCAGCAGGTCGAACTCGGCCTGCGTGCCGCAGACGGTCTTCCAGCCGGACTTGCCGGTGGCGGCCACGGCGTCGCTCCCGGCGTCCGACGTGTCGGTACCCGCGTCGTCGGCGGGCTCGCCCGCGTCCGCGTCCGAGTCACCGTCCACCACCACGTGGACCTTCACCTCGTCGATGGTGACCTTGAGCTCCTTCGCGAGCGCGATGTCGAGCGGCGCGTCGGTGAGCTTCAGCGTGAAGGGCGTGGTGCCGACGGCGTTGCTGCAGCTGGTGAGCGCGAGCGCAGCGAGCGAGACGACGAGCTTGTGCATGGGCGGCAGTGTGCCACGGGGCGCCTGGTCTGGGGAGCGAAGAGCCCCCGACCGAGCGTGCTAGACAGTTGCCGCGATGACGCCCCTTCCCGCCCGGTTCCTGTTGCTCTGCCTGCTCACCTGCTCGACGACCGTCTTCGCCCAGCAGGCCGGGGCGCTCGAGGGCAAGCGCCTCGCGGTGCTCGAGTTCACCAACGCCTCCGAGAAGAAGCTCGCCTCGCTCGGCACCCTGTCGGACGAGGCGCGCGGGGCGGTGCTGGACGCGGCCGGCATCCACGGCGCCGTGGTCCTCACGCGCGAGAACATGCTGGAGGTCCTCAAGGCCACCGGCGGCAGCTGCAAGGAGGGCGAGTGCGAGGTGGAGACGGCCCGCAACCTCGGGGTCTACGCTTTCGTCTCCGGCACCGTCAGCTTCGTCGACGATGCCTACCTGCTCACGCTCAAGGTGTACGACACGCGCACGGGCAGCCTCCTCGGCCAGCAGCTGGTGCAGGCCAGCAAGGAGCTGGAGCTGGTGGCCCAGGTGCGAACTGCCACCGGCGCGCTCGTACAGAAGGCGCTCGGGCTCGCGGCCCGGGCACGACCGCGGGAGAGCACCGGCGTCGTCGGCCAGGTGAACGCTGCCGGCGGCTTCGAGCTCCAGGACGAGGAGACCGTCATCGCCGCTTTCGAGAGCACCCCGCCCGGCGCGGTGGTGATGCTGGACGGGAAGCTCCTGTGCCAGTCCACGCCCTGCTCCCGCCCGGTGTCGCCGGGCGTGCACGTCGTCAACATGTCGCTCGAGGAGTACGACGAGGCGCGGGGCTCCATCACCCTCGGGACCACGCAGAAGAAGGTCTCCCTCCGCCTCTCCCCCGCCTTCGCGACGTTGTCCGTAAAGACGGTCCCGGAGGGGCTGGGGCTGATGCTGGATGGGCAGCCGCTGGAGCAGGCGCAGGCCCAGGGGCGTCGGCTCTCGCCCGGAAACCACGAACTGCTCATCCGGGACGCGTGCCACGAGCCCACGGGCGAGCGCTTCACGGTGGGCAAGGGAGAGGCGAAGTCCGTGGTTCTCACCGCCGCCCAGCGCATGGCAGGCCTCAAGGTGGAGGCCGTCGATGGGCAGAACAACGCGGTCGAGGGAGAGGTCTGGGCGGGCGAGACGGTGCTCGGCGCCGCGTGGAAGGCGCTCAAGGTGCCCCTCTGTGCCGAGAGACTCCACGTCCGCACCGAGTCGGGCGCGAGGTCGTCCGTCGAGGTGAGGTTGGTGGAGAAGCAGGTGATGACGGTCCAGGTGCTCGCGGGGCTTCCCCCCGAGGACTTCATCCGGATGCTCTCGACCGACCTCGGCGTCGTCTACCTGGGCGTTCCCCCGGTGGAGGACCGGCGCCGGCGCTACCAGAAGGAATGTTCTGCCGGCGAGGTGGTGGCCTGCGCGCTGCAGAAGGCGCCTCGACTCCCGTTGACCTCCTGGGAGGGACTCGACGGCGCCGGGCTGCTCAAGGCGTGCCTCGCCGGGCAGTTTGCCTCGTGTGCCCCGGCGACGTGGGTCCTGGGAACCAGGAGCCCGCAGGCCGGGTTCACCCAGGATGCCACGGACTTGAACGGTGCCTACCGGGCAGCAGCCCATGGATGCAACGCCGGGCTGCTCTTCGCCTGCGCGCGACAGGCCGGGTTGCTCCAGGGGGGATGGGGAACGAAGCCCGACCTGGACAAGGCAGTCAGCCTGGCCCGAAAGGGCTGCGAGGGCGCGACCATTCATGACTGCCAACGTCTCGGAGGGATGTACCTCTCAGGCACGGGCATGCAGAAGGACGAAGCGCGGGCTGCAGAGCTCTTCTCGCAAGGATGCAAGGGGGGGCAGAGCCAATCGTGCATCTCCCTCGCCAGGATGCGCGAGTACGGAAGGGGCATCCCCAGGGACGTGGCGAGCGCCGTCGCCCTCTACAAGCAGTCCTGTGATGGCGGGGATGCCGAGGGCTGCGCAGCCCTTGGCGTCATGTACATGCACGGGAAGGGCGTCGCGAAAGACGACTCACGCGCGCTGGAACTCCTCCGGTCCGCGTGCGCCGCGGGGGACACGGGTGGGTGCATCCACGTCGGCTGGATGCACGAAAACGGTCGCGGCGCTCCGAAAGACGAAGCGCGCGCCGTGTCCTTCTACAGGCAGGCATGTGACGCGGGGGACGCCCACGGGTGCAAGAACCTCGGCATCATGTTCGAGAACGGCAAGGGCGCTCCGAAAGACGAGGTACGCGCAGTTGCCCTCTACAAGCAGGCCTGTGACGGCGGATATGCCGAGGGCTGCCGAGCCCTCGGCAACATGTACGTGTACGGGAAGGGCGTCGCGAAAGACGACTCACGCGCGCTGGAACTGCTCCGGACCGCGTGCACCGCGGGGGACACGGGCGGGTGCGTCTACGTCGGCTGGATGCACGAAAACGGCCGCGGCACTCCGAAAGACGAAGCGCGCGCCGTCACCTTCTACGAGCAGGCATGTGACACCGGGGACAACCACGGGTGCAGGAACCTCGGCACCATGTACGAGAACGGCAGGGGCGTCTCGAAGGACGAGGTTCGCGCGGCCGCCTTCTACAAGCAGGCCTGTGATGGAGGGCATGCCGGGGGCTGCCGTGCCCTCGGCAACATGTACGTGTACGGGAAGG
>JBDLRJ010000118.1:0-14890 GCA_039800145.1 Pseudomonadota bacterium | reverse complement strand
CTGCCCTGCGCGCCGCCTCCAGCGTGAGCTCCCGGGCGCCCGCGTCGAACGAGGCGGGCACGGTGAGCACCACGTCCTGGTCCGCGAGCGGCGCCTCGTCCCCGAGCGCCTTGCCCCACGCCGCGGCGAGGTGCGCGAGGCAGCGCGCGGACGCGTCCACCGGGGACAGCTTCGGCACGTCCGCGGGGGCGCCCCACGGGAGGATGGCCGAGCGGCGGTCCACGCCCGAGTGGCCGAGCCAGCTCTTGGCAGAGGACACGAGCCGGCCGGGCACCTTCGCGCCGTGGCTCCGCGCGAACTCGCCGGCGAACTCGCGCGCGTCCCTCGCCCAGGGCAGCGACAGGGCCCCGGCGGGGAACTCCGCGTCGTTGGGCAGGTAGAGGAAGGAGGGCAGGAGCGTCCGCGCCTCCACCGTGCCGGGGGCCGTCAGCTGCGGGAGCGGGAGCATGGGCTGGCCCGCACCGCGTCCCGAGTCCCGGTCCAGCTTGAAGTAGGAGACGGCGCTGTGCGTCGTCCCGAGGTCGATGCCGATTCCGTAGCGCGCCATGGGGGTGTGCACCGTCTCTTTAAAGCTCGACCTCGGCGGGCTGCAGCACCCGCGCGTCCAGTCCCTCGGCGACGTCCGGCAGCTTCACCTCGGCGGCCACCCAGCCGTGGTGCTTCACCGTACCCGTGAAGGGCGGGTTGCCCGTCACGTTGCCGGTGAGGCGCACGCGCTGCGCGTCGAACCCCGGCGGCAGCGTCACGCGCGTCCCTTCACCCTCGGCGCGCGCCGGGGCGAGCACCAGGTACTGCTTGAGCACGCGGCGGCAGCCCTCGTGCACCACGCGCGCCGCCCCGCCCACGTCGGCGTCCGCGGCGGCGGAGAGATCCTCCTGCAGGAAGTCCACGAGCCGGCCCTCGCGCTGCAGCATCCCGAGCAGCTGCAGCGCGGGGGCGTGCACCTGCTCCGGCGTCCGGGCGGCGGGTGGGGGTGGGGCCGCGGGAGCGGGGGCCTTCGCACCCTCGGGGGCAGCGAGGGGGAGGGGACGTCCCTCCCTCAGGGCCGTGAAGGCCGGCAGCACCGCGCGGGCGAACGCGGGGTTGAGGATCAGCTGGAAGAAGCAGGTGAAGGCCATGCCCAGTCGCTGGGCGAAGGAGGGTTCCATGGGGGGCGCCGCTTAGCAGAGGGGCCCGGAAAGACGAAGGGCCTCGCTGGTGTCAGCGAGGCCCTTCTCTTCAGCCCTTGGTGGAGGTGGACGGGATCGAACCGACGACCTTCGCATTGCGAACGCGACGCTCTCCCAACTGAGCTACACCCCCGCGTGTCAGGGCGGCCGGTCTCTATCTGATCGCTCCGCGGGCTGTCAAGGCGCGAGCACGCGGCCGCACGCCGTCCTTGATCCACCTGTGCGCCGGGTGGTTTAAAACCGCTCCCCTCCAGGGCCGCACTGATGCCTCCATCTCCCGCCAAGTCGCTGAGCCCCGCAGAGCTGACCAAACTCGAGCAGGCGTTCGCGACGGATCCGTCCTCGGACTCCTACAGGCCGCTCGCCGAGGCCTACCTCGGCATGGGCCGGTACATGGAGGCCATGGTCGTCTGCAAGAAGGGGGTGAAGGCGTTCCCCCAGGCGGCCGAGCCGCGGGTGCTGCTGGCGCGCGTCTACGCCGAGCAGGGCAAGGACCGCAAGGCGCTCGAGGAACTGCAGGCCATCACCGCGGAGAGCGCGGCGGGGCTGCGGCTCGCGGGGACCCTGCACCTGAAGCTGGGCGACAAGGAGGCCGGGCGCGCCGCGCTGCTGAAGGCGCTCGCCCTGGATCCCTCGGACGCCGCCACGTTGGAGGTTCTTGCGCGCGAGGGCATCCAGGCCGGCGCGGCCCCTGCCGCCGCCGCTCCCCCGACGGGCCAGGGACCTGCCCCCGCCGTGGCAGCCCCCGCGCCTGTGACGGGGCCGCGCCCCTCCTACGGCTCGGCCCCCACCGTGTCCGGGCCGGTGCTTTCCACGGCGCGTCCGCCCCCTCCGCCCGCGGATGCCTCGGGCGGCTGGCCGGCCATCCCCGCGCCGTCGCAGCAGGCCCCCGCGCCCCGTCCGCCGCCCGCACCGCCGCAGGCCGCGGCCCCCGCGCCCCGGCGCTCGGCCACCGTGACGGACTGGAGCCCCGCGTCCGCGGCGCCCGAGCCGGAGCGGAAGGCCCGCAGCTCTTCTCCCGTGGGGTTCGTCGCCCTGCTCGTGGTGTGCGTGGGCGGGCTGGGCGGCTACTGGATGCTGGGCCAGAAGAACGCGCGCGAGAAGCGCGAGCTCAAGAAGTCCCTGGACCGCGCCAGCGAGCAGCTCAAGCACGACTCGTTCGACGCGTACGTCACCGCGTGCAAGGCGGCGGAGGAGGCTCTGGATCTCCGTCCCGACTCGGGGGCAGCCCACGGCTACCTCGCCTACGCGTGGACCGTCCGGTGGGGCGAGCACGGCGGCGGGGACGAGGCGCGCAAGCAGGCAGAGGAGCACCTGGACGCGGCGCGGAAGTCCGGCGAGGAGTCCAGTTACCTGTACGCGGCCGAGGCGCTCTTCCTGGCCTGGTCCGGCAAGATGGCCGAGGCACGCGCCGGGCTCGAGCAGCGCGTGAAGCTGTTCGAGGAGCAGGGCAAGGCGTCCGCCACCCTCTTCCTCACGCAGGGCATCATCCAGATGCGCGCGGGGGACCTGGTGCGGGCACGCGAATCGCTCGACCGGGCGCAGACGCTCGCGCCGTCGGATGCGCGCGTGTACGCGGCGCTGGCCAACCTCTACCGGCGCCGCGGGCAGGACGCGCAGGCGGCTCAGAACTTCGCCTCGGCGCTTCGCTACGAGCGCGGCCACCCGGAGTCGGTGCTGGGGGCGGCGCTGCTGGAGCTGGACAAGGACGCCCCGGACTTCGCGCGCGTGGGCTCGGTGCTCAAGGGCTTCCTCGAGCAGGAGCCGCCGCCGTCCCCGCGGCAGCTCGCCACGGGACAGCTGGCCCGAGCGCTGTTCATCAGCAGGGTCTCCTCGGAACTCTCGGGCCTCAAGGCCGACGCGGCGAAGGCGCTCGCGGAGGCCACCGGCGTGAGCCGGGAGCCGGAGAAGGCAGCGGCCGAGGTGGCGAAGGCCGAGGAGGCGGGCTTCCAGGCGGACAAGTCCAACCCGGAGCTCCGGCTCATCAAGGCCAAGCGGCTGCGCTCGGAGAAGAACGTGGAAGCGGCCGTGGCGGAGCTGAAGCAGGCCATCCAGGCGGACCCCACGCGGGCGCAGTTCTACGTGGAGCTGGCGCTCGCGCTGCGCGAGAAGCAGGGGGGCGAGCAGGAGGCGGTGGAGGCGCTCAACGAGGCGCTGAAGACCATGGGCGAGAGCCCTCGGCTCGAGGTCATGCTCGGGGACGCGCTGCGCCGGCAGGGCAAGCTCGACGAGGCCATTGCCCAGTACGAGAAGGCGCTCGCCTCCCCCACGAAGAACCCGGACGCGCGGCTCTCGCTCGGCGTGGCCTGGCGCCTGAAGAAGGAGTTCGCGAAGGCGGTGGAGACGCTCGACAAGGCGGCCCAGGAGTTCGTGGGCAACTCCGCCAAGGTGGCGGAGGCCTACTCGGAGATGGGGCGCGCGCACGACGCGGCGGAGGAGATCGCCAAGGCGCAGGACGCGTTCGAGAAGGCCCTCAACGCGGACATGCAGTACGCGGACGGCTACTTCTATTTCGCCAAGCTGCTCATGAAGGAGAGGAAGATGCGCCCGAAGGCACGGGAGCTCTTCGCCAGGTACCTGGAGCTGGATCCGAAGGGGCGCCACGCGAAGGACGCCGAGCGCGAGGTGGAGAAGGAGCGCGACCGGGACCGCGAGAGCGACAAGGACCGCTGAAGCGCGCGGTGCACACCGCTTCTGACCGTCACTTGCCGTCCTCACCCCGGCCGCATTAAGGGCAGTCCCACCGTGCAGTCCGTCCCCGCCACCCGCACCACCGCCGCGGACCTCCTGTCGCTCACCAAGCCGCGGCTCTCGTCGCTCGTGCTGCTGACGACGGCGGGGGGCATGTACCTGGCGCCTGCCAGCACGGCGCACCCGCTGTCGCACCTCGGCGCCTTCCTGGTGCTGCTGGCCACCGCGGGGACGGTGGGCGCCGCCAACGCGCTCAACTGCTACGCCGAGCGGGACAGCGACCGTTTCATGCGCCGCACGGCGGTCCGCCCGCTGCCCACGGGCCGGATGGAGCCGAAGGTGGCGCTCGGCTTCGGCGCGGGACTGGCCGCCGTGTCCATCCCCACGCTGTTCGCGGTGGCCGGACCGCTCACGGGGGGGCTCGCGCTCCTGGCCTTCGTGTCCTACGTGTTCGGCTACACGCCGCTCAAGGCGCGCAGCCACCACGCCATGGTCGTGGGGGCGCTGCCCGGCGCCCTGCCGCCGCTCATGGGCTGGACGGCCCGCACTGGCGCCCTGGATGCCCCGGGGCTGGTGCTCTTCGGCATCCTGTTCCTCTGGCAGCTGCCGCACTTCCTCGCCATCGCGCTGTTCCGGAAGGACGAGTACCTCGCTGCGGGGCTCAAGTCGGTCCCGCTGGTGCGGGGGGACGCCGCTGCCCGCGCACAGGTGGTGGGGTACCTCCTGCTGCTGCTGCCGGTCAGCTTCGCGCTCTACCCGCTCGGGGCCGCTGGGCCGCTGTACCTCGCGGCCGCGGTGCTGCTCGGCGGAGCCTTCACCGCGCACGGCGCGTGGGGCTGCTTCAAGAAGGGCGACGCGGCGTGGGCCCGGCAGCTGTTCCTCATCTCGCTCGTCTACTTGTCGGGCCTGTTCCTCGCGCTGTGGCTGGACGCCGGACTCCGGGCCTGATCCCCGCCTGTGCCGCCGGGCTGCTGTGGCTCGGTTGCTCGGACGCATCCTCTCCGGGGGCAGTCCGCGCAGCAGGCGTCCTTTCTGCTCCCGCGACGGGGCAGCTGTCCGGGCAGGTCCTGTCCGGGGCGCACGTGGCCGCACCGCGCGTGCAGTCCCTTCCGGGCTGCTGGTCCGGGGACGAGGGCGGCGAGCTTCGCCCGGGGCCCCTGGCGGGCGCACTGGTGCGGGTGCTGGACGCCACGCCCGAGCCGCCACCGGCGACGCCGCTGCTGCTCGAAGAGCGCGGATGCCGCTTCACGCCCGCGGTGGCGGGGCTCGTGGAGGGCCAGGGGCTGCTGCTGCGCGGCGCGGACCGCGAGCGCCACGCCTGGACCGTCCGCCGCGGGGGCGATCTGCTCTTCCGCGTGGTGCAGCCCGCGGGGGCACCGGCGCCCGCGCACGGGGTGCCGGCGGGCGCAGAGGTGCTCGAGGTGTCCTGTGACGAGCACCCCACCGCGCGCGCGTACGTCTTCTCCCGGCCCAACGGCCACTTCGCCACGACGGACGCCCAGGGGCGCTTCGAGCTGCACGGGCTTCGCCCCGGCTTCCGCACGGTCGAGGCGTGGCACCCGCAGCTCGCACCGCTCCGCCGCACGGTGGAGGTGACGGCAGCGGGGCAGGGCACGCTGAGCTTCGAACTCGCTCCCCGGCGCTGACCGTCAGAGCGAGCGGAGGTAGACCATCAGCGACTGCTTCTCGGCGACCGTCAGCCCGTCGCAGCTCTGCGGGTGTCCCTTGCTGGTGAGCGCGGGCGTAGCGGTGGGGTTGCGCGGCTCGAGGCAGAAGAGCTGCTCGAGCGAACGGACGGAGCCGTTGTGCAGCATCCCGCCCTGCGCGAAGAGGCCCGCCATGCGGGGCGCCTTCACCCCGCGCGTGATGGCCTCGGGCGGCACGTTGCAGCAGCCGTTGCCCGCGGCGTCCGGGTTGTACAGGTGGGCGTACGCGTCGTCCGTGCCCACCTCCGTGAAGGCGTAGGCGCGCGAGGACTCGCCCGTGGGGCCGTCGTGGCACTCGAGGCAGCCCTTCTGCACGAAGAGGCGGGCCCCCGCGCGCACGGCGCCCTCGTCCGGCGGCGTGAGCGGGGCAGGGGCGCGCAGCGAGCGGACGTAGTCCTCGAGCGGCTTCAGCCGCGCGTCCGTCCACTCGTTCTTCGACACGCCGATGGCGACGAAGCCGTGCAGGAAGTCCATCAGGCGCGGGACGCCGCCGTTGAGCGCGAGCATCTCGTGCGGCATGCCGGCCGCGGCGCGCTGGGACGCGGAGGGCATGTTCCACAGCGCCACCGCGCGGCTCACCGTCCAGTACCCGTCGTCCAGCAGGGGCTTGAACATGAAGTCCAGCGTGCCGCCGGGGAGCTCGAGGAAGAGCTCCTGCTCGGCGACGGTGAGGTCCACGTTGGTGCCCTGCAGGAGCACCGGCGTGAGCTGCAGCCCCAGCCACCCCATCTCGGCCATGTACGTGCCCGAGCGCGCCTTGGCGGCGTTGACGTGTGGCAGCAGCTCCGCGCGGAGGGCGGGGGCCACCTTGTCGCTGTTGGCATTGGTGGAGAGCGTCATGGGGGCGCCGATCCCGGCGAGGAAGCGGCCGTACTGGAGCGAGTGGTTGGCGTAGCCCGCGGCGTAGCGCCCGTCCGGCATGCGGCCGAAGTGGCACGCGGCGCAGGTGAAGGCGGCCGTGTTCACGCCCTGGAGCTTCCCGGCCGGCCCGTACAGCCCCAGCGGCATCCCCTTCGTGCTCGCCGGGTCCGGGATGAAGCCCATCTGCGAGAAGCCCGCGCCGTAGTAGTCGGCGTAGTGCTTCTGCAGGAAGTCCAGCAGCGGCTGCGGGATGCCCACGGTGCCGAACGTCTCGTAGAAGAACATCCACTTGCCGCAGCGCAGGCGGGTGGCCTCGTCCGCGGTGCCGGCATCCACGGCGGCGCAGGCCCCGTTGAGCACGCCCGGCTCGAGCACGGCCCACAAGTCCAGGTCCACGTCGTGCGTGGCGCGGACGCCGGGTTCGGCCGGCCAGCGGTGGGGCGCGAGGTCCGCGAGGTCCACGCCCGCGTCCCCGGCGCCCCCGTCGGGGAACGTGCCCCCGTCGGAGGTGACGCGGGCGGGGTTGCCGCAGGCGGAGAGGACGGCGAGCAGCAGGAACAGGTGGGCAGGCAGGCGCACGTCCGAGGTCTCCCAGACGGCGCGCCGTGGCGTCAACCCGGCGGTCGCGGCCGTGTCGCCCTCGCAGGTGCTCCTGTCCGTGGCAACCGGGGGAGCCGGCGGGGCGGTGTGCAGGCAGACGACCAGGCCCTGCGCCGGCTGCCCTGCCGGGGCGCCGGGGGCGCGGCGATAGCGTCCGCGGTCGCCATGGACCGCCCGCGAAACGATCCCGATGCGACGTTGCCTCTCCCCGGAGTGCCGGGGGAGCGCCGGGAGGGACGCAATCCCGTCGGAGTGGGTCAGTTGCTCGGCCCCTGGCGGCTCGAGGCGCTCGCGGGGGAGGGGAGCTTCGGCCGCGTGTTCCGCGCGCGCCACGCGGGCTCCGGGCAGGTCCGCGCGGTGAAGTTGCTGCACGCAGCCCTGGCCGGGACGTCCGAGGCGGTCCGCAGCTTCCTCGACGAGGCTCGCCTGTCCGCGCGCGTCGTCCACCCGGCCGTCGTGTCCGCCGAGGACGTTTGGAGTTGCGGGGAGGGCGAGCCCTCGTGGTCCGTGTCCCGCTGGGTGGAGGGACGTACGTTGTCCTCGGTGCTTCGGCGCGGTCCGCTCCCCCTGGTGCAGGCGCTGTGGACTGGGAGCGGGCTCGCCTCGGGGCTCTCGGCGGTGCACGCCGCGGGCGTGGTGCACGGGGATTTCAAGCCGGACAACGTGCTGCTCGCCGCAGACGGCGGCGTTCACCTCGTCGACTTCGGCTCGGCGTGGGAGCTGGGCCGCAATCCCCGCACCGTGCACGGGACGCCCGCGTACCTGGCGCCGGAGACGTGGACCGGGGCGCTGCTCGACGGCCGCGTGGACCTCTATGCGCTGGGCTGCGTGCTGTTCGCCCTGCTCACGGGGCGGCCGCCCTTCTCTGCGCGGGAGACGCGGGCGCTGCTGGAACTCCACCGGACGGCCCCGCCCCCGCCGCTGCCTGCGAGGACAGCGGGAGGAGAGTGGCTGCCGGAACGACTCCGCTCGCTGATCTCCGCATGCCTCGAGAAGTCACCCATGGACCGCCCTTCCAGCGCACACGAGGTCGCACGCCTGCTGGAGCAGGTCACCTGAGCCCCACCTGGCCGGGCGGCGTGCAATCAGGCGATCTGAACGAGCCGCCAGTCCCGAACGCGGACGGGGAGCGCGCCGCCGCAGTTCGCGCAAGTGGGGGCATACAACTCAGGGGCCGGTGCACCGCAGCCCCTGCAGTCGGACGCGTCCGCGTAGTTCACGGGGACCCCGTCGCGGTCGTCCGCGGACAGCTCGAGCGTCACCTCGGAGCGGCGGTGGGTGGCATGCGAGGACCAGCGCACCTCGAGCGTCGCGCGGAGTGCGCCCGTGTCTCGAACGTCCACGCCGCGCAGCGTGACGCCTCCCACCACGGCTGCCGAGTGACGCCCCGAGGTGGGACCGAGCACCTTCTCCAGCGAGTGCCCCGAGTCCACGGTGGTGAACGGGCGAAGTCTCTCCTCGCCCAGCGCCCCTGCCTCCAGCGCGCGCCAGAAGAGCGCCGAGGCCTTGTCCTCGAGAACGCCGCGCGACAGCCCGGGCGGGAGCGACAGGGGCGCCGACTCTCGCGCCGGGGCCCACTCGGACACCTGGGTGATCTCCGCGAGCACCCAGTCCGCCTCCCCGGCGTTGAACACGACGCCGCAGTGCCCGCACCGGGCACTCGCGTGGGAGAACTCGGACGGGGCGCCGCAGCCGGGACACCCGCGGGCATCCACGGGATCTCCCGCCGCCCTGGACTTCGCGCCGAGCTTCCGCACCCACGTGTGGATCTCCTCGAAGACCTGGTGCGGCGCCTTGCCCAGCTGCAGGCGGGCGCTGGCTTCGTCCGTCCCAGCGGGCAGCGTCACGTCCCGCAGCTTGGCGCGCAGCCGCACGTGGACCACCTGGTACGGACCGTCGACGCCCACGTGCTCAGGTCTCCCCGAGAGCAGCTCGAAGTCCTGGACGCGGTTCCGCGTGCCATCCACCTCGTGCATCAGGCGGCACTGGATGCGGAAGCGCTGGTAGACGCCGGACGACAGCACGTGGCGCGCGCGCTCGAGCTTCCCCTCGTCCCAGGCCTCCATGAGCAGCGCGGTGGCGCGCCCCACGCGCGGCTCGAACGCCTTCCACTGGAAGGCGGCGTCCTGCTGCTGGAGCGTCCGCTCGTGGATGCCCCGGCGTGGGCGCCACCGCCACAGCAGCCAGCAGGCGCCCACGAGCAGGACCAGCCCCACGGCGAGCCCGAGCCACGTCACGAGTGCGTCGGACGCGCCGACCGCCTCGTCCATGCCGGAGGCGCCGAGTACGTGGGAGAGCAGGGCCCAGGGGTAGAGCGGGAACCGCCGGGTGGGATCTCGGCCCGACAGCTCCAGGTTGACCGTCCAGGGTTCCTCGTGGACCGGCTGGACGTAGCGGAGGATCCACTCGCCGGGAGCAGGGTGCTCCACCCGCGCCGGCGGGCGCGGCATCCTCTTCCACTCGACGGCGCACGCCTCCTCGGTCGGTCCCCAGCAGCGGGGCGAGACGTTCGGGCCGGTCTCCGCCTGCCAACCCGGTTCGTCCAGGCGGATCCGCACGACGTTGAGCATGGCGCCGTCGGTGACGGTCCCCGCCTGCTCCAGCATCGGCGGGGTGAAGGAGAGGCGGGTGCGGGACGCGTCGTTGGGAACCTCGCCCACGTTTCCAAACGCGCGGTGCTCGATGGACGGGAGCCTGTCCCCCGAGCGGGAGATGTCCCAGGGGACCGGCTGGAAGAGCTGCTTCACCGGGTGAAGCCGGCGACTCGACTGGAGCTCGCCGCGGCCCGCCACGGAGAGGCGGGTGGGGTAGCGCAGGGTGTCCAGGCGGGTCGTGGCCGAGGAGACCGTGATGCTCCCGTCGGCGTGGACCTGGACCCGGTGTTCCAGCACGGTGCCGGGGTCCTCGACGGCGGGCAGCGCCGAGAGCGCCCCGGCAGCAAAGGTCGCGCGCACCATCACGTGGGTGAACGCCAGCCCGCACCCCGGGAGCAGGACGTCGTGCCCCTCCGCGGTCGAGCGGACCTCCAGGGCGACATCTCCCGTGGACTGCAGCGCGTGCGCCTCCACCGCCGGCGTGGGGAAACCCTCCGGCCACGCGAGCTGGATGGGCACCCGGTCCCTGCCACGGCAGGGGACGGCTGGCACCGCGAAGGTCCAGGCCAGTTCGTCTGCGGCACGTCCAGGGGAGAACGTCGCCTCGGCGTGGATCGAGACGGAGCCCTCCGGGAGTGCGTCCGCGTCCAACGCCGCCATCACGACGGTGCGGACCTTCGCCGTGAGGGCCTGCGTGGTCGTGGCGAGCGGGGCCTCGAGCTGCTTGTCCCGCCCCTTGACCGTGATCTTCCCCGTGGGGCTCGCCTGGCTTGCCAGCCACCCGCTCTCCACCCTGACCGGCAGCTCGTAGCGGAGTCCCCGCCCGAGGTCGGGAACGCGCACGCTGAAGGTCTCGTTCAAGTCGACCCGACCGTCCGCGCGGAGCTGGAACCGGGTGCGCTGGAGCTCCAGCGCCTGCCCCCTCGCGTCGGGATGGGTGGTGTTGAAGACGTCGTCCCGGGTCGGGTCGGGCGGTCGGAATGCCGCGGCGCGCGGGGCACCCGCAGCGCTGGAAGGGGAGCTGCTCGAGGACCGGGAGCTGCCCGAGGAGCTGCTCGACGGGCTGCTCGAGCGGGAGCCGCCCCCCACGTAGCCGCCTCCCATGCCGGGGCGTGCGAGGGCGTGGACGCAGCAGAGCAGCGAGACGAGTGTGACGACGCGACGCACCGATACCCCGGGTCCCGAGAGGTGTCCGATGTAGCACGCCGCGGGGACTTCGCCGCTCAGCGTGCCTGCTCCACCGCCTGCCCCAGGACCCCGTCCACCATGCGCCCGTCTTGAATCTGCAGCGCGCGCCGAGCGTGGGACACCACGCGGGGATCGTGCGTGGAGAAGAGGAACGTCACGCCCGCGTCCCGGTTGAGCTGCAGCATGAGCTGGAGGATCTGCTCGCTCGTGTCCGAGTCCAGGTTCGCCGTGGGCTCGTCCGCGAGCACCAGCCGCGGGTCCGTCACCAGCGCCCGCGCAATGGCCACGCGCTGCCGCTGGCCGCCGGAGAGCTCGTCCGGGCGGTGGTGCACGTACGGTCCGAGTCCCACCGCCTCCGCGAGCGCCCGCGCCTTCTCGCGCGCCTGCGAGGCTGGAACGTCCTTGCGGACGGACAACGGGAACTCCACGTTCTCCAGCACGTCCAGCACCGGCACCAGGTTGAAGCCCTGGAAGATGAAGCCGATCTTCCGGTTCCGCACCTCGGCCAGGTCGTCGAAGTCGCGCGCGGAGACGTCCTCGCCGTCCAGCACGTAGGTGCCCGCGGACGCGCGGTCCAGGCAGCCGATGACGTTGAGCAGCGTCGTCTTGCCGGACCCGGAGGGCCCCGTCACGACGGTGAACTCCCCCTGCGCCACGGACAGGTCCACGCCGCGCAGCGCCACCACCTGCGTCTTCCCCAGCGTGTACGTCTTCTGGATGCCCTTCAGCTGGACCAGCTCCGCCATGACGTGTCCCTTCACCTCAGAAGAACAGCTTTGCCTCGAGCATGCCGCGCCCCGCGAACGGTGCACTCCCGAACTCGCTCACCTTCGTCCCGTCCGCCGCGGTGACGGCCAGCCCCGCGGGGCCCGGGAGCGGCACGAAGCCGTACGCCGTCAGCGTCAGCCACTCGGTGGCGGACCAGGCGAACGACGGCGTCACCAGCGTGGAGAGATCCAACAGGCTCGCCACGACCACCAGCTGCAGCGTGAAGTCGTCCCGGATGCGCGGCTTCTGCCAGCTCGCGAAGAGGTAGTGCTGGCCGCGCGGCTCGAAGGCGAAGCGGACCGGCAGCCCGTCCTGCTGGACCGGTGCGAAAGCGAGGGGCACCCCGGGGAGGCCCAGGTCCCGCGCCTGCTTCAGCAGCGTGAGCCCGTCCGCGTACGCCTGGTAGTCGCCGCGGGTCCACCCGTCCGCCTGGTACAGGTACTCGAGCGACACGAGCGAGTCGTCCAGGAACTGCCGGCGCGTCCCCACCAGCACCCTCGGGACGATCGCCTCGTCCGAGAGCGCGCGCGTCTCGAACAGCGAGCCCCCGGCGCTGACACAGCCCGCCGCCTGCCGCAGCGACTGGACGCACCCGGCCCGCGGGTAGGCGCGCGCGCTTCCCTGCTGGAAGAGCGCCTCCACGTGGAGCTCCTGGTCCACGAAGAAGTAGCGGCTCGCGGACACCCCCACGCGCAGCGCGTGCGGCAGCGCGTCCACCGAGCGGTTGCCGTAGAAGACCATCAGGTTCAGGTCCGCCTCGGCCACGAGCGCGTAGGCCCGCGCGGCGAGCTGGTAGTGGTCCTCCGAGTCCCGCTTGTCCCAGGACGGCCAGCGGATCATCTGCGTGGGGATGCCCGAGCCCTGCGCCAGCACCGTGGGGGCGGCCATGAGCGAGAAGGTGACGTTCTCGAGAGGCACTTCCAGCTGCGCGAGCCAGGCGCCGGCGCGCTGGAAGGTGGGGTCCGTCGGGTCCCGCCTCGGGTTGAGCAGGTCCGTCGGGTTGAACGCCACCCCCGCGCCCCACGTGATGCGCTTCTTCCCCACGAGCAGGTGCAGCGCCGGGACGAACTCGTGGCTCCAGTACACCTCGTTGAGGCTGACGACGGGCAGGGCCGCCGCGGTGGGATGGTCCGGGAGCGCCACGTCCTGTCCGTCCCGCCATCCGCGGTACGCCCCCGGACGGTTGGCCACCAGCGACACGTCCGAGTAGCCGAACGAGTGCTCGCGCACGCTCACCTTCACCTGGGTGTTGAGCTCCAGCAGCCCCTGCACCTGCGGCTGGTCGTCCGTGGGCAACAGGCCCCACGTCCGCGAGCGCGTGAAGCTGAAGCGGCCATCCAGGTAGCCCGTGGCCTCCACCTTCGGCCCGGCGGCCGCGGAGAAGGCGAGGCCCGCGAGCAGCAGGGCGAGTGCGCGCACCCGGCTCACCGCCCGAGGTCCGCCTGCGTGAAGCGCTGCGGCGGGGCATCCGCCGAGAGGTCGATTCGCCGCAGCACCAGGGTGGAGCTGCGCGCCGGGAGCAGCTCGTTGCGCATCACGACCTTCGCCGGGCGGCTGTAGCCGGGGGCGAACTCCTTCACGTCGCTGAACTCGGCGGAGCGCAGCAGCTTCCCGGAGCTGGCGAAGTAGCGCGCCCGCACCGGCTGGAGATCCTTCTTCCGGACGAACAGCGTGACGGCGTCGTACGCCGTGTCCGCGTGCCTCGCCTTGAGCTGCACGCAGTACGTGTCCGGCAGCTCCGAGGGCACGAGCGTGCCCGCGTAGTCCGCCGCGTAGTTCACCCGGAGCACGTCCGCGTTGTTGAAGTCCCCGCCCTGGAACGCGTCCCGGTTGGCCACGCGGTTGGCCCGCTTGAGGTTGGGCAGGTACACCCAGACGTTCTCCCCGAGCCGGAGGATCTCCTGCCCCTTCACGGACGCGGGCTCGCGGAACCAGACCCGGAACTTGTCCAGGTCCCGCTTCAGGAAGCGCATGACGTAGGTGCGGGAGCTGCCGTCCTCGCGCACGGACGTGAGCTCGTTCTCCGCCTCGAACGTGGGTGGCCCCATGGTGGCGTCGTAGGCCCGGAGGATGGCCTCCGGCGTGGGCTCGGCGGCGAGCGCCGCGGTGCCGAGCGAGAGGGCGAGCAGCAGGGGCAGGGTGCGCATGGACATGTTCCTCGGGCTCCGCTCAGCCGCGGAGCGCCTCCACGGGATCCAACCGCGAGGCGCGCCACGCGGGCCAGAGAGAAGCGAGCAGCGCGCCGGCCGTGGCCACCGCCACCGCCGAGAGCACGAAGGTGGGCGTCACGGTGGGGCGGAGGATGCTCACCGCGTTGAGCCCCGAGACGTGGAAGCGGATGCCGAGCGACGCCACCACCGCCACGACCAGCCGGCCCAGCCCGGCGCCGATCAGGCCGCCCACCACGCCGAGCACCGCCCCCTCCAGCAGGAACAGCTGCAGCACCTCGCGCCGCCGCACGCCCACCGCGAGCATCGTGCCTATCTCCCGCGTCCGCTCGAACACGCTCATGGACAGCGTGTTGACGATCCCCGTCAGCACCACCACGAAGAGCAGCAGCGAGATGCCGCCCAGCACCGAGTTCTGCACGGTCATGATGTCGCGCAGGAAGGGCTGGAGCTCGCGCCAGGTGTGGACCTCGTACCCGGGCCCGAGCGCCGCCCGGAGCCCCGCTGCCGTCTCGTCCAGCCGCGAGAGATCGTGGACGCGCACCGCGTACTCGGTGACCTTCCCCTCGAGCCCCACGAGCGACTGCGCGGTTGCGAGCGGCAGCGTCACCACCCGCTGGTTCTCGAAGGGAAACGCCGTGGTGGTGAGCCCCCGGACGGTGAGATCCAGGGAGTTCACCCGCCCGCCCGGGCTCGTGGCCTGCACCGTCACCGTGCCGCCCGCCTTCACCCCGAACGCCTCGGCGAGCCCGCTTCCGACCAGTCCCGCCGCGCCGTCGCCGGGGCCGAGCAGGGACCCGCCCTCCACCACGGAGGTGTTCATCTTCGGGCAGGCCTCCTGCTCGTGCGCGAGGTCCAGCCCCCGCCCCACGAACAGCGTCTGGGCGCGGCCGTTGGTGGCGAGCCCCGAGAAGACCAGCCGACCCGAGGCGCCTGCCACGTTGGGCACCGCGAGCATGCGCGCGCGGAAGGCCGCGTCGTCCGGCAGGGTGAGCTCCAGCGGTGCCGCGTCCGCGCTGTCCACGTGGCCCTCGCGGTGCACCTGCAGGGCGCCGAGCCGCGCCTCCACCGTGTCCTCGATCATCATGGACTGCAGCCCCCACATGAGGCCGCGCGTGTTGACCACCACCATCACGCCGAACAGC
>JBDLRJ010000117.1:0-7649 GCA_039800145.1 Pseudomonadota bacterium | reverse complement strand
CAGAGGTGTACTGCAGCACCCGCGTGTTCCCGAAGAGCTGTCCCTTCACCTGCGAGCCCAGGTCCGAGCCGGCCGCGCGCGTCACGACGATACCGGCCGCGGTGGACACGAGCAGCGCCGGCATCTGCGAGACCAGGCCGTCGCCCACGGTGAGCAGCGTGTAGGTCTCCACCGCTGCCGCGAGCGACATGCCGTCGCGGATGAGCCCCAGCAGCAGGCCGCCCACGATGTTGATGGCCGTGATGGCAAGGCCCGCCACCGCGTCCCCGCGAACGAACTTGCTGGCGCCGTCCATGGCGCCGAAGAACTCCGTCTCCGCCTCGAGCCCGGAGCGGCGCTCCTTTGCCACCTTCTCGTCGATGAGTCCCGCGGCGAGGTCCGCGTCGATGGCCATCTGCTTGCCGGGCAACGCGTCCAACGTGAAGCGCGCGGACACCTCCGACACGCGCCCCGAGCCCTTGGTGATGACCGCGAAGTTCACCACCAACAGGATGAGGAAGATGACCGCGCCCACCACCAGCGAGCCGCCCACGGCGAACCGGCCGAACGTCTCGATGACGTGCCCCACCGCGCCCGCCCCCTCGCTGCCGTGCAGGAGGATGAGCCGCGTGGTGGCCACGTTCAGCGCCAGCCGGAACAGCGTGGTGATGAGCAGCAGGGACGGGAAGACCGAGAACTCCACCGCCCGGCGCAGGTTCAGGGAGATGAGCAGCACCAGGACCGACAGGCCCACGTTGAACGCGAGCAGCACGTCCAGCAGCAGCGGCGGAAGCGGGATGATCATGATGCCCAGCACGGACATCACCGCCACGGCGAGCATCGCCTCCGCGCCGAACCCCGACTGCTGCTCCTGCTGACCGCTCATGCCTTACGGCCTCCGCGCTGTCCCGGTTGCGGCCTGTGGCGTCTTCCCCTGGAGCTTCCAGACGAACGCGAGCACCGCTGCCACCGCCTTGTACGTCTCCGCCGGCACCGCTGCGCCGACCTTGACCCGCTTATGCAGGAGGCGAGCCAGTGGCACGTCCTTGACGATGGGCACCCCGTTCTCCCGCGCCAGCTCGCGGATTCGGTCTGCCGCCGGGCCCTTTCCTTTGGCCACGACGCGCGGCGCCTTGTCCTCGCCCCGCCGGTAGCGCAGCGCGACTGCGATGTGCGTGGGGTTGACTACCACGGCGTCCGCCTTCGGCACCTCGGAGGCGGCGCGTCCCTTGAGCAGCTCGCGGTGGCGGCGCTTGCGCCGGCCCTTGAGCATGGGATCTCCCTCGTCCTCCTTGTACTCCCGCTTGGCCTCCTCCTTCGTCATCCGCATCCGCTTGAAGTACCGGTATCGCTGCAGGAGCAGATCTCCCACGGCCACGAGCGCGTACGCCGCCAGGAGTCTGACGCCCAGGCCTGCGAGGTCCGTCGTGAGCGTGGACAGCGCAGCACCCGCCTGCAGTGTCGCCACCTGGGGCAACCGCAGCGCCAGCGCCTTCAGCGAGGGCCAGGCCGCGGCCCCGAGTACGAGCACCTTCAGCGCCGCCATCCCCGTGTCCTGCCAGAGCTCTCCGCTGAAGATGCGGAAGACGCGGGGGTTCCACAGCCGGGTCAGGTCCGGGGCGGCGAGGTCACCCCAGAACGTTCCCTTCGTCTGCACGAGCGAGGTGAGACCGGAGCCGAGCCCTGCCGCGGCAATGACCACCAGCCCGAGCAGCATGGGGCGGGCGCAGGTGGAGAGCAGGGTGCGGAACGGGGTGTCGGCCGCCCCGGAGAGCGCCATTTCCAGGACGTGCGAGAGGTCGTTCCGGAGCGGGAGGGCCACGGCCGCCAAGGCCATGGCGCCAGCCACCATGCCACCCACCGCGTGGGCGTCATGGCCGAGGGGAACCTGTCCGTCCTCCCAGGCGCCCTGGAGCCGGCGTTCACTCGCCGGCTCTGTTTTCGCCTCCTCGTCCTCGCTGTCCGCCATGCGGCGGGGCTACTGCGAGAAGCTTGCCACCGCCTGCTGGGCTGCGACCCGCGCCAGGGTGGGGGCCACGAGGTACAGGGCGCCACCTCCCGCCAACAGTGTGACGCTGAATCCCAGGGTGTTCATGTTGAGCTGTGGGGCAGCGCGGCTCAACACGCCCATGAGGACGTGCCCCGCCGTGGCCGCCGCCACCACCGGGAACCCGAGCCGGACTGCGAGCGCAAAGGCCCCCACCGCGTGCGCGATGGTGGTCTGCGCGAATGCCAGCAGGTCCACGGAGGTGCCAGGGGGCATGTTCTTCACGCTCTCGGCGAGCCACAGCACGGCCTCGCGGTGCACGCCCAACCCCAGCGCAATGCCCAGCGCCGTCAGCGAGAGCAGCTGGGAGATGGCGGTGCTCTCCGAGCCGTTGATGGGGTCCAACATGGCGCCGTAGCCCAGTCCCATGGCGAGCCCTGCCGCCTGGCCTGCCGCCATGGCTGCGTCCAGGCACCACTGGGCGAACAGCCCCGCGAGCAGCCCGGTCAGCGTCTCGGTGAAGGCTGCGCCGAAGAGCGACAGGATGTGCGTGGGCACGCGCGCCGGAGGTGCGCCTGCGCCCATGAAGACGGTGAAGCCGAGCACCATGGCCACCGTCAGCCGCACGCGCGCCGGCACGACGCGGGCCCCGAGCACCGGCGCCGTCATGCACAGCCCCGCGCAGCGCATCAGCACCAGCAGGAAGCCGTAGGCGACGGAGGCGGGCGGCAGCTCGAACACGGTCAGAACCCGCGGTTGGCCATGTCGGAAAGCGCCAGCTGCAGCAGCTGGGACATCCGGTGGAGCATCCAGTTGCCGAGCCCGAGCAGCACCGCCCCCCCGGCGATGAAGCGGGGAAGGAAGCCCACCGCGGGATCATTCACCTGGGTGGCCGCCTGCAGCACGCCCACCACCAGCCCCACCAGCATGAGCGCCCCCATGATGGGCGCTCCGGTGATGCCCAGCTCGAGCATCCCCTGGCGGAGCAGGGCGTTCGGGAGTTCAGGCGTCATTGGAAGCTCCGGATGAGCGAGCCCGCGAGCAGCCGCCAGCCGTCCGCGAGCAGGAAGATGGCGACCTTCACGGGCAGCGCCATGAGCGTGGGCGGCACCATCTGCATGCCGAGCGCCATGAGGATGGCGGCCACCAGCAGGTCCACCAGCACCAGCGGGATGAAGACGAAGAGCCCCATGCGGAAGGCGGTGGTGAGCTCGGAGATCATGAACGCCGGCACGGCGATGGTGAGCGGCACCGACTCGCCGCGCTGCGGGCGCTCCGTCGCGGACACCTCGTAGAACAGCTGCAGGTCCGCCTCGCGCGTCTGCCGGAGCACGAACTCGCGGATGGGCTCGGAGGCGCGCGCGAGTGCCACCTGGGGCGGAATCTGGTCCTCCATGTACGGCCCGAGCGCCTCGCCGTACACGCGGCTGGCCGTGGGCGCCATGACATAGCTGGTGAGCGCCAGCGCCAGCGCGATGACGACCTGCGTGGGCGGCAGCTGCGGGGTGCCCAGGGCCTGGCGCACGAACGACAGGACGATGACGATCCGGGCGAAGGAGGTGACCGAGATGAGCAGCGCCGTGGCGAAGCTCATCGCCGTGAAGAGCAGGAAGAGCTTCACCGCGGCGGAGCCTCCGCCGTTCACGGTGAGCTGCATCCCCGGCTCGAGCGCGGCGAAGAGCGGATTCACGGCGTCACCTGCCCGCGCATCCCGGCCTGGAGCTTGCGGCGGAGGAGCTCGTCCTCGGCGCTCTCCTCGAGCACCTGCTCGAAGGACGCGGTGGGGGCGGAAGGCTTCGTCCCGCGGATCCGCTCCCACATGGACAGCCAGGGCATCCGCTCCTGGTGCACGCGCGGAGGCTGCGGGGCAGGACGGGCGCGGAAGGGGAGCACCGCGGCGAGCATTCCAGCGGCGTCTGGCGCCGCGGGCATCTCGGGCTGGGCCACCGGGGCAGGTGCCGGGGCGGTGACGGGGGACTGGACCGTCGCGGCCGGGCCGGACTTGAGCAGCGCGAGGCCTGCCTCGGAGCTCCCGAGCAGCAGCCACTCGCCGTTCACCTCGGCCAGGACCAGCGAGCGCCGGGGCCCGAGCGTGGTGGTCTCGAGCACGCGGAGCGAGCGGCTTCGGCCGGGGGCCGCCGCCCGGCGCGTCAGGACGAAGGCCGCGGCTCCGAGCACCGCCAGCACCGCCAGGGGCGCGACAAGTGAGGGCCCCTCGTCCGAGAGGCCCGCACTTCGCGCAGGCGGCGCTGCCGTGACGGACGCGCCGGTCACCGGGGCGGTGGGCGGGAGCGAGGAGAACGAGGGCTGGGCGGCGAAGGTGGGCTTGTCCAGGTGGCAGTCCGAGGTGGGGATCACGTGTGGGGCTCCTCAGCGAAGGCGGGCAATGCGCTCGGAACGGCTGACGATGTCGGTGATGCGGATGCCGAACTTGTCGTTCACCACCACGGCCTCGCCGCGGGCGATGAGGCGGTCATTGACCAGGATGTCCAGCGGCTCCCCGGCCAGCTTGTCCAGCTCGATGACCGAACCCGGCGAGAGCGCCAGCAGCTCCTGGATGGTCATCCGCGACCTGCCGAGCTCCACGGTGATCTCCATGGGCACGTCCAGCAGCAGGTCCAACCGGCGTGACGAGTTGTCGGTTTCCATGACGCTCCAGCACTAGGCAAGGGTCAGGCCAAGGTCCCGCGCACGGGTGCGCGTCATGGACATGGCGCCAGGCATTCAGCGGATGCGGGTGATGCGCTCGGAGCGGCTGACGATGTCCGCGATCCGGAAGCCGAACTTGTCGTTCACCACCACCGCCTCGCCGCGGGCAATGAGGCGATCATTGACGAGCACGTCCATGGGCTCGCCCCCCAGCTTGTCCAGCTCCAGCACGGAGCCCGGGACCAGGCCGAGCACCTGCTGCACGGTGAGCTGCGTACGACCCAGCTCCACCTTGATGCCCAGCGGGACATCCAGGAGCAGGTCCAGTCTTCGGGGGGGAGAGCTGTTGTCCATGGTGACACCTCCGTGACGGAGGCATCACTTGAGCAAGGCTCAGGCCATGGAGAACTGCAGCGGACGGATGGACTTCTTGTTGTCCGACGGGGGCACCATGGGGCCGCGCACCGGCTCGTCCACCACGATGGCCAGGTTGGACCCGGAGACGCTCGGGGTGCCCATGAGCTTGGGACGCCCCTCCACGAGGATTTCCAGGGCGCTCCGCTCGTCCGTGTCCAGCGTGATGATGTCTCCCTCCGCGAGGTTGAGCACCTTGTCCAGGTTGGACTGGGCGCGGCCGAGCACGGCGCGGAGCTCCACGCGCACCTGCGAGAGCTCTTCTGCGAGCGAGGCGGCGAAGCGCTGGTCCACGCCCGTGTTCACCTTGGGCGGCGCGGCCAGCGCCTTCTTCTCGCTCTCCACCGCGGTGAAGGGGACCGCGAGCTGGATGCGCCCGGAGATGCCCTCGCTGAACTCGAAGCTGCAGACGATGGCCGCCTCCTGCGGAGGGGCAATGGTGGCCATGCGCGGATCGGTCTCGAAGCGGAGCACCTCCGGCTCGATGGGCATCACCGGGGACCAGGCCTGGCGCATGGCCTCCGTCAGGATGCTCAGCAGCCGCTTGAGGACGAAGCGCTCCACGGAGGTGAGCTCGCGCCGGGCGGGGCCGCCGTCCGGGGTCGCCTGGGCCTTCCGGTCTCCCATGGCCGCCGCGAGCAGGGACTCGGCCACGCCCGGCTCAAGCACCGCGAGGCACAGGCCGTAGGTCTTCCCCAGGGTCAGCACGCAGACCGTGGCCGGGGGAGCGAGCACGGACGCGAAGTCCGCGAACCGCACCAGCGACGACGGGGAGGAGGAGATGCGCAGGCTCTGCCGGATGCGCCCGGACAGGCCGCTGCCGAAGATGGAGGCCACCTGCTCGTTGATGGCGTCCAGCGTGGGCATCTGGCCGCGGATGATGCGGTCCCGGCTGGTGAGATCGTACGGGACCACTGCCTCGCGAAGGCCCTCCTCGCCGGACGACTCCTTGCCCGCGCGGCCATCCTGGATGGCGTCCATCAGCGCGTTGATCTCGTCCGGGTTCAGGTCTGCGCCCATGGGCTCTCGGCTCTTTCTGCGTGCGGGTTACTGGACCACGAAGTCGGTCACGTAGAGTGCTCGGACCTTCGCCTTGGGCACGATCTCCCGGATGCTCTCGAGCAGCTGCTCCTTGGCCTTCGCGAGCTGCTTGCTTCCCTGGAGCTCCTCGGCGGAGCGGTCCGACAGGTAGGCGATGAAGGCGTCCCGGATGGCGGGGGTACGGGCGGTGAGGGTCGCCTTGTCGGCGTCCGAGCCCACCTCCACCTCGAAGGAGGCGCGCGCGTAGCGGTCCGAATCCGTATTGCGCAGGTGGATCACGAAGTCAGCGAAGCGGACGGAGGGGCGCGCCGTCTCGCCGGGCTTCTTGTCCCCCTTCTCCTCTTCGCCGTGGGCTTCGGGCTCCTCCTCCTTCGCGGCGCTGCCGTGGTCCTCTCCGGCCTCGCCGTGGGCCTCGGTCTTCTTCGCCTCGGCGGAGGCGCTCTTGGAGGACAGGAAATAGAAGCTCCCGCCCGCGAGCGCCGCCACGACATTGACGACGATCAGGATGGGCAGCAGGCGCTTCTTCTGCGGGGGGGCCACCTCTTCGGCGGCTGCGGGGGCAGGGGCGGGTGCGGTGTCGGCCAAGGCGATGAACTCCTCTTCAATGCGCGAACGCTAGCAGCAATGGCTGTGCCTTGCTCCGCGTGTCAGAGACCCGGCGTCCGCTGAAAAACCGGGCCTGGACCCGGCGCCCGGTCCTTCACTGGATGGGCAGCCCGCGCCCGTCGCTCAGCCCCAGTTCCATGACGAGCTCGATGCGGCGGTTCTCCTCGCGCGCCTCGGGGGTGTCCCCGGGGTTGAGCGGGCGGGTGGATCCGTAGCCCACGGCGGAGAGGCGGCGGGGGTCGAAGTGGCTGGCCTTCTCCAGGTAGTTCACCACCGTGACGGCGCGCGCCGCGGAGAGGTCCCAGTTGTTGCGGTACTTGTCGCTGGCGAGCGCGCCCGCGTCGGTGTGCCCTTCGACGTTGACCGGGTTGTCCACCGCCTTGAGCTCGAGCGCGATGGCGTCCAGCACCGGGATGAGATCAGGGTTCATCTGGGCAAGGCCCGCGTCGAAGAACCGGCTCGCCGCCAGGCGGATGGTGAGCTTGCCGTCCTCGGTGGAGACCTGGACGGCGTTGGAGATGCCCTTGTCCACGAGGTACGGCTTGAGCTTCTTCTCGAGCTGCTTTCGGAGCGCCTCGGCCCGTGCCCGGCTGGCCTTCTGCCCCCCGGCCGCGTTGCCCGCCCCACGCATGGAGTTGTCGCGTCCGGCGACGAGCCCCACGGACTCTCCACCGCCGTGACCCTGGAAGTGCATGGCCCAGCGTATGGACTCGGACACCTGCTTCTTCTTCTGCTGGTCCTGGCGCCCCGTGGCGTACAGCACCACGAAGAAGGCGAAGAGCAGGGTGATGAAGTCCGCGTACGACACGAGCCAGCGCTCGTGGTTCTCGTGCTCTTCGTGGACCTCTCGCTTCTTCTTGCCGGCCAAGGGACGCGCTCCGGGAAACCCTGCGGGACTCTACTTCTTCTCCTCGCCGTGGTGCGCATGGCTCCCGGCGAACGACTTCAGCTTCTCCTCGATGATGCGCGGCGA
>JBDLRJ010000116.1:0-15212 GCA_039800145.1 Pseudomonadota bacterium | reverse complement strand
TTCGCCCCCAAGGAGGAGCCCGAGCGCATCGTGCTCGCCGGGGCCCAGCAGGACGGCACCTGGCGCGTGATGCTCAGCTACCAGGAGGACTGCTCGTCGCTCCCCACGGAGCTCACCGCGGGGCTGCTCGGCATCTCCGTGGACGCCCTCATCGCCTACCTCACCGGCGGCGCCTCCGCGGGCCTCCCCGTCGGCGGGCAGGACGTGGGCAACCTCATCAGCAACGTCTGCCTGAGCAAGAAGAACTCCAACGCCACCGTGCGCGTGTACACCAACGGGGCGCTCATCAAGGAGAAGACGGTGTCGCTCTCCAAGAAGGGTGACACCACGTACGCGCTGGATCTCGTCCGCACCAACGGCGTGTTCAGCACCAAGTGACCTCCGAAGGCCCGCACCATGTTCCTCCCACGTCTCGCCCCCAGCCTCGCCGCCCTGCTGCTCCTCGCCGCGTGCGGCAGCAAGACGCCCGAGCCCGATGTCCCGGAGGAGACGCGCCCGCCCGGGCTCTTCTCGGAGCCCTCGCGCCTCGCCTGGACGTGCGTCACCCCCGGCTGTGACCAGGTGCAGCAGCTCACCATCACCGTCGTGGGCACCCGCCGCGCCGCGGTGAAGCGGATGCTCCTGTCCGGGGCCGGCTCGGCGGACTTCGAGTTCACCTCGAGCGAGCGCGCCCCCGCCGTGGTCGGCGCGGGCTCCAGCTTCACGGTGGACGTGCGCTACGCCCCGAAGGGCGCCCCGCCCGCGGGCCCCGCCGAGCTGCGCATCACCTACACGGACGCGCTCGCCGAGGAGTCCGACGACCGGCTCCAGGCAGGGGAGCTCGTCGTCCCGCTCGTGCGCCGCATCGTGGGCGAGGCGCTCATCGTGGCCGAGCCCCCGGTCCTCACGTTCGGCGCCATCGCCCCGGGCCTCTCGCAGACGCTCCCGCTGCGCATCTCGAACGGCGGCTTCGGCAACCTCACGCTCCAGCTTCAGGCCACCGACGCCGGCATCCCGGAGCTGGACGTGGCCATCCCCGCGGACGTGGCGCTCGGCCCGGACGCCGGCGTGGACGTGCCGGTCACCTGGTCCCCGGCCTCCGCCGGGTACCTCTCCGCGGAGCTGCAGCTCGCCGCCACCGCCCCGGACGTGGTCCCCGTCACCGTGAAGGTGGAGGGCACCAGCCTCACCGTCCCGCGGCTCGGCGTGGAGCCGCAGGCCACCGTGGACTTCGGGACGCTGTCCCGCGGCAAGCAGAAGCAGCTCGCCTTCACGCTCAAGAACCGCGGCGGCAAGCCCCTCACCGTCAGCGGCATCACCGTCCAGGACGCGCTCGGCAACGTGGCCGTCGTCTCCCCCAAGCTCCCGCCCGCGGTGACGTTGGATCCCCTTGCAAGCCTGCCGCTGCAGCTGCTCGTGGATGCCAGGGCGGCGGGCACGGTGGACGCCCGCGTCCGCGTCACCTCGAACGATCCCACGTCGACCGTCACCGAGCTCAAGGTGACCGGCACCGTCACCGAGCCGCGCGTGGCCGTCACGCCCGCGGCGCTGGACTTCGGCACCGTCCCGCTCGGCTGGGTCCTCACGAAGGACGTGGAGGTGAAGAACGTGGGCTACGGGACGCTGACCGTGAAGAACATCTCCACCGTGGGAGGCACCAGCCAGCTCTTCTCGCTCGTGAACGTCCCCTCGCTCCCGCTCACGCTCGAGCGGGATGCCCGCATCACCTTCCAGGTGGAGTTCCGCGCGGAGACCGCCGCCACCTTCAAGGGCAACATCTCCGTGGAGACCGACGACGCCCAGTCCCCCTTCAAGCAGGTGACCCTGGACGGCACCGTGGGGAGCTGCGCGCAGGGGTGCCCCATCGCCAACGGGACGCCGTCGTGCGCCAGCGGGAAGTGCGAGGTCGGCACCTGCAACAACGGCTGGTACGACACCGACGGCCAGGCCGCGTCCGGCTGCGAGTGCCGCGAGCCCGCCTCGGACCCCGGCGCCTTCTGCGCGGATGCCCAGTCCGCGGGCAACCTCCCGGACGACGGCAGCAGCGCCACCTGGACCGGCCTCGTCCCCACCGCCTCCGACGTGGACCTCATCAAGTTCCACGCCGAGGACGTGAACCAGTTCTTCAGCGACGACTTCGACGTGAACATCTCCCTCTCCAGCGCGGACCCGGGCATCTCGGTGTGCATCTACCGGCACCCCACCGCGGACGGTGAGAACGACTGCTTCTTCACGGAGGAGACCTGCCCCGGCAACCGGACCTACCGCAGGGACGGGAGCTACGGCACCGAGGACGGCGCCGACTTCGTCATCAAGGTCTTCCGCAACGCCTCGTCGGTGCCGGCGTGCATCCCGTACACCGTCTTCATGAAGAACGGGTGATCCGGGGAGCGGCCATGAAGGTTTCCAGACGCGCCTCCACCGCCGCACCGCCTCCCGCCCCCGCGGGCGCCCCGGCCTCCCCCGCGCCGGCCCGGCCTTCCGCCTCGGACGGGTACGTGGCGGAGACGGGGACCCCACGCGCGTTGCCTGCCGCGCCTGCACCGCGGCCCCCCGCTGCCACCCGGTTCCGCGAGCCGTCGTTCGAGGCCTCGCTGGATGCGCTCACCGGCTCCCGCGCCCGCCCCGGCAACCGCGTGGAGCTGCTCTTCGACGGCGTCCAGTCCTTCCCCGCGCGGGACGCGCTCATCGACTCCGCCCGGGAGTCCATCTGCCTGCAGACGTTCATCTTCGACTCGGACGAAACCGGCTGGGCCCTGGCCCGGAAGCTCGCGGACAAGGCCCGCGAGGGCGTGAAGGTGCGCGTGCTGTACGACGCCGTGGGCTCCCACCGCGCCGACGACGCGCTGTTCGAGCACATGGCCGCCGCCGGCGTGGAGGTGCGGGCCTACGGTGCCGCGTGGAAGGTGTGGGATCTCAACGACCGCTGGCACGAGAAGCACCTCGTGGTGGACGGGCGCACCTCCATCCAGGGCGGGATGAACATCGCGGACGAGTACGCCTTCGGCGGCTCCGCGCGCGCGGTCCTCTCCCGCGGCAAGACGGCAGAGAAGCCGTGGAAGGACGTGGACGTGAAGCTGGAAGGGCCCGCCGTCGGTGACGCGGCGCGCGCCTTCCTCCGCAACTGGGAACTCGTGGGGCCCCCCGTGTCGCCCGCGGACCGCGGGGCCCTGCTCCCTCCGCTCCCGGCGCGGGAGGGCGGCGCCCGCGTCCGCGTCGTGCAGGCGGACCCGGAGGCGGACACCGCCGGCCGCACCACCGCGCTCTACGTGGAAGCCATCCGCCACGCCCGCTCCCGCATCACGCTGGAGAACGCCTACTTCATCCCGGCCCCGCCCGTGCGCGAGGCGCTCCTCGAGGCGCTCCGCCGCGGCGTGGAGGTGCGCATCCTCACCAACTCCCGCACCTCCACCGACGTGGGGCTCGTCTCGGACGCCGCCCGCTACTTCTACGACGACCTGGTGAAGGCCGGCGCCCGGCTCTATGAAACGCAGGGCGGCACGCTCCACAGCAAGACCGCCACGTTCGACGGGGAGTTCAGCATCGTCGGCTCGGTGAACCTCAACGGCCGCTCCGCCCACCAGGACACCGAGGTCGCCGTGGCCGTGGAGGGCGAGGTCACCGCGAAGGCGCTCGAGGCGCGCTTCGAGCAGGGGCGCGCAGAGGCCCGCCGCGTCACCGCCGAAGAGCTGGCGCACGAGGACTTCCTCACCAACCTCCGCCAGTGGTCCGTCTCGGCATTCGCATGGATGCTCTGACCCGGCTGCTCGCCTCCGCCCAGTCGCGGGAGGCGGAAGGGGACCGCGCCGCGGCCCGCGCCGTCCTGGACGACGCACCGGATCCGCTCAAGGCCCGGGCGCTGTGGTCCTACGCCCGCGCCGCGCTCGCCTTCCGGGATGGACAGTTGCAGCTCGCGCAGCAGCACGCCGAGGAGGCCGTCCAGCGCGAACCGGACATCCCCGAGTACCGCGCCACGCTCGCAGCCGTGCTGCTCGAGCGCTTCCAGCGGGAGCACGACGCCTCCGCCCTCGAGCGCGCCACGCAGCAGCTGGAGTCCGCGCTCGCCCGCGGCCCGCTGCTGCCCGCCGTCCGCGCCCAGCTCTCCCTCGCGCGGCTGCTCGCCCACCGCCCCGCGGACGCGCTCGCGCTCGCGGACGAGGCGCTCCGCCAGGATGCCCGCCACCTCGCCGCGCTCTGGCACCGCGCGCTCGCGCTCGAGGCGCTGGGCCGCGGGGACGAGGCGCGTGAGGCGGTGGACCAGGTGCTCGCGGTGGAGCCCAACTTCCCGCCCGCGCGCACACGCCGGCGCTGAGCCTCTCCGCGCACCTCCCGTCCCGGCCCCGTGGGCAGGGATGTACCCGTGCCGGGGGTCCGGCCTCTCGCGGGGATGCACGTGGGGGTGCGGCCTCGGCCTGCGGACGGCCGCCGCTGCGCCCGCGGGGAACGCCCCCCCGCCCGAGTGCCCCTCGATGCTCCTTGCACGAAGTTGCACCCGGGAGGGGGCTCCCGGGTGCAATCCGTGTCAGCCGCGAAGAGCCCCGCCCGAGCGCACCGCCATGAGCCCTACAAGTGCCCACCCGGACAGGAAACAGAGCCCGCCCAGCGGCGTGATGGCCCCGAGCCACCACACCCCGGACAGCGCCAGCGCGTACAGGCTCCCGGAGAAGAGCACCGTCCCCACCGCGAAGCAGGTGCCGGCCGCCGTGGCCAGCTTCCCCGGCTGCACGGACGCGAGCCACGCCACCCCGACCAGCGCCAGCGCGTGCGTGAGCTGGTACCGCGCCCCCGTCTCAAAGGTGGCGAGCAGCTGCGGGGTGAGCCGGTCTTTCAGCGCGTGTGCGCCGAAGGCGCCGGCAGCCACGCCGAGGAAGCCGTTGAGGGCCGCGAGCAGGAGCCAGGGGTTGGACATGGGGGCCTCAGTGCGGCTGCAGCAAGGGGCGCAGCCCGGTGGGATCCGCGGGTGCGAGCGGGGGCGAGAACAGCACCGCGAGCGCGGCCTCCACCGCCTCGGCCGGCGCCCCCTCGGCCGAGAGCACGTGCGCCGCCTCCAGCAGCGCCTCGCCGAACATCCCCATCTCCACGTAGGAGCCGGCGAGCTGGGCCCGCTGGGCCGCCGTCAGCTCCGCCTTCAGCGCCTGGGTGTGGGCGCGCAGCTCCACGCGCCGGCCGTCCCCGAGCCGCACCATGGGCTCGGGCCCGGCCTCCTCCTGCTCGAGCTCCACCAGGGCCGGCCAGTGACGGGCCAGCCGCATGTCCCGGTCCCCGAGCAGCGCCCCCAGCTGCGACGCGCAGGCCGTGCAGCAGCGCCCCTCGCCGGGCAGGGCATGGGCGGAAGCCCGGTCGCAGAAAGAGCAGGGGGTGTCCATGGGACAGGGGAGGGTAAGAGCGCGCCTCACCCGCCGCAACCGGCCCGCCGCGCAGGGCAATTCCCGTGCTAGGAATGGAGGGTTCGCTTCGCCCGAGGAGACCCCCGTGCCCGCCCTCCGCTGCATCGTCCTCGACTTCGACGGCACCTTCACCCGCGTGGAGGAGGAGGCCGCCCCCTTCGAGCGCGCCTACCGCGAGGCGCTGACGGACCTCCTGCGCGAGGACGTCACGTCGCTGTGGAACGAGGAGGTGGCCTTCGTGAACGGGCGCCCCCACGAGTTCGGCTGGAAGGTGGACGACCGCATCGTCGCCCCGTGCGCGGACCCGTACATCCTCGCCACCGCCGTGGCCCACCGGCTCTTCGACCGGTTGGGGATGCTCCGGAAGACCGGCTTCCGCTTCGAGGTGCTTCAGGCCCTCTACCGGGACGCGTACCGCCAGAGCGCCACCGCGTTTCGCCCCGAGGCGAAGGAGGCCCTCGAGCGGCTGCTCGCCATGGGCCATCCCGTCTACGTCGTCACCAACTCCAACACGGACGTGGTGGAGAAGAAGGTCCGCTCGCTCGCCCCGCGCGGCCACGAGCGCATCGTCGTGCGCGGGGACGCCAAGAAGTTCATCGTGGAAGAGCCGCAGTCCCGAGACGCTCGCTTCGACGCCGTCCCCACCGAGCGCAGCGTGGAAGGACTGCAGGGCCGGCCCGTGTACCTGCGCCGCGGCCACTACTACGAGGTGCTGCGCCGCGTGTGGTCCGAGACGGGCACCACGCCCGCCGAGACGGTGGTGTGCGGGGACATCTACGAGCTGGACCTCGCCCTCCCGGAGGCCCTGGGGTGCCACCTGCACCTGGTGGAGCGCTCCAACACGCTCCCGTACGAGCGGCAGGCCGTGCTGCAGAGCGGCCGGGGCGCCACCAGCCCGGACCTGCTCGCCATGGTGGACCGGGTGCAAAAGAGCCAGTGAGCGGAGTCACCTGCCCGGTGTCGGGAACAGCCCGGTCCAGGTGAACTGGGAAGCAAGTGACGGCGTTCGCCGGAGCGGCTCCCCGGCATTTGCAAGGACGTCCAACGACGCGCCGAAGGCCTCGGGAGGCGACCGCCGCGGGCGGACGGACTCCCACGCCGCCGTCCAGCGCTGCAGGAACGCGTGGATGGACGTACCCGGCTTCACCGAGCGGCGCAGGTCCCTCGGGAGCCAGTCCCGGAACTGCACGGGGGCGAAGCCGCGCGTGAAATCCGTGGAGAACCAGAGCGCCTCGTGCCGGAGTGTCCCCTGCACCCTTCGCAGCAGGTGCGCGGTGCACAGGGAGCCGTCTTCCGAGGCGCTGCCCTCCACGAGCAGTCCCCCCTCTGCCAGCCCCGCGCCGAGCAGCGCGTGGGCCCTCGCCGCCTCGTCCTCCGTGTAGCCCCGCAGCACGTTCATGGCGCGCACCAGCCGCGCCGGTGCAATCCCGTTCAAGTCGAAGCCGCCCTCCCGGAGGCGGATGCCCGACGCCGCGCACGGCCCCGCGGCGGTCCGAAGTGCCGCGGCGTCCCGCTCCAGGCCCCACACCGCGAGCGCCGGGTTCACCGACCGCAACGCCTCCGCCCACTCCAGGAGCGTCCAGGGCTCCGCGCCGAAGCCCACGTCCACCACCGGGGCATCCCCCGGCGCCTCGAGCAGCGGCCGCTCCGTGCCAAGCAGCCACGCGTCCAGTGCGGCCAGGCGTCCCGCCCGGGTGCGCCCGCGCGTATGTCGGTCCGGGGGCGCGCTCACCGCGCTCGTCCCGTCACGTGCTTGCCCTCGAGGCGTTGCCAGGGTCCGGGACTGCCGCTGCCGGGGGGATGTTCCGAGCGGGGCGTCACAGCGTCCCGCACCGGTCGAGGATGACCTCCTCCGCCTTGCCGCCGTCCACGGACAGCAGCCCCTTCCCGCACCCCACGAGCTCCAGCCGCAGCCTCGCGGACCGCTCCCCGGACGCGCGCGCCCCGAGCACGCCGGACGAGGCGCAGTTGCACTCGGCGTCCCACGCCAGCTTCGCCCCCGCGTCCACGGTCCAGCGCAGCCCGCCGCGCACGTCCTCCACCACGAGCCCGTCCAGCGAGAGGACACGGCCGGCCCGCCCCTCGCCCGCGAGCGCGAGCGGTGCGGCCGTCGTGGTGCGCACGTCCAGCACCGTGGCCCCCGCGTCGTCCACCTGCGTGCGCCGCAGCCCCGGCACCGTCACCTCGAAGCCTCCCGCGCGCCGAAGCAGCCGCACCCCGCCCCCGTCCGCGTCCAGCCGCAGCGTGCCCGCCCGCGGCCCCCGCAGCCGGATGTCCGCCGTGCGCGTGACGCCCTGTCCCTCGGAGGCGAGCCCGCACGCGGCGTCGTCGAACCGGAGCGACACCTCGCCCTCGAGGTAACCCCAGCCCAGGTAACAGCCCTCGAGCGTGCGGCTCCGCCGGCCCTCCGCGCAGGCGGAGAAGGGAAGTCCCGCGCACGTGGCGTGCGCTTCCGCCGTCCCCAAGGCCAGGGCGCGCCACCGCTCGTGCCAGGCCGGCTCGAACGCGCGGGGCCTCCGGAGCCACAGCGCCGCAAAGCCCCCGCCCTGGCTCGCCTCGTCCACGGACGCGAGCACGTCTCCCACCGCGATCGCCACCTCCTCCGCCTCCAGCCGCGTCACCGGGTGGCACGCGGCGGCGAGCAGCAGCAGCAGGGACACTGGCAGGGCAGGGCGGGGCGCCATGGGCAGGCGAGCGGACCTCCGGCAGTGCCCACCTGTCAACACGTGGCAGCCACTCCCGGACGGGGTGCCGCCGCGGTTCCGCACCCCAGATTCCCGCACCTCTCAACAGGGAGTCGTACACACATGAAGACCCGCTTGAAGCGCATGGCCCTTCCGGGCGCACTCCTCCTCTCCACGTTCGCGTTCGCGCAGGGCGCCGAGCGCACCCAACCGCAGCGCGGCGCCCGTACCGGCACCCAGGCCGGGCAGCAGCAGGTGGGCGTGGAGGAGATCAACTTCGACGAGAAGGGGTTGCTCGAGCGCCTGCACGAGCTCCACCAGCGGGAGATCGCCTGGGGCAAGCTGGCCCGCGACAACGCCTCCATGGCCTCCACCCGCGAGTACGCCGAGTCCATGGTGCGCGACCACGAGTCCGCGGACCAGCGCGTCACCCAGCTGGCGGACCAGCGCAAGGTGAAGCTCGGCAAGCCGGACTACACCAGCCGCGAGAAGCGCATGAAGTCCATGACGGACGCCACCGAGTCCGTCCTGAAGGAAGCCCAGGGGCCCTCGTTCGACTCCATCTACCTGTCCAACCAGGTGATGGGCCACGACAAGGCCATCCAGTTCTTCACCGCCGCGCAGTCCCGCTTCGGCGGCGCGGAGATGACGCCGGTGCTCAGCCAGGTCATCCCGCGGCTCGTCAGCCACCGCGAGCAGGCCTACCGCGCGCTGGGTGACATCCCCAGCTCCCGCGCCATGGGCGGGTCCGGCATGGGCACGGGTGGCACCGGCGGCAAGGTCAAGGGCCCCGAGGACATGGGCGGCTCCGGCTCGGACATGGGCACGGGCACCGGTACCAACGGCAAGCGCCGCGACGGCACGAAGTAACGCCGTTCGGTGGGCGTCACCCGCGGGGCGGCACGCGTCAGTGGCGCGTGACCGCCCCTCCGGGCGTCTCTCCCTTCGCGGGCGCAGTGAGCAGCGACAGCAGCTCCGCGGTGCTCAGCTTCCCCGCGCGGTCCTTCCCGTCCAGCACCGCCCCCACGAGCGCGCGCTTCTCCCCGTGCATCTCCAGCACCCGCTCCTCGATGGTGCCCCGCGCCACCAGCCGGTACACCGTCACCGGCCGTGACTGCCCCAGCCGGTGCGCCCGGTCCGACGCCTGGTCCTCCACCGCCGGGTTCCACCACGGGTCCAGGTGGACCACGTAGTCCGCCCCCGTGAGGTTGAGCCCCGAGCCGCCCGCCTTCAGGGAGATGAGGAACACCTCTCCCTCGCCGGCCTGGAAGCGCTTCACGCGCGCCGCCCGCTCCGCCCGCGGCGTGGCCCCGTCCAGGCGCAGGAGCGAGATGCCCCGGCCGCGCAGCGCCGCCTCCGCCAGCTCCAGGTGCGAGGTGAACTGGCTGAACACCAGGGCCCGGTGTCCCTCGGCCCGCAGCTCCTCCACGAGCGCGCACAGCCGCTCGAGCTTGGAGGACAGGGCGTCCGCCGAGGCGTCGTACAGCTTGGCGTGGCACGCCGCGAGCCGCAGCCGGGTGAGCGCCGCCAGCACCTGCACGCGCCGCTGGGGCTCTCCCCGCGCCGCGCCCTTGCCGGACTCCAGCTCCGCCACCGCCGACAGCCGTGCGTCCTCGTACAGCTGCCACTCGGCCGGCGTGGGCACCACGGGCACCCGCACCTCCGTCCGCGGCGGCAGCTCGGAGGCCACGTCCCCCTTCGTCCGCCGCAGCAGGAAGGGCTCGAGCACCCGCGCCAGCGCCGGCGCGGCCCCCGGGTCCAACTTCTTCTCGATGGGCAGCGCGTACCGGTCGCGGAACGCGTCCCAGCTCCCGAGCAGCCCCGGCAGCACCACCCGGTACAGGCTCCACAGCTCCCCGAGGTGGTTCTCCAGCGGCGTCCCGGAGAGCGCGAAGCGGAAGTCCGCCTGCAGCCCCCGCGCGGCCTTCGCCCTCGCCGTGCCCGCGTTCTTCAGCGCCTGCGCCTCGTCGAACACCGCCGTGCGGAAGCGGACCGCGCCGAGCCCCTCGCCGTCCCGCGCGAGCAGCCCGTAGCTGCACACGAGCACGTCCTTCGCCCCGAGCCGCGCCAGCAGGCCCGCCCGGTCCGGCGCGTCCGCGTACACGTGCAGCCGCAACCCGGGCGCGAACCGCCGCGCCTCGTCCACCCAGTTGAAGCCCACGGACGTGGGGGCCACCACCAGCTGCGGTCCGCCCTTCGCCCGCTCGAGCAGCAGCGCGAGCGCCTGCACCGTCTTGCCCAACCCCATGTCGTCCGCGAGCACCCCGCCCGCGCCCCACGAGGCGAGCCGGAGCAGCCACCCGAACCCCTCGCGCTGGTACGGCCGCAGCTCGGCCGAGAGCCCCCGCGGCACCCGCACCTCGAGCGACTTCGCCGCGAAGATGCGCGCCGACAGCTCCCGCCACGCCTGGTCCGCGGAGACGTCCGCACCGGCCTCTGCAAGGGCGTCCAACGCCTCGGCGGAGCCCAGCCCCACCTCCACGCCCTGCTTGCCGCGCCACGCGTGGTCCGAGAGCCGCAGCAGCCGCGCCCGCAGCGTCTCCGAGAGCTCCACGTAGCTGCGCTCCTCCACCTTCACGAAGCGCGCCTTGCGCCGCACGGCGTCCAGCAGCACCGCCAGCTCCACCCGGTCCCCGCCCACCGAGAGCCCGCCCGACACGCCGAACCAGTCCTTCTTCCGCTCGAGCGCCACCCGCAGCTGCGTGGGCGCGGCGCGGCCGGCGAGCTGCAGCGCGGGGCCGGTCCACTCCACGGGCGGCGGGGTGTCCATGGCCTGCGCGTCCGCGAGGAAGCCGAGCGCGGCCTCCGGCGTGGCCAGGGTCCAGGTGAAGGGCTGCTCGGTGGCGTGCGCGTGCCCGAGCGGCAGCCGCTCCACGAAGGCGCGCGCCAGGGTCCGCTCGTCGGCCATCTCCCGCCGCGCGTGCAGCGCCCGGCCCCCCCGCCGCACGTGCACCGTGGGCGGCCCCTCTCCCGGCGGGAACGCGGGCGCGTCCTCCAGCGCCCGCATCCGGAGCTCGAGCACGCAGCCCCCGTCCGGCTGCAGCTGCAACCTCAGCACCGGGGCAGGGGAGGGCGGCAGCGCCTCGCCCAGCATGGAGCGGGGGAGTGCCACGGGCAGCCGCGCCGAGAGCCGCGACAGCCGCGCGAGCAGCCCGTCCCGCGCCTCGGGCGGGAAGTCCGCACCGTGGCGCCGCAGCACCTGGAGCGCGGCCCGCGCCTCGGGGGGCACCTCCACCACGAGCAGCCGCCGCGCCTGCGGCTCGTAGAGCGGGAAGGGCTCCTGCGGCGCGAGCCCCTCCGTGCGCCGGAGCACCTCGGGCAGCGGCAGCGGGGCGCCCGCCACCGCCGGTGACACCACCACCGCCCCGCCGCGCTCCTCGGCGTGGAGCCCCAGCTGCGCCTGCAGCACCTGGAGCGGCTCCTCGGGCCCCTCGAGCGGGTAGACGGCCGGGTGGCCCACGAGCGCGCGGAAGAGCTCGCCGCGCGGCGGCCCGTCCCGCTTCGCCGAGAGCAGCAGCAGCCGCGCCGCCTCGAGGTCCGCGGGCCGCGCCTCTCCCGGAGGCAGCTGCAGCACCCGGTCCGGCCCCACGCGGGACCTCCTCAGCCACGGCTGTGCGGACACGTGTCCCCCGAGCGCGCTCACCCGCCACGCGAGCAGGGGCGCCTTCTTCGCGGGGGCGGGCTGCTCGAGCGCGTCCAGCTCCCGCAGCGCCCGCTCCCACGGGGGGAGGGTGAGCCCCTCGGCCAGGGCGCGCACGGAGGATGCGTGCCGCGCGTCGTGCAGGTGCAGCAGCGCGCGCTCCACCGCTGCGCGCGCGTGGTGGCAGCTCGCCTGCTCGCAGGTGCAGGAGGTCCGTCCCCCGCCGCCCAGGTGCACCGTCACCTCGTGCGCGCGCGGCTCGGACGGACCGGGCAGGAAGGAGCGGCGCTCGTCCCGCACGGTGAAGCCGGCCCCGTCGTCCGACAGCCGCAGCGGCAGCTTCGCCAGCGCCGCCGGGGCGAGCGCCGAACCGGAGCGCGCGTGCTGCGCGTGGAGGTGCGCGAGCGTCTTGTACAAAGTTGCAAGCGCGGCATCCGGGGGCGGGGAGCGCAGCGCGGCCAGGGCCGCCTCGCCTTCGCGGGCACGGGCCTCCTCGGACCGCAGGAAGCGGTAGGCCGCCGCGGGCAGCAGCTGGCGCAGGTGCGGGACGTAGGACAGGTGGGATGCCGAGTGGCGCACCGACTCCGTGGTGGCCAGCTCCGCGAGCCGCGAGACGGAGAGCACCCACCGCAGCGACCGCGCCTGGGCCTCTTCCAGCTCGGGCGCGAGCACCTCCGCGCACAGGCGCCCGAGGTGCGAGAGGCCCCGCGGCTCGAGCCACGCGTGGAGCTCCCGGTCCCGCTCGAAATGATCCTGCTCGTCCGTCACGCGGGGCGGGAGGATGGTCCACTCCGCCCCCTCGGCTCCACCGGTCATTTCAGTTGGCTTACATGTGCCTTCATGCCCCTTCATGTGCGCACTCGGAGAGCAGCCACCCTTACTTGAGCGGCCACCGGGCGGGCTGTAGTCTCTCCCGTGTTGATCCACCCCGGATGACCGCACTGCGTCCAGTTGTTCCTCCCGCGCGACGTCTGCGCGCGCGCGCCGCCATGGCGAGCGGGAGCCGTTCGCGTGCCGACCGCGGCTTCGCGCTCATCATCATCCTCGGGCTCATCGCCATGCTCACCGCGGGGGCGGCCTACACGCTCACCTCCGTGGGACGCGAGGCCGCGCTCCAGGCGCAGCTGCGCAAGGCCAACGAGGCCTTCTTCGCCGCGGAGGCAGGGCTGTCCGAGGGACGCGAGCGGGTGAAGCTCATCACCGCGCGCAAGGGCAACCTCTCCACGTACACGCCCGTCATGGAGGAACTGAAAGAGGCCACGGGCGTGGCCGTGGCCACCGGGGACGTCTGGTACGAGCTGATTCCCAGCACCCCGTACACCTTCGAGACCACCGCGGACGTCAGCGCGGGGGCCATCGACACCTCGGTCACCGTCGCAGACCGGGAGCTGAAGGACGCGTTGGGGGTCACCTACCGGGTGTTCCCCAACGCGAAGGACATCTCGTACCGCGTCTTCCTCCGGGACGACGTGGACGAGACGCCCCGCGACGGAAAGAAGGACGTCAACGCTGCCGTGTGGGTCATCTCGGTCGGGGAGGCCAAGGTGGTAGGCGGAGGAAACCCCATCCGGCAGGTCGTGCAGGCGCTGGTCTCGTTCGTCCCCGGTGCCGTCACCGAGGGCTGCGTGGGCCAGAAGGGGGGGTGTTCGGACAAGTCGAACATCAACTCCACGGACAAGAACAACCCGGACATGTCCGGGACGCCCAAGACGCTGTTCTGAGAGCGCTCACCATGGACCGAATCCTCCCCACGGCCATCCTCCTCCTCACGCTCCTCCTCCCGGGGCTTGCGCCCGCGGGCAACGAGAAGGACGGGGCGCGGCTCTTCAAGGACCGCTGCAGCTTCTGCCACAACGCCCGCCCGCTGGACCGCCAGGGGCCACCTCCGCTCCGGCGGGACAAGGGGCCGGACCTCGTCCTCCGGTACGCAGAGTCCCCCGACCGCTTCGACCGCTGGGTCCAGGCCGACGAGGCCCGCACGAAGGGCTCCTACTGCAAGGCCCGCGCGCTCCCGCTCGAGGACCTGGACTCGCTGCAACGCTTCCTCTTCTCCGTCGCCCAACCCGTCCCGGAGGAGCGCGCCGAGCGGCGCCTCAAGGAGGTCCAACAGCACCTGGACCGTGCGGGCGGCGGCACCTCTTATGACAAGGGAGGCACGCCATGAGCCGCGGCCTGCAACTCCTGCTCATCCTCCTCACCCTGCTGTTCGGGGGCTGGGCCAACGAGGCCTACGCCCAGGTCTGCCAGGGCTCCTGCAACGCCAACCAGTGCCAGACGAGCACCTGCAACTGCAACTGCTACACGTACGAGTGCAACTGCTACACCTATTCGTGTAACTGCTATTGGTACATCTGCGGCTGCGGCTGGGCCTGCTACTGCTACTGGACGCCCATCTACTGCTGTGACTGCTGGGGCTGCTGGGTCTGCGGTTGGTACGTCACGTGTTATTGTTACATGTACTGCTGGTCCTGCTACACCTGCAGCACCTGCAGGGCCTGCAGCACCTGCACCGCGTGCAGCACCTGCCCGGTCTGCACCAACACCAACTTCACCAACGACAACAACAACTGCGGCGGCTGCGGCAAGAGGTGCGCGAGCGGCACCAACTGCTGCAACTCCTCCTGCCGCAACTACCAGACGGACTCCGCCAACTGCGGCAGCTGCGGGAACAACTGCGCCAACAGCTTCGGCAGCAACGGCATCTGTTGCGGCGGCGGCTGTAAGAACAAGTCCAACGACAACAACAACTGCGGCAGCTGCGGCAACAAGTGTACCGGCGGCAAGTCCTGCGTGAACGGCAGCTGTGTCTGTCCCTCGGGCCAGACGGATTGCGCCGGCGTGTGCCGCAACCTGCAGACGGACCGCAACTACTGCGGCAGCTGCTCCACGAACTGCGTCTCCACCATCGGCTCGTCCGGGTACTGCTGCTCGGGAAGCTGCAAGAACTTCAACACGGACAGCGCCAACTGCGGCGGCTGCGGCAACGTCTGCACTGGCGGCAAGTTCTGCAGCAACGGGACGTGCGTGTGCCCGGCGGGCCAGACGGACTGCGGCGGCGTCTGCAAGAACCTCCAGACGGACGCCAGCAACTGCGGCGCCTGCGGCAAGGTCTGCTCCTCCAGCGCGCCCACCTGCTGCTCCGGGAGCTGCCGAAACCTGCAGACGGACAACAACAACTGCGGCAGCTGCGGCAAGGTCTGCACCGGCGGCAAGTTCTGCTCGGCCGGCAACTGCGTCTGCCCGGCGGGCCAGACGGACTGCGGCGGCGTCTGCCGCAACCTGAGCAACGACGTGTCCAACTGCGGGGCCTGCGGCAAGGTGTGCCCTGGCGGCAACGCCTGCTGCTCCGGCACCTGCGCCAATCTCCAGTCGGACGCCTCCAACTGCGGCAGCTGCGGCACGGTCTGCACCGGCGGCAAGACGTGCCAGTCCGGTACCTGCAAGTGCCCCACGGGCCAGACCGACTGCGCCGGCATCTGCAAGAACCTCCAGAACGACCCGGCCAACTGCGGCGCCTGCAGC
>JBDLRJ010000115.1:0-14230 GCA_039800145.1 Pseudomonadota bacterium | reverse complement strand
CCCTGCGCCCGGAGGGCCCGTCGTCGAACCTGGGCCGCGGGTCGGGCGGCGGCGCCTGCAGCGCGCGCTGACGCTCCACCGCTGCGGCCAGCTCCTCGCGCGCCTGGCGCTGCACCGCCGCGAGCTCCTCCGCTGCCCTTCTCCGCGTCGCCTCCAGCTCGGCGGATGCGCTCCGGCGCTGGGCCTCCACCTGCTGGGCAGCGCGCCCCTGGGCCTCCTCGGCGGCCCGGCGCTCCGCGGCGGCCTGCGCCTGCAGCTCCTCCTGCCGTGCCTCCACCCGACGCCAACCCCAGATCCCCACGGCGCCCGTCACCAGGAGGAGCCCGAGGACGCCCACGACGCCCAGGACACCGAAGACCAGGAATGCTCCCCCTGTCCTGGAGGGTGCGGGTGCGGGCGAAGTCGCTGGCGACGGCTGCCGTGCAGGAACCGGTGTTCCAACGGGCTGGGCAACGGGAGAAGCAGGCGCCCCGCCGCGCAGCGCCGCCGCGAACGCGTCGCACGTCTGGAACCGGTCCTCCGGCTTCACCGAGAGCGCACGCTGGATGCATGCCGCGATGGACGGCTCGAGCCCCGTGACCACGCGCTCGGGCGGCGCGTAGTCCGCGCTCACCACGCGCTGCATCACGTCGAAGTCGCTGTCCGCGGCGAAGGCGACCGCGCCCGTCACCATCTCGTACAGGATGGAACCCAGCGCGAAGATGTCCGAGCGGGCATCTGCCTTGTCCGCCCCCCGGACCTGCTCGGGGCTCATGTAGTACGGCGTCCCCATTCGAGCGCCGGTCCGCGTCTGCCGCCCCCCCTCGTCCAGCCGCGCAATGCCGAAGTCCGTGACGCGCGCGAGCAACTGGCCGCGCGAGTCCGCGCCGAGGATGACGTTCTCCGGCTTCAGGTCCCGGTGCACCACGCCGTTCCGGTGCGCCTCGCCCACGCCGTCCAACACCTGGAGGAACAGCCGCTTCGCCTCGGCGAGATCCTTGAACGCGCCGTGGGACCGCAGGTGCTCGCCGAGCGTCTGGCCCGGCACGTAGTCCATGACGAGCCCCGCCACGGGCGCGGTGACGATCTCCGTCACGGGCACCACGTGCGGGTGGCGGAGCTTCGCCTGGATGCGCCCCTCGGACAGGAAGCGCGCGCGCACCTCCTCCAGCGCGTACAGCTCCGGGTTCAGCACCTTCAGCGCGTGCTCGCTGTGCAGCCCGAGGTGGCGTACCAGGTACACGGTCGCCATCCCGCCCTCGCCGAGCAGGCGCAGCACCTCGTAGCGCCCGTCCAACTGCGTCCCCACTGCCAGCTTCGACATGAGCGCGTCTCCGGGGCCCTTGCCCTAGCGCAACCAGAGGAACCCGGCCTGGAAGGCCAGTTCCTGGATGGACTCGCCACCCGACTCGAGCTCGGCGCGGCCGCGGTCCGGTGGGCGGGCCTGGGACACCAGCTCCGCGAAGGCGCGCGCCGCCGGGCACTCCGGCCGCGTGCACACCATCACCACGCCGAGCCCCCGCTCGTCGTCTCGGCCGTCACCGAGGTAGCCCACGACGAGCCGCGTGGGCGTCCCCTCCTCGAGCGTCTTCCCCACGACCGCCGCGGCGGAGGAGACCAGGCTGCGGCGGTACGTCCCGGTCATGGCCCCGAGCCGCCAGCGCGCCCCGTGGCGGTTCGCCCCCATCCAGCGCCAGCCCGTCCAGTCACCGTGGTCGCTGTCCTGCCCAACGCCGGACACTCCCACGCGCACCTCCCGCCGGGGTGCCACGTCCTCTCCCTGCCCCTCGCCCGCGCGCTCTCCACCGAGCGCTGCAGCCGCGGCGTTCGCCACGTCGGCCCCGGCGGCCACCGCCTTGCCCGCGGCATTCGCTGCACCGGCGGCGCTCCCTGCCACGCCGTCGGCCAGCGCCTCGCCTGCCGCCTTCGCGACGTCGGCACCTTTCTCCGCGCCCTGCGCCAGCGCCTGTCCCGCGGCATCCACCGCGCCGGCAGCGCTCCCCGCCACCCCCTGGGCCACGGCCTCGCCCACGGCTTTCGCGGCGTCCACGCCACCGGCAGCAAGACCGCCTGCGAGCTTTGCGGCGTCGGCCCCCTCAGCCACCTTCTGCGCGAGCGCCTCGCCCGCGCCCTTCGCCGCGTCTGCGCCACCGGCCACCTTCTCCGCGAGCGCATCGCCCACGGCCTTCGCGGCATCCGCGCCCCCGGCTGCTCCCTGCGCCAGTCCCTGCGCCAGCGCCTCGCCCGCACGCTTCGTCACCGAGGCCCCCTCGCCGGCCCCCTGCGCCAGTCCGTCCGCGGCGCGGGACCAGGTCCCCTCCGGCATCACGCCGAGCGGATCCAACTGGTCCTTCACCAGCCTCAGCGCCGCGTCCTCCAGGCCCGCCGTGCCCGTCAGCGTGGGCTCAACCCGCGCGAGGAAGCGGAACTGGCTCATGGTGGCGGGCAACCGCGCACCGCCACCGGTCAGCTTCGAGGCCACCACCCACGCATCCACCGGCCCCGTCCCCGGCCGGCCCGTCCCGACGCAGGCCCCCACTGAACCTGCCGCGGCACCCTCGCCCACCAGCTCGAACTGCCCCTGCCCCGCCTCCGCCACCTCCGAGAGCGCGGCGCCCTTGCCGAGCGCAACCACCGAGACGCTCGTTCCCGCGCCCCCCAGGCGCGAGGCCACGGCCCGCGCCCCACGCGTCCCCGCCTGGGCCGACGCGACCACCACCACGCTGCGCGCGCGGTCTCCCGTCGCAGGCAGGAGCTCCTCCGCGGCGGCCAGCCCCGCGGCGACGCTCGAGCCCTCGATGACCCGCGCGCTCTTCAGCATCCCCACGAGTTGCTCGCGCAGCCCCGTGTCCTGGAGCGCGCGGCGTTCACCCTCCTCGCCCCCGAAGGTGACGACGCCCACCCGCGCCGAGGTGGGCAGGCGCTTGATGAGCGCCGCCGCGGTCTCCGCGGCCGTCTTGCGCAGCGGCGCGCCCATGGGCTGCGACTGCTCCACCACGAACACCACGTCCAGCCCGGTCTCCGCCCCCGGCGCCCGGTGGATGGCCACGAACGAGCTGCCGTTCATGCCCCACTGCCACCCGTCCTCGCACGGGAGCACCCCGGCGAACCCCGCCGGGAGCGGCACGCGGCGCTGCGGCTGCTCGGCGAGCATGTGCAGCGCGGTGATGCCGGGAAACGGCTCGTGGCCCGACAGCTGCGGGAACTCCGGGCGCCGCGGCTCGCGCGAGCAGGCGGCGGCCAGGCACAGCACCCACGCGGCCCGAGTGACATTCCTCACGGCTTGCCCCCGATCTCCCAGGTCCAACGTCCGGCGGAGGCCCCCGACTTGTCCGGCGGCGGCGCGACGAGGCTGGGCCAACCGCGCGCGTCAAAGCTGAGGACCGCACTGCCGACGAGGAGCGAGCGGAGCTGCGCGTGGAGCACCGTGCGGCCCCAGGTGTCCGCGGTGCCGGTTGCGAGCGCCCGCGCCACCGCGCAGGACCGCTCGCGCGGGACGCCGAAGTAGGGTTTCAGGCAGGACTCGTCCACGAGACGGGAGATGAGCCGCTCGGCCCGCTCCGTCTCGGCGGCCGCGTCGTCCGTGTCCAGGCGGCTCGCGCGCAGCAGCGACTTCAACTCCACGACGAGCGCCTCCACCGTGGGACGCGCACCCTCCATGGCACGCAGCGCCTCCGTGGCGCGCTCCACCACGCGGCCGGGCGCCTTCTCCTTCGAACCTTCGGGCGCTTTCAGCGGCGGCGCCATGACGTGCGCGAGCCCCAGCGCGCCGTCCACCGCGCGCGCGTCGATGCCGAGATCGAGTACATACGGACGCCGCGCCCCGCCGATCGCGGCGCCGAACGTCCAGCGCAGGCGGCGCCAGGTCAGCAGCCCCTCCGGGAGCTCACGCGGGTAGACGACGCCGAGATCCTGCGGCGGCAGCGAGCGGCGGGGCTTCCGGAAGACGCGGCCCACCTTCTCCGGGTACGGCACCGGCACGGACTTTCGCGGCGGGGAATTCTCCGGCGCCTTCTTCGCAGCCGCCGTGTCCGTCGCAGTTGCAGCGTCCGTCGCAACCGCAGCGTCCGTCGCAACCGCAGCGTCCGTCGCAGTTGCGGTGTTCGTCGCAGTAGCAGTGTTCGTCGCAGTAGCAGTGTTCGTCGCAGTTGCAGCGTCCGTCGCAACCGCAGCGTCCGTCGCAACCGCAGCGTCCGGCCTGGCTGCCGGCTTGGACTCCTTGCGGACGAGGCGACTGGGAACTGGGGGCTTGTCCGGCGCGACGTAGGGTACCGAGATCGTCCCCTCGGCCCAGGAGCCATCGTCACCGAGGACGGGCTCGCTCACGTCCAGGCTCCCGGGCTCCGGCCGCTTGTACGGGTCCACCGCCCCGAGCACGCGGGACTGCGCCTCGTCCACGCACAACCAGGACGAACCGTCCGGGTCCCTCGTGACCGCGACTTCGAGCTCCGTGCCGCCGAAGTACGCGTAGCGGGCACCGTCCACCCGGTCGAAGCCGAGTGCGTTGTCCCCACGCGGCTTCCACCCCTGTGCCGTCCGCGTCTGGTAGTTCGGGAAGCACATCGGGCGCAGGCCGTGCTCTCGCGCGCGCGTCGCCTCTCGGCGGAGCACCTCGGCAACGACCTGGTCCGGGGAGAACTTCCCGAGCGACACCTGGCAGAGCGCGTGGCCGGGAACCAACACGACCCGGCAATCGATTCCCGAGCGCTTCACGAACGCTGCGAACAGCAGCGCCATGTCCTCGCAGTCGCCGCGCTTCTTGTCGAGAACCTCGTCGACGCGGGCCACGTACTCCGCCTGCTTGTACGTCACCTCGTCCAACTCGTACTTGATGTTCGCGTGCATCCACTCGAACACCTTGTCGAGCACGTCCACGAACTCGGTGACGGATCCCGGCTTCTCCGGAAGCTTGAGAGCGGTCCACACCTCCACGAGCTTCGCGTCGCCCGGCTGGATCCGCGCGTACTGCCCCACCCATTCCTTCTCGGGCCCGTCCGGGATGGGCACCCACTGCAACTCGCTGCGCTTCGCAGGAGGCGCGGACTCCTCGCCCTCGGTCGACGTGGGCTTCGCGGCGGGCGCAACCCCGTCGGCAGCCGGCAACTGGATGCGCTCCTCGAGCCAGCGTCGGACCTCGCTCACCCGGTCGGCCCACGCGCGGCTCGCCGACTCCGGCCCCACGTCGTCGAGTGCATCCAGGTCGTCGTCGCTCTCGGGAGCGACGTCGTCGTGCAAGAGCATCCAACGCCACCGCGCGTCCTCGCCGGGAGCTGGGCCGAGCAGCGCCCACGCCGCCTGGAGCAGCGGGGCCACGCCGTCCCGCGCGATGGCCCGCGTTGCCCCGGTGCCGCCCTCCTGCGCATCCACCAGGACGATCGCGTCTTCCACGCCCAGCGCACGCGTGCGGGACTCCGCGGGCCGGTCCTCCTCGACCTCCGAGGTACGGCGTCCTTGCGACGGCCGCTCGCCCGCGGGATCCAGCTGCAGCACCACGTCTACCGCGCGGTCACCGCGGCGGTACGCAGACCGGAGCGCCACCCGCATCACCACCGCGAGCAGCCGCAGCCCGTCCCGGTCCAGCTTCGTCGCGCCCTCTTCCCGCCGCTCGTCCGGCTCCGGGTAGAGGAACAGGCCCGCCGTCTGGTACCTGCCGCGGACGCGGTCCGGGCTCCCGGCGGTGAAGATCATCCGGTTCTTCACCACGCGCCCGTCCGGGCTCAGGTGGAGCGTGCCCACGTGCTCGGTGGACACGTCCACCGTGGCCGCCTCGATGTCCACCGACGCGCGCCCCGCCTGGATCCGCTTGCGCGCCATCCGCTCGAGCCCACCCAGCGTGCCCGCCGCGGCCCCCATGCGCCGCACCGAGGAGCGCCGCAGTGGCACGGAGACCAGCTCGTCTGAGAGCGGCTCCGCCGTCAACGTCAGGCCCGTGCCTTCCGTCTCCACCTCGCCCTCGAAGATGCGCCCGGTCACCTCGAACCGGCCCTCGCGCGTGGAGAAGACCGCGCCCGGATAGTACCGGCGGTGCGCCGTCCCCGCGTCCACGGGCCAGGTCAGCCCCGGCCGTGACGGCACCCGCACCGTCGCCGAGCGGACGGACGCGTCCTCTACCGAGGAAGGCGGAGGCGCGAGGAGCAGCGCCGAGGCGAGTGCGTCACCCGCCGCGCCGTCACGCACGCCGCGCGAGAGCAGCTGCAGGTGCACCCTGTCCCGGAAGCCGTCCGCGGTGATGGCGCGTGACTGCGTCACCGTTGCCAGCTGCGCACGGGCCAGCGCCCGCAGGCGCGCGAGCGGCTCCGCGCCGAAGAGTGACACCACCGTCTCCACCTCGACGGGGCGGCGCAGCAACTCCGCGGAGACGTGGCGCTCACGCACCAGGCCCACCGGGTGCGTGGCCGCGGGCCTCGGGAAGGTGGCGAGCAACGTCCGGACCGTCCCGTCGGAATCCGTGCGCGCCTTGTCCGCCACCCACGCCTCGTCCTCGTCCACCACGCGGAGGAACGCCACCGCGGGGACGCGCAGCGTCTCCACCACCTCTGCGCCCGCCAACCCCAGCCGAGCCTGCTCCCGCTCCACGCAGGCCACGGGGCCCGCGAGCAGGATGACCGCGGCGCGCTCCGGCGCCTCCACGCGGTGGCGGGGCTCCTGCGGGAGCCGGAACGGCAGCACCCCGGTGGACCGCTCGCCGTCGCGGGTGGTCCGGTAACACCAGGGAGCACCCACCGCTTCGCACGCGGCCACGACGTCCGCGGGACGAAGGCGCGTGCGCCCCTGCGCGCCGGACAAAGGCTTCAGGCGGGAGAGATCGTGGAAGACCTGAAGGGCCTTGCCCTGCACCTCGCCAAGGAGGGCCGTGCGCGCAGGCTTCTCGCCCACGGTGACCGCCACGGGCGCGGGGCGCTCACCTGCCGGGACGGGAGGCGCCACGAAGTGCAGCGGGTCCGCGTACGTCACGCCGGGGACGAGCGCCTGCTGCCACAGCGCCGCGTCGTGCATGGAGGGGCCGGAGAGCACCAGCGCCCGCGCGTCCAACTTCGCCTCGGGATCCTTCGCCGCCCGGAAGTCCCGCAACCGGGACATGAGCCGCCGGAGCGCCAGCTGCACGTGCGCCTCCGCCGCCCCCGCAATCTCCTCCGCGTCGTCCACCACCACGAGCCCGAGGGACTCGAGCACGTCCGGCCGCTCGAGCGTGGGCCCGAGGAGATCTTGCGGCGCGCCCACGAGGACGTCCGGCACCACCCCGGCCTCCAGGTCCTGCGCCGCCTCCGCCCCCAGGCGCCGCAGCCGCACGTTCCACCGCAGGGAAGAGGCGCCGATGGCCAGCTTCCCCTTCGCCGCGAACGCATCTGCCGCCTCTGCCGACGGCAGGAGCACCAGCGTGGCCCGCGAGCAGGCGAGTGCGTGGTCCGCCGCCGCGAGCAGCACGAGCGTGGTGCGGCCACTGCCCTCGCCCGCCACCACGCACAAGCCCCCGTGCACGTCGTCCAGCGCGTGGGACTCCGAGGCCGCGAGCCGGAGCGCCCCCTTCGTGGAAGCCCCGTCGCGCCCGGTGCGCGTCATGCGCGCGAGCCGCTCCAGCACCCGCGCCTGCAGCTCCGTGAGCCGGCGCGCGGGCCCGTCCGGGAGAAGCTCCAGGAGCCCCGGGGAGACGTGCGGGGGCGTGACCTCCACGAACGCACGCGCCTGCACCGACCGCGGCGCGTCCGCGTGCTGCAGCGGCTGGAGCCCGCCGTTGCGCGCGGCCAACTCCGCGAGCACCTCGGCCCAGCCCGCGGCGGTCGGCTCAGGGGCCGGCGGCGCCTCGGGCGCAACCTGCGCCGGGGCCGGCACGTAGCGGCCATGCAGCACCAGGTTGAGCAACCACGCCACCGCCACCACCACCGCGAGGGCCACGGCGGGCACCGGCACGGTGTACGGCGGCTGGTGCCCCAGCACCAGCACCAGCGCGAGCAGTCCCAGGCTCACCAGCCCCACGGGCTTCGCCCAGTCCCGGTAGGCCTTCACCGCGGTGTAGAGCGGCAGGTGGCCGGCGCCGAGCCGCCACGCCGGCAGCACCTGCGGCTGGTCCATCACCGCGAGGAGATCCGCGTGCACGTGCGCGTGCGAGAACAGCCGCGTCACCCTTGCAAGAATGGACAACAGGCACAGGTAGGCAAAGCCCACCACGAGGAGCGAGCGGGAGGCGTTGGTTTCCAGCGGGAGCGACAACGCTGCACCCGGCAACCGTCCCAGCGTCACCGTGTCGTAGACGCCCTGCCCCTCCGCCAGCCCGAGCGACACGCGGAACAGCGGCTCCAGCGCGAGCAGCGCCGCCACCACCACCGCGGTCCCCGCGGCACCGAGCAGGTAGGACGGGCCGTGGCCCGCGCTGAGGTGCGGCGGCGGGGGAGTGGCCGCCTTGTCCTTCTTCTTGTCCTTGCCCTTCTCGTCCTGGTCGCCGCCCTCTTTCGCCGCGGGAGACGCGGGCTCCGCGTCCTCCACGCCGCGCGCCCGGCGCCGCTCGGCCCCCCGCGCAATCCAGTTCCACAGCGCGTTGACCGCCGCCCACGCGCCGTGCAGCGGCACGTAGAGCGGCGCCAGCAGGCTGAAGCCCAGTTCAATCAGCAGCGTGGTGGACCAGGGCAGCGGCCCTTCCTCCTTGCGCTCCACCCGGCGCTGGATGGCCCAGCGGGTCGCCGCCTGGTTGCCCAGCGCGAGCGACACCTGCAGCCCCGCGAGCGCGAGCAGCACCAGCCCCGTGTCCCCGTACGACAGCCGCCCCACGAGCGACAGGAGCCCGGACAGTCCCCAGGACAGGAGCGGGCCCACGGCCCCGAGCAATGCGCGGAGGACTTCGATCATGGCTTCTTGTTCTCGTCCCGGCCGAAGCGCGCGTAGAGGCTCTTCACGCCCTCCTCCATGCCGGTGAGGATGTGGGCTGGGGGCTCGTCACCCTTCCAGACGAAGGCGTTGTCGTAGTGGCCCATGTGGCGCCGGTGCATGAGCGGCAGCTGCGGGGCCACGCCCTGCGCCAACGTGAGCAGGTAGGCGGCGTGGGTGCGGACCGGCACGGTGCGCACGCGGATGTCGGATCTCCCCTCGGGCAGCAGCGCCGCGAGCCGCGGCCGCAGGACCAGGTCCGCCTCGGCGAGGATGAGCACGCCGTCGTCGTCCAGCCCCTCGGAGCCCTTGAGGTACCCGGGGAAGCCCAGCTGCGCGGCGCTGCGCCGGGCCACCGCGTCCACCCGCTGGCCCAGGGCCCCGGCGAAGCGCGGGTGCTCGCACACCTGTTCGTCCAGCAGCTCCGCGAAGTGCTGCCGTCCAAAGCCGAGCAGCTGCTCGCGCCGCGCGAACCACTCCCCGGAGCGCCAGCCGGCCACCGGCGCTGCCAGCGCGAGCACGCCGGGCATGAAGGTGCGCTGCGACGAGGGCGGCCCCAGCCGGTCGTGCCAGTAGCCGAGCACCGCCTCCGGGTCCAGGAGCGCGCTCCGGGCACGCCCCGGCTGCTCCACCAGCCGCTCCAGTCCATCCACGGGCGGCTGTCCGAAGGAGCAGGGCCCCTCCGCGTGCACCCCGAGCACCTCCGCGTGGCGCCGGAGATCCCGCTCGGCCGCCTCCGCCCCCGCCTTGAGCCGCCGCGCGAGCTGCGCGTCCACGTGCGCCTGCTCCGCGGAGCGGGCTGCCACGCCGCGGCGGATGGAGGCCACGAGGAAGGAAATCCGCGCGTCCAGGAAGGATTGGATGGAATTGCGCGCGCCCATCACCACGCGCCGGACGGCCTCGACCGCCTCCTCCATGGCGGCTCGCATCCCCGCCGTTCGTCGACGCCGGTGCCACTCGAGCACCGCGTGCGTCAGCGCCACGGCCCCGAGGGCTCCCAGCCAGGGGAGGACGCGCGTGGCGAGCACCTCCGCGATACCGGGCTGGAGGTACCATCCGTTGCGCAGCGAGAGTGCGTAGCCCGCCACTGCCGCGAGCGCGAAGCCGAGCGGTGCCATGGCCACCTCCGCCGCGCGCAGCCACGGGCGGCGTGGCACCGCCTCCGCGGCAGTGCGCACGGCGGCGAACGCGGGGAGGATGGCGCGCAGCGGGTCCGGCAGCTGCTCGGCCAGCGCGAGCGCCTGCGCGTCGTCCAACGCCTCCGTCTGCTCCTCCACCCGCTTGGACTCGAGCCCGGCGAAGGCCGCGAGCCGCAGCACGGGCGAGTTGAGGGCCTTGCCGCGGGCCACGCTGGCCACGGTCTCGTCGCTGCGCTCGCGGACGAGCCGGGTTGCCTCGCGCGCCACGCCGCGGGCCTCCACGCGGAGGTCCTGCATCAGCAGGTCCATGGTGCAGCCGGGGGCCACCGACTCATGCCAGCCCCCGAGGATGACGCGGGACACCTCCTCGCCCTTCGCGTCCGCGTGCTGCGCGAGCACGTCCACCGGGTCCGGGTCCTCCTCCACCGGCTCGTAGCCGGCCACTGCCTTGCGCGCGAGCCGTTCGCAGGCGCTGCCCAGCTCCGCGTGGACCCCCTCCGCGGAGGTGTCCAGCCGTGCCTCGAGCGCCGCGCGCTGCCCGTCCCGCGCGGGGTCCACCAGCTCGGCGCGCTGTTCCACCGAGTCGTCCAGCAGCTCCCCCATCACCATGCGCGCGAGGCGCCCGGCGAAGTACTCGCGGATGCGGTCCACGGGGAGATCCAGCTCCACGCAGCCGAAGGTGCCGAACGCGTCCCGCCCGTACGGCCCCATCAGCACCGAGCGCAGCCAGTCGTCCTTCCCCATGTCGCTGCGGGCGCACAGGTGGATGAAGTCATGCGTCTGCTGCACCGACTCCTGGACAGACAACACGCCGCCGTCCGTCACCCGTGAACTGACGTACACCGTGGGAACGAAGCGCTCGCGGCTGGCGGCACGGAAAACGGCCCGGCGCAGGTCCAGCACGGCCTGCAGCATGGAGGCCTCCTCGTGGCGCACCGCGCGCACGAAGTCCTCCGTCTCGCGGGGATCCTTCGGCTCCGCCGCCGAGGGGTTGGGGTACCAGAGCAGCGGGATGATGGAGAGGTTGCGCTCGAACCCGCCGCGGTACTCCTTGAAGACCGCGCGGAAGGCGTGGATGAACTCGGCGTGCATGGCCGAGATGACGTCCACCAACGTGGCGCGCACCACCGGCTCGCCGAGGTCCGCCGCGATGAAGACCTGCAGGCGCGGGGACTTGCCCACGCTGCGCTCGGACACGCTGGACAGGAAGCCCACGTCCAGGAGCCGCTGCACCAGGCGGCGCAGCTGCTGCCGCAACTCCCGGAGCGAGAAGTCGTAGCGCGTGCGGTCCGCCTTGGGCGCGAGCGGGAGCTCCCAGTACACGCGCGGATCTTCCCCCAGCGCACCGGGCGGAAGCGCCCCCAGCTCGGCGAGCCGCGCGTCCAGCCCGCGCAGCGCCCCCGCCCCGTCTCCCATGCCCGGCGGAGCAAGAGAGCGGAGCAGCTCGGTGGGACCCTCGGGCAGGGACAGCGCCTCCACCCGCGTGGGGATGGGCGGCCTGGGGTCATCCTTGACGTTGCGGAACAGCACCTCGGCAATGAGGTCCGTGCTCTGCTGGAGCAGCAGGTCGTTCTCGCGCTCCACGTCGGACACGCCCTCGTCGTCCGAGCGGGGCGGACGCTCCAGGTTCCGCAGCTCCCAGAAGAGATCCAGCAGTCCGCGGAAGCACAGCTCCCCGAAGCGCTTGAGCTTGGGGACGAGGCTCTCCTCGAACTTCGTGGCGCGCACCGCGTCGCCGTCCAGGGCGTCGTAGAGGCCGTGGAGCCACATGGGCAGGTCCACGACTTCGTAGCCTTCGCCGCCGGAGACGTTGCGCGCACTCCAGCCGGCGGTCTCGAAGGGAACGGCGAGGAGATCCCTCGGGTTGAACGTGTCCGGCCGCGCTTCCAGGGGATCGAACAGCGAGCCCGGCGCGTGCCCCCCGCGGACCGCCTCCACCACCAGGTCCGCCCGCTGCACGTCGTCCTGCCCCGGCGTGGCGTTGGACGAAGCTGCAGCAGTACGCCCGCGCCTGCGCAGCGCCGCGGCAAGGTCCAGTGCCATGGCGAGCGTGTCCGGGTGCTCCCACCCGAGCCAGGCCTTGCGGTCTGCGAGCAGCGCCTCCATCCAGCAGATGGCGCGGTCCAGCCGCACGCCGCCCTGGAGCACCATCTCCGCGGCGTAGGCGTGCTCCATGAGCACGGCGTGGGCACGGATGATGGCGCGGTGCTCGGCGGTAAGACGGACAGGCTCGGGGGCCGCCACGGTCGCGGACTTCTCCGCAGCAGACTTCTCTGCCGCGGACTTCTCTGCCGCAGCCGCCTTCTCCACAGCCGCCTTCTCGGCACCTGTCGGCGTCAGCACCGGCAGTCCCAGGCACTCGCGCGCGTCCTTGATGGCCCGCTCGAACGGGTGCTCGGCGTCCGTTCCAGCCCCCGTCATCCGCGCGAGCGCATGGTGCGCCACGATCCGGTGGGCCAGCACCGCGGACCTGTGCTCGTAGGGGAACTCCTCGGCCCTCGCCTCGGAGATGGAGGCCAGCAACACCTTCGCCTCGCCCGCGTTTCCCTGGCGCTCCCGAAGCCGCGCCAAGCGGTGCGTGGCGACCAGTCGGCGGCTGCGGGCAAGGGCCGTGACCGGCACCTTCTTCTCCGCCTCCTCCCCGGCCTCCTGCGATGCGCCCCGCACCTCCTCCAGGAGGCGTGCCTCCTGCTCGTGGCGCTCGCCGGCGCCGCGTGCCACCTCGGCATGCCCGAGCAGGGCGGCGAGCAGTTCCGGGTCTGCCCCGGCCCGCCCGGCGTCCCGGAGGCGCTTCACGAGCTCCCCCGCGGCCGCGTCCGCCTGCTGCACGTGCTGCGCTGCATGGGCCTTCAGCGCCTCACCCAGCCGCTGCAGCTCGTCCTCCTGCCTCTGCTTGTCCTCCGCGGCCTGCCCCCCGGCGTCCGCCGCCGGAAGACGCTTCACCTCCAGCGCGCGGCGCCTGAGGCTGTTGCAGATCTCCACCAGGCCGACCGAGGCCAGCCGCAGCGCCTCTACCTCCGCCCGGAGAGACGCGAGCACGTCTGCGTGAGCGGGGGCGAGGACCGCCTCCTGCTGGGCGCGAAGCGAGCGGATGTCCTCGGCCACGGCCAGGAGAGCCCGCGCCTGGCCGAGCAGCCCCGCCAGCGCGGGCGCGAACGGCTCGAGGTGCCCGGGGGTCACCCCCTGCAGCGGCTCCTTCGGCTTCGGTGGTGCCCAGGTCGGCTTCAGGGGGTCAACGGCGCGGCTCCCCTGCGGCAGGTCCTTTTTCTTCAGCGGCGCCCACGCGAGCTGCAAGTGGCGAACCACCCGGCGCCCCTCCAGGATGGCCTTCCCTGCACGCCGGGCCTCTATCCCCAGCGTCCGGGCCGTGGCGCGCAGGGCCTCGTGCTCGTGGAAATCCAGGACCGAGGAACGCCCCACCCCGAGCACCGCGTGCTCCGCCTCCACGTGGCGCGCGAGGTCCCCCGTCGTCACCAGCCGCGCGGCGAGCGAAGACTGGGCAAAGTCACCTGCAGCTGCCCCACCTCCCACGAGGTGCTCGAACTCGAGGATCCCCGCGCCGTAGACGAGCGCATCCTCGTCCAACTCCAACGCCGTGAGGCTGGAGGGCAACGCAAAGCGCCCCGAGGTGTCTCCGAGGTGCGGGTCGGCCTGCGCCTCGGTGATGGCTGCGCGCGGGGCGCGGCTGCCCGCCTGCACCACGCGCTCGAGCCAATCCCGCGCCGCGGTCGCGCGGTACTCCGCGCCGGTTCCCTCCTCAGGCTGTGACGGCCACGGCGAGGGATCCTTCCCCTGCGCGTAGTGGCTCGCCCGCACCAGCGCCTGCGCGATGACGCGCGGGGACTGTCCCACGCGGATGCGCCCGAGGAACGGGGAGAGGAACAGCTCCAGCTCCGCGTCCTTCGCCAACTCGAGCCGGAGCAGCTCGTGCGCCCGCTCGATGTCCGGGTTGAGATCCCTCCAGGCAAAGGTGTGGACCCGCCGCGTCGTCCGCGCCTCGTCCTCCGTCAACGCGGCGGTGAAGCCGAGGTCCTTCGCCAGCGCCACCTGGTACATCCCTCGGTGGAAGCGGATGAGCCCCATGCAGCGAAGGAAGAGGAAGTCCAGCGCCCGGACGGGCGCGTCCCCTTCCTTCACCGCGTCTGCCAGCCGCCTCGCGCTGCGCGCGTTGCCGTCCGCGGTGCGCCAGGACGGGTCGGCATCGCGCTCGCCCCGGACGTGGACGAGCCGGAAATTCGCGAGGCGCGGATCCT
>JBDLRJ010000114.1:0-7530 GCA_039800145.1 Pseudomonadota bacterium | reverse complement strand
GCGGCCGGCGTGGGGCGCCCCCGGCGTGCAGGCGGTGGTGGACAAGATCACCTCCCAGGTGGACGACTTCGAGGACACCACGAAGTCGCTCAGCGGCCTCGTGGACCTGTTCATGCCCTTCCTCTGGGAGAACCGGTACGTCTTCCGCTGCGACAACACCCGCGCCGTGTACGCGCGCATGGCGGAAGCGGACAAGGCCGTCATCCCGTGGGACCCGGAGGCGCTGGACTGGCGCACCTACTTCCTCGAGGTGCACCTGCCGGGGCTCGAGAAGTGGGTGTTCCCCGGGCTGGAAGAGGAGTCCGAGAAGCGCCGCGTCATCCCCGCCCACCGAGACCTGCTCGAGCTCTTCGACGCCACGGTCCACGAGTACCGCCACCGCGTGGCCTTCCGCATGGTGGCGGGGGACCGCGAGGAGCGCTTCACGTACGGGGACGTCCACCGCTACGCGGGGCGCGTGGGCAGCTACCTGCTCGCCGCAGGCGTGAAGCCCGGCGACCGGGTGATGCTGCTCAGTGAAAATCGCCCCGAGTGGGGCATCAGCTACTTCGGCATCTTGCGCGCAGGGGCCACGGCGGTGCCGGTGGACCCGGCCCTCACCGAGCACGAGCTCCTCAACATCGCCCGCCGCAGCGAGGCGAAGGTGCTGCTGCTCTCGGAGCAGGTGTCCGAGGATCTCCCGAAGCTGGGCGCCCTGCTCGAGGAGTCCGGGCTCCCCATGAAGGTCGCCTCGCTCGCCGAGGCCATGGGCGGGGACGGCTCGAAGCCCGGCCGCCTCGGGCCGGTGAAGAAGACCGCCGCGCCGGACGATCTCGCCTCCCTCATCTTCACCTCGGGCACCACGGGCAACCCCAAGGGCGTGATGCTCACGCACCGCAACTTCACCTCGCTCGTGGCCAAGCTCGCCGGCGCGTTCGAGGTGGGCCAGGGGGACGCGCTGCTCTCGGTGCTGCCGCTGCACCACACCTTCGAGTTCTCCGCGGGCTTCCTCATGCCCTTCAGCCGCGGGGCTGAAATTACCTACATCGACGAGCTGACCGCGGACCGGCTCGGGGACGTGTTCGAGACGGGCCGCATCACCGCCATGATCGGCGTGCCGGCGCTCTGGCAGCTGCTCCACCGCCGCATCACGCAGGAGATGGCGGCGCGCCCCGCCTGGGTGGAGCAGTCCATCAAGACGCTGATGGCCACCCACGGAGAGCTGCGCAACCGGAGCAGCCTCAACCTCGGCAAGCTGCTCTTCTGGCCGGTGCACCGGAAGTTCGGCGGCAAGCTCAAGTTCATGGTCTCCGGCGGCAGCGCGCTCCCGGACGACGTGCACAAGGCCTTCCACCAGCTCGGCTTCAACCTGGCGGAAGGGTACGGCCTGACGGAAGCAGCCCCGGTGCTCGCCGTCACCGAGCGCACCAACAAGCGCCAGGCCGGCACCGTGGGCGCGGCGCTGCCGGGCGTTGAGATCCGCATCAAGGACCCGGACGCCTCGGGCGTGGGCGAGGTGATCGCCAGGGGTCCCAACGTCATGTCCGGCTACTTCCAGGACCGGGACGCGACGGACGCGGTGCTGAAGGAGGGCTGGCTCCACACCGGGGACCTCGGCCGCCTGGACGAGGACGGGAAGCTGTACCTCGTGGGCCGCGCCAAGGACGTCATCATCGACGCCAATGGGAAGAACGTGTACCCGGACGAGCTCGAGGAGCTCTACGCCGCGCACAAGCACGTCAAGGAGCTCTCCATCGTGGGGCTGCCGGACGACGCCGGCGGGGAGAAGGTCGCCTGCCTCTGCGTGCCGGACTACAAGGACCGCGCGCGGGACGAGGTCCGCCGCGAGCTCGAGGCCCACGTCGCGAAGGTCTCCTCCGAGATGGCCTTCTACCGGCGCATCAAGGTGCTGCGCTTCACGGACATGGAGCTGCCCCGCACCTCCACGCGCAAGGTGAAGCGCAAGCAGGTGGTGGCGGAGCTGCAGAAGTTGGAGCGTGCCGCGCAGAGCGGCGAGAAGGCGCGGGAGAAGGCCGCCTCCACCCAGGGCGGCATCCTGGACTGGCTCGTGCCGCTCATCGCGGAGGTGACGCAGAAGCCCGCCCACGACATCCGCGCCGACAGCCGCCTCTCCGCGGACCTGGGGCTGGACTCGCTCATGCTCACCGAGCTCTCGGTGGCGCTCGAGCAGGCCGGCGTCCCGCTCGCGGCGGTCAACGACCTGACCTCCATCCAGACGGTGGAGGACCTGCGCAAGCTCGTCCAACAGTCCGGCCGCCGCGCCGCGGTGCAGGAGGAGAAGAAGGCGGAGGTGGTGGAGGAGAAGAAGGCCACCGGCGCGCTGGAGGTGGAGCTGCCCGAGCCCGTGGCCGCGCTGGGGCGCTCCGCCATCCGGCTGGGGCAGCGGCTCTTCTACGGCAGCCTCTACGACGTGAAGGTGTCCGGGCGGAACTTCGTCCCCCAGAACCGGAACTTCCTGGTGGTGGCCAACCACGCGAGCCACCTCGACATGGGGCTCGTGAAGGTGGTGCTCGGCGAGCAGGGGCGGCGGCTCACGGCCCTGGCCGCGCGGGACTACTTCTTCGACACCGCGGCCAAGCGCGTGTTCTTCGAGAACTTCACGGACCTCATCCCCATGGACCGCAGCGGCAGCCTGCGCGAGTCGCTCCGCATGGCGGGCGAGGCGCTGAACCAGGGCTACCACCTGCTCATCTTCCCGGAGGGCACGCGCTCCGGGTCCGGCGAGCTGCTCGAGTTCAAGCCCACGCTCGGCTACCTCTCCATGCAGCACAAGGTGGACGTGCTCCCCATGTTCCTCGAGGGCACCTACGACGCGCTCCCGCGCGGCACCCTGGTGCCGAAGAAGGCGGAGCTGCGCGTGCGCATTGGGCCCGTGCTGCGCTACTCGGACGTGAAGGCGCGCGCCGCGGGGCTCAGCAAGAGCGAGACGTACCGGCTCGCCACCCGGCTCGCCGAGGAGTCGGTGAAGTCGCTCCGCGACGGGCAGGTGAGCAACTGGGAGCAGCTGAGCGCGCTGCCGCTGGACGTGGAGAAGCCGCGCCGCGGCGCGGCGGGAGGTGACGCGTGAAGATCCTCGTGACGGGGGCCACCGGCTTCCTCGGGCTGCACCTGGTGGAGAAGCTGCTGGACGCGGGCCACCAGGTCCGCGCGCTCGGGCGGACGAAGCCCACCCACCCGGTGCTGCAGCGCACCGAGTACATCCGCGGAGATCTAAAGGACCGGGACGCCGTCCGCGCTGCGCTGCAGGGGGTGGACGCCGTCTACCACCTGGCGGGGTTGGTCAGCTTCCGGCCGCGGGACGGGCGCAAGATGTTCGAGCTCCACGTGGACTGCACGCGCGAGCTGCTGCGGGACATCCGGGACAGCGGGCAGAAGCCGCGCATCATCCTCGCCTCCACCTCCGGCACCATCGCCGTGTCGAAGACGGAGCGCGTGGGGACCGAGGCGGACGACTACCCCATCACCGTGGTGGGGACGTGGCCGTACTACCTCTCGAAGATCTACGAAGAGAAGCTGTCGCTGGAGTTCTGCAAGAAGAACGGCCTGCCGCTGGTGGTGCTCAACCCCTCGCTCCTGATGGGGCCCGGGGACGAGCGGCTCTCCTCCACCTGGACGGTGGCGAAGTTCCTCAACGGGGAGCTGCCCTCGCTGCCCGGCGGCGGGATGAGCTTCGTGGACGTGCGGGACGCAGCCGACGCCTTCGTGGCGGCGCTCACGCGCGGCGACATGTACGGCCGGCACCTGCTGGGCGTGAACATGACCATGGACGAGTTCTTCGGGCGCATCTCCCGGCTCTCCGGCGTGGCCCCGCCCATGCTCAAGCTGCCCTCCGCTGCCAACGTGCTCGGCGCAAAGCTCCTGGAGAAGGTGGCCGAGTGGCGCGGCACGGAAGCCGCGCTGGATCCCCAGGAGGTGGAGATCGGCGAGCACTGGTTCTGGCTGGACGCCTCCAAGGCGGAGGCCGAGCTGGGCTTCAAGGCGCGCGATGTCCAGGAGACGCTGCACGACACGGTGCAGTTCATCCTCTCCCGCACCCCGCCCCAGTCGCTGCCCGGCGTGAAGGGGAAGCTGTGGGAGATGCGGAACGGCTGACGGGCCTCAACCCACCACCTGGTTCCGCCCGCCGCGCTTGGCCTTGTACAGGTTTGCGTCCGCCACCTTGATGAACTGCAGCGGCTCGGTCATGTCCGAGGACAGGTCCGCCACGCCCACGGACAGGGTCACCGGGATGGTCTTCCCCTCGAACGTGAACGGGTGGTCCTCGGCGATCTTCCGGATCTTCTCCGCGAACTTCCGCGCCTTCTCGGGGCCCGACTCCGGCAGCACCACCGCGAACTCCTCGCCTCCGTAGCGCGCGAAGCACTCCTCTTTCCGGATCCGCTGCTTCAGCGTCAACGCCAGCTCCCGCAGCACGTGGTCCCCGGCCAGGTGGCCGTGCGTGTCGTTGATCTGCTTGAAGTGGTCCACGTCGATCATCAGCAGCGAGAGCGCCCGGTTGTACCGGTGGCAGCGCCCCATCTCGCGCTCGAGGAACTCCATGAAATACCGCTTGTTGTTCACCTGCGTGAGCCCGTCCACGATGGTGAGGCGGTAGATCTCCTCGAAGTACAGGCTCTCCAGGTCGTTGCCGGTCAGGAACTTGAAGATGCTCCCGCCGACCTTCACGAAGTCCCCGGAGCGCAGCGCCGTCGCCTCCCGGACCTCCACGTCGTTCAGGTAGGTGCCGTTGGTGGAGCCCAGGTCCTCCACGTAGACCTTGCCCCCCACCACCCTGAAGCGCGCGTGCTTGCGGGACACGTTGTCCAGGTCCACCACGATGGCGTTCTTCGCGTCCCGCCCCACCGTGCACTCGGACTCGTCCAGCACGAAGCGCTTGCCCGGGTTCGGCCCGGCAATCTCCACCAGGCACGACTCCGTGGACACCCGCGGGCGTTCGCTGATCTTCGAGACCTTGGTGACCCGCGTTTCCGAGCCGCTCATCGCTGCCCCCCGGCGGCTCACCCTACGGCGGCCGACACGTGCTGGCTACCCCACCGAGCAATTCCGAACAACGTCTCCTGCGGGTTCACCCCCAGGGACGTGGGCAGCACCGAGCCGTCCACCACGAAGAGGTTGTCCAGCCCGTGGTACCGCAGCTGGCTGTCCACCACCGACTGGTCCGGGTTCTTCCCCATGCTGCAGCCGCCCATCTGGTGCGCCGTCACCACGCGCACCCCCAGCGGCTCCCACGGCGCGTCGTCCAGCTTCGAGAGATCGTCCTCCCGCTCGATGATGACCGGGTCGGCGTGCAGGGACATCACCTGCTTGGCCCCCGCCGCGAGCTGGATGCGGGCCATCTCCCGGCACGCCACGCGGAACGCCTCGAAGTGGTACGCCTTCAGCGGGTAGCTGATGTGCAGCCGCCGCTCGCGGGGCCCCCGCAGCCGCACCGTCCCGCCCTCCTCGTCCTCCATGAAGCCGTCCACCGTCAGCGCCAGCATGGCCTGCAGGTACGGGAGCTTCTGCAGCAGCGCCTCGTGGTCCTGGCCGAAGCCGCTGAACGTGGTGGCCGCCAGCATGGGGTGGATGGGCGGCACCTCGAGGAAGAAGCCCAGCTTCCCCTGCCCGCGCTCGAGGAACTGGTGGCTGTGGCAGGCCTGCGGCGCGCCCCGGTACCCCTCCACCGGCGTGTCGAACACCGCCCCCATCACCACCACCGGGTGCAGGAAGAGCCGCTTCCCCACGCGCCCCTGGCCGAAGAGCTCCGAGCGCATGAGCAGCGCCGGGGAGTTGATGGCGCCACCGCACGAGGCGAACACCTTCGCCTTCACCTTCACGCGGCGCCCGGTGGGACGGTCCGTGGCCTCGTCCAGCACCTCGGCGTGCACCGCGGTCACCCTCCGCCCGCTCCACTCGAACCGCTCGGCCCGGGTGTTGGCGTACAGGCTGAGCCCCTGCGCCACCGCGTCCTTGAGGTAGGTGACGTGCATGGACTGCTTGGCGTCCACCGGGCAGCCCATCCCGCAACTCCCCAGGTTGGCGCAGCCGTTCACGTTCCGCCGGATGAGCGCGCGGTGGTAGCCGAGCTTCCCGCAACCGTCCCAGAGGATCCTGTTGTTGCGGTTCATCAGCTGCAGTGGCCACTCGGCAATGTTGAGCCGCTTCTCCACCGCCTCGAAGTGCGGCGCGAGCGCCTCCGGCGTAAGCCCCTCCACGCCGTGCGCGTCCCGCCAGTGCTCGAGCACCTTGTCCGGCGTGCGGAAGCTGGAGCACCAGTTCACCGTGCTGCCGCCGCCCACGCTGCGGCCCTGGAGAATCTGGATGGACAGGTCGTCCGTGGAGCGGTTCCCCAGCTCCTGGTACAGCCGCGGGTAGGCCGTGGCCTCGCGCTGGTCGAACACGTCCTTCTGGAAGTAGCCGCCCTCTTCCAGCACCACCACCGAGTGGCCCTTGCTCACCAGCTCGTGCGCGAGCACCGAGCCCCCGGGGCCCGAGCCCACGATGCACACGTCGCAGCTCAGCTCCTGGTCCTCCACCAGCTGCTTGCCGGAGAGGATGCGTCCGGGGGCCGGTGCGGGCTTGTCCTGCGCAGCGGTGGGGCCGGGTGCGACGGTGCCTGCGTCCGGTTTGGTGGGCTCGCTCACGGCGCCTTCACCTCCTGCGGGCCGGGGTAGCCCACGGCCTTCCAGGTGCGGGGATCTCCGTAATAGGCCGCGAGCACCAGCCCCCGGAGCGCCTGGAAGCCGGTCCGCCGCACGAGCAGCCGGCTGTCCCGCCAGCCCCTCAGCACCTCGTCCTGCGCGGGGGGCAAGAGCGCGGTGAAGGGCCGGAAGCGGCCGCCGAAGAGCGCGTTGGTGAGCGCGTTGTCGAACAGCCTCAGCAGCTGCTTCACCTCGGCCTGGGCGGAGGGCTCCACCTTCGCGAGCACCGCGTCCGCCGTGGCGGCCACGCCGATCTCCTCCACCGTGGGAAAGCCCGGCCGGTCCGGGATGACCCGCGCCGCGATGGCTGCGATGACAGCGTATTCGTGGGCGTCCAGCACCTGGAGCCCCGCCGCGGGCAGTGCGCGCGGAGGCCCCTTGCGCGTGGCCACGTACCCCACCCCGCCGAGCGCGAGCAGCACGCCGCCCACGAGTCCTGTCTTCAGGAACCCGCGGCGCTTCTGGCCGGACGGTGGCAGGTACATCACGGAACGCATGGCTGGGGGCACACGCTATCAACCGTCGGGTACCGGGGGCCACATCCCTCGCCACGGTCCGGAACCGGATTAATGTCCCCCTCCAGCGCGCCGGGACCGGTGCAGGGCGCGTCCACCGTGACGTAGGGAGAACCCCATGTCGAAACTCCTCGCAATGATCCTCGCGGGTGGACAGGGCACGCGGCTGGATCCCCTCACGCGCGAACGCGCCAAGCCCGCCGTCCCGTTCGGCGGCCGCTACCGCATCATCGACTTCTGCCTGAGCAACTTCGTCAACAGCGGCGTCTACAAGATCAAGGTGCTGACGCAGTACAAGTCGGACTCGCTCAACAAGCACCTGTCCCGCGCGTGGC